>JAWLFT010000108.1:0-7923 GCA_041685435.1 Roseovarius sp.
TGGTGAAAGTGGTTGTCCCTTGACACCTGTGTGAGCCGCTTCTGGTCACAGTCTCACGCCGATACCATGCCCGAGGACATCCATCCTCAATCCAGATCATCGCATGGACCCGCGCTGGTGCTATGGTTGATCAAGGAACTAGAGTGGCCAGAGAAAGGGAATGAGCGCAACAATCACAACGAGGACGAGCAGGCTGAGCCCGCCGCCAAAGGCGAGGTAGTCCCGGCCCCGATAGCCGCCGGGCTGTTCCACCAGGAGCGGTGCCGGATGGCCGTAAGGCATCATGAAGCTCGCGGAACACGCCACGATCACGGTGACGGCGAAGGGCCGCGGATCGGACCGCATCAGTTCGGCGGCATTTATCGCGATAGGGGTCATGATGATGGCGACCGCAGCGTTATGCATCGGCTGGGTCAGCACCATGGCCAGGATGGCGACCCCGGCGAGAACGGCAAGCGGGCCGAACCCGCCGATCGCCGCGATCAGCGTTTCGCCGATCAGGTCCGCCGCGCCGGTGCTGTTGAGCGCAACGCCAAGCGGGTACATACCCCCGATCAGCACAAGGGTGCGCCAGTCGATCACCCTATAGACCTCCTTCAATGGCACAATGCCGACCAGGACCATGGCGACGGCGCCGGCAACCGCCGTCGCCGCGATTGGCATGAAGCCAAGCGCGGCGCCCAGGATGACGCCAAGCAGGATGGCGGCAGCGAGCGGTGCCTTCTTCTTCAGGTGTGTCGAGACCTCCGCCACACCCGGCTTGAAGTAGATAAGCAGCTTCTTTTCGGGCTCGAACTCCCGCATCTTCTCTCTCGGGCCGTAAACCAGCAGACTGTCTCCCTCCTTCAATTCTGCCTCTTGGACGTTGGTGCGATAGGGCCTGTCATGGCGATAGTAGGCGATCACACTCATGCCGAACTTGTCTGGCAGATGCAGGTCGGAGATCTTCTTGCCAACCGCGGGCGACCGCGGAGGAACCACCACCTCGGCCAGTTCGGCGGTGCTGACAGGGTGGTCTTCCTCGACCTCCGGCGGTCCCATGAAGGTGATCGCATGGTGGGACTCGGCAAAGCGCTCTGCCGCCTCCTCGTGCCCGAGCACCAGCAGCGTATCGTTGTCCTCGATGAAGGTGTCCGCGTCCGGTCTGATAAGCTGTTCGCCGCCCCGGACCAGCGCCATAAGACCGAGCCCGGCCTCCTCCAGGCCGAAGGAAGAGATCTTCTTTTCCGACTCCTCGTCCTCCGCTGCCGCGACCCAAAGCTCGAACAGCCGATGCTCGAGACCGTAGATTTCGGCCAGATCAACTGTCTCCGGCACCTCGGTCGGCTCGGGCGCAGTCCGCTCACCGGGCAACAGCCGCTGGCCGACCAGAAAGATGTAGACGACAGCCACCGCGACCAGCACGACGCCCACGATGGTGAACTCGAAAAAGCCGAAGCCGGTGCCAGTCTCGGCTATGAGAAAACTATCCACAACGAGGTTGTGCGCTGCCCCTATCAGGGTAAGGTTCGCTCCGAGCAGCGCCGTGCAGGCCATTGGCAGCAGGATCTTCGACTGCGGAACCTTCATCTGCTTGCACAGGCGCAGAATGACCGGGGCAAAAAACGAGGCGGCGGCGACGATGTTGACGAATCCCGACAGCACGCCCGGCACGACCGTATTCACAAACAACAACCGGTTGTAGTTGCGACGTATGACGCGAGCAAGCTGCTGTGCCACCCATTTGACCACACCGGTCTTCACGAGCCCCTCGCCGATGACCATAAGCCCGGCAATCGCGATCACCGCGAAGCTGCTGAACCCGGTGAAGGCCTCCGCCGGATCGATCACGGTCGACATGACGAGGCTTACCAGGACCAGCATGGCGATGAGGTCCGGTTTCAGCGCTCCCGAGATGAAGAGCCCGAAGGCGACGACGAGAACGGTCAGAACGATGGCGATTTCTATAGTCATGCGATCAGCCTACGAAATCCAGCACCATCGACAAAGGCTCGCCGCGCGCGCTTTTCAAGCTGCAAAGAGGTTTTCGATCCGTCCGGCACCGGGCCCTGCGGGCGCGTCGACCGGCCTTGCCGCCTCCGCTCTCTGCGGGGCGCGGCCTCTAGGTCCGGGATGCGGGTTCCGATCTGCCTGGCATCCCCCCCTGACCTCACACGAACATCCAGACGATCGCGGCGCATGCCGTCACCCCCGCCACGAGGTTCATCACCAGTCCGATCTTCAGGAAGTCGGTGAACCTGTAATCCGCCGCGCCGTAGATCAGCGTGTTGGTCTGGTAGCCGATGGGCGTGGCGAAGCTCGCCGACCCGCCGAACATGATCGCCATGGCCAACGCTCTGGGATCAAGCCCGATGGTGTCCGCGATGCCGATGGCGATCGGCGTCAAGACCACGGCGACCGCATTGTTGGTGACCGTTTCGGTCAGCATCGAGGCCAGCAGATAGATCGACAACAGCGCGAAGAACGGCGGAAAATCGGTAATCAGCGCTGACATGCCGTCGACCAGAAGCTTGACCGTGCCCGCGTTCTGAAGTCCGATGCCGATCACCAGCATGGCGAAGATCAGCACCAGGATCGAACCGTCGATGGCGCTCCAGGCCTCGTCGGTATCGATGCAGCGCAGCACCAGAATGGCGCAGACCGCGAGGATCGCAAGCGTCGCGATGTCGAACAAGCCAACCGCGGCCAGCCCGACCACCGCCGCGACGGCCGCAAGGGCAATGGGCGCGCGTGTGCGACGGAACGCCCGGGCGGTAGGACGGCTGACGGAGACCAGCTCCGCCTCGTCGGCGAGCATGCGATACGCATCCGAGGGCCCTTGCAGCAGCAGCTTGTCGGCAGGGCGCAGCTGGATGTCTTCAAGCTCCGGCTCAAGGTCGTTCTCGGGTCGGCTGGCACCCAGAACCCGCACGCCGTAGCGCTGTCCAAGCGACATGCGGCCCAGGTCGCGCCGGGGTGTCGCCTTGTGCGGGGACACGACGACCTCGACCGTCACGGGCTCGTCCCCGGTGATCGCGTCAGGGTCCAGACCCACCGTCAAACCGTCATCTTCATGCATCGTAAGAAGTTCGGAGGTACGCGCGCGGAAGACCACCTTGTCGCCTTCCTCGACGGGATGGTCCTGCGGCGGATCCTTCCGCGTCTTTTCGTCGTGGCGTATCGAGATCACCTTGACGCCGGATCGGTTCAGGGGCCCGACATCAGCCAGTGTCGGGCCGGCGTGTTTCTCGTCGGCAATGATCGCCTCGGACAGGAAATGCGTCTCTCCCATCAGCTGGTCGGGATCGCTGGTGCCACGGTCGGGCAGCAGCCACGGCCCCAGAAGGGCCAGCGTCAGGCCCCCCGCCAGTGCGACGAAGACGCCAATGGGGGTGATTTCGAAGATGCTGAAGGCCTCGAGACCCTGCTGGCGGGCCACGCCATCCACCAGCAGGTTGGTCGAGGTGCCGATCAGCGTGCAGGTCCCGCCGAGGATCGCGACGTAGGACAACGGCATGAGCAGCCGGGTGGGTGCCACGCCAAGCGCGAGGGCAAGACGGACCACCACCGGAATGAGCATCAGTACGACCGCCGTGTTGTTGACAAAGCCGGAGGTCACCATCGTCGCGCCGAGGATAATGCCAAACGCAAGCTTGGGCCGGCTCTTCCCCTGTCGGATCGCGACTTCCGAAAGCGATTCGAGGACGCCCGTCCGAACCAGCGCGCCCGAAAGCACGAACATCGCCCCGATGGTCAACGGTGCTGGGTTGGAAAAGACGGACAGCAACTCGTCCGGGCCGACATAGCCGAGTGCCACGAAAAGTGCGGCAAATCCCGCGGCGGATACCTCCGGCGGATAGACCTCCCGCATCATCACCGCAAAAAGCGCGATGATCAACGCCAGGGCGATGAAGGCTTTGTAGTCGCCCGCGAAGGTGACGATTTCAGACATCGCACTCGGAATTCCCGTAGCTGCCTCGTTTTTTCGATGGGGTTGTCGGCTCCCGCGATCTGGTCAAACTCTGCCCATACAGGCTTTGTCCGCGTTGGATGCACCGAGAGAAGATGGCCCCTTCTTGATTTTGTAGTTTTCGGGTGCCATCGGACCTGCTGGGCTCAAAGCCGGTCCCTGGCGGCAGCCCCTTGCCGCTGGCGGTCGGTCAGACGGTGTGAGCGTCGCATCGCGCGCGCGACAGTGCACCAAGCAAAAACCCGCCCGGCAGGTGGCAGGGCGGATAATATGGCAGAGCCTGAAACGGTATTAACGCGCGTCCTGTCCATCAAGCAGGAAGGTGATCTTGGCGTTCACCCGGTAACTGGTGATCCGGTCATTCTCGACCGCGGCGTTCATCTCCTTGATGTAGACCGATTTGACGTTGCGCACCGAACTGGCAGCTTGCGTCACGGCTTTCTGCGCGGCGTCCTCGAAGCTCTTGTCGGATTCGGCGAGGACTTCGATCACCTTGAGCATGGACATGGTGTTTTCTCCTTCTGGTTGCGTTTTCGTCCGGTACCGCCAATGCGCTGGATGTCTCACCCGCCGCCGGATGGCATTTCCCGGCATGAGCCAGGATCAGGAGGTGAGGCGCTCTGGCCGTGTCGAGGGTCTGCAAGGCGCGCCGACAGGGCGATCTGCCGCCAATCACACCGGCGTCGCGTGATCCGATTTGGACCCGGACGAGGCGGACTGGCCCTTGGCCTTGGTCGCCTTGCCGTCGTCGGATGATGCTGCGTCGTTTTGCGCCGTAGCAGCCAATTGCGTGGCCTTCATCCACATGGCCGTCCATTCCTGCAGGTCTTCAGTGAGGCGCTCAAACGATCCGCGCTGCCAGTCGGCAATTGCCCGCATGGCCGCGGCAGGGTCCGTTTTGTCCCCCGACTGCATCTCGTTCATGGCCTCAAGCGCTGTATCGACCGCTTTCTGGCGGCGTTCGATCCAGTGTCGGTTGAACGCCTCGGCCTGTTTGAGCATGCCCTCCTGCATCTCCATGACTTGCTCGATCTGGGGCGCGGCTGCCCCGTTCGGGCTTAATAGGGCCTGTGTCTGGCGCACCAGATCGGTGATATTTGTCTGCGACTGATCCTTGGCCATGTGTCCTCTTTCAATCCCTGCATCCGTTTGCATTGGATCAAAGGTGAACACGAGCCGTATGGCCTCGGCATTAACCCGCATCAATTGACGGGTCGAACAATACCTCGGCTATGGAATATTACGTGAACGTGATACGAAAACAATACTGTGTCGGTGCAACCGGGAACCCGCCCTTCGGGTCTGGCGCAGGCCTGAGATAATGGTTCAGATTTTGAGACGGTTGGACCTCTGTTTGGAAAAACAGCCCGGTCACGGATGCTCAAGACTTACTTGACGTTCCGGGAAATCCTTCGGCGCGACAGGCAGAGCGTGGCCAGGGAAACGATGTTCAATGAAGGCTGTCGGCGCATGGTTTCTGTTCCTGCCGCCTTACAGTCCCGATCTGAACCCGATCGAAATGGCATTTGCTAAACTCAAGGCCCTGATCCGCAGAGCAGCCGCGCGGACATATGACGACCTCTGGCGCGTGGTCGGTCACGTCTGTGATCTCGTCAGCGACGAGGAATGCTACAACTTCTTCAAGGCCGCAGGATATGAAGCCGATTGAACGCAATCCGCTCTTGGGCTGTTACGGCCACCGGATCATTACGATCAAGGTTGCGGGCTTTTTCGGCAACGAGGCCATGAGCGTGCAGTCGCCAAGGTCAGGTGGAACGCTCCGGCGCGAGCTGGCTGCGCAATTCGCTTTCGCTTAGCGTCTCCACTTCCAGCAGATGCTGGGCGACGGTGTCGATCCGGCTGCGCGCCTTCTCGATCATGTCCTTGGCGCGGGCATAGGCGTCGTCGACGATTTTCCGGGAGGTCTCGTCGATCAGCCGCGCCGTCTCGTCACCGTGATCGCGCTTTTGCAGCGCCTGTGGCAGCCCGCCCTGCGTATGCTGATCGTTGTCATACGCCATCAGACCCAACGTCTCGGTCATGCCGTACTTGGCCACCACGGCGCGGGCCATCTGCGTGACCTTTTGCAGATCGTCCGTCGCACCGGTCGAGATGTCCTCAAAGAACACCGCTTCGGCCGCGCGCCCGCCGAGCAGGACGGTGATCTTGTCGATCAGTTCCGAGCGGGTCATCAGAAACCGGTCACCGATGGGCCGCTGCAACGTATAGCCGAGCGCGCCAATGGATCGCGGCACGATGGAGACCTTTTGGACCGGATCAGCTCCGGGCAGCGAAAGCCCAAGATAGGCGTGGCCCAGCTCGTGATATGCAACGCGCACGCGCTCTTCCTCCGACATGGGGCGGTTCTTTTTCTCCGACCCGGCGACCAGTCGCTCGATGGCGGCGGTAAAGTCGACCTGCTCGACCGCGTCGGCCTCGCGGCGGGTCGCCAGCAATGCCGCCTCATTGACGAGGTTCTCCAGATCGGCGCCGGAAAATCCTGCTGTAAGCCGGGCGATCGCCTCGAAATCGACGCCATCGGCGAGTTTCACCTTGCGGGCGTGCACACGGAGAATATCGATGCGGCCCTTCTTGTCGGGCCGCGGGACGCTAATGTGACGGTCGAAGCGGCCGGCGCGCAAAAGCGCGGGATCAAGTATCTCGGCACGGTTTGTGGCCCCCAGCACGAGTAGGCCGGATGTCGGGTCAAACCCGTCGAGCTCCACCAGAAGCTGGTGAAGCGTCTGCTCTTTCTCGTCATTGCCACCGCCGGCCATGCCCGGCTGGCTGTTGCGCGCGGCCCCGAGCGCGTCCAACTCGTCTATGAAGATGATCGCCGGGGCGTGTTCGTTTGCCTGCTTGAACAGGTCGCGCACCCGTGCAGCTCCGACGCCCACGAACATCTGTACGAATTCCGAACCGTTGATGTAGAAGAACGGCACGGCAGCTTCGCCGGCCATGGCGCGCGCAACCAGCGTCTTGCCTGTGCCCGGCGGCCCGGCCAGCAGCACGCCCTTGGGCACTTTCGCACCCAGCCGCCCGTAGTCCTGCGGGTTCTTCAGGAAGGCGACCAGCTCTTCAAGTTCCTCGCGCGCCTCGTCGATGCCGGCGACATCCTCGAAGCTGGTGCCTGTGTCCTGCTCGTAGCTCACCCTGGCGTTGGACTTGCCAATCTGCATGAGCTGTCCGCCCGGCCCACCTTGCTGCATCATCCGGCGGATGACAAAGTACCAGAGCGCGAAGAAGATCCCCAGCGGAATGATCCATGACAGGATCCCTGTCCAGAAGTCGGTTTCGACCTTGCCGTCATACTCGACGCCGGCCTCCTCAAGCTGGTCGACGATATCGCCCTGCACGCGACGGGTCACGAACTCGGTTTTGCCATCGACGGGCTCCGAGTAGATGCCGTCCAGCGTTTCGGAGCCGACGGTGACGCGCTCGATGTTCCCCGCGTCAAGCTGCTTCTCGAACTCCGAAAAGGGGATCTGGTCGGTGCGCTGCAGATCCATGATCAGGCCCTGCAACAGAAAAACGCCGAAAATCGCAATGATCGCATAGCCTGCGTTCCATCGTATCTGCTGGTTGTTCTGCGGCGGACGGACGTTGAACCATCTACCGCGATTGTCGCGGTCCTGTGCCATGCTTCTGCCTCAATCATCTTGCGATGGCATACCACTTTTCAGGGCAAGCCACGTTGCGTGTCCTTGTCGCCTTTTCAATCTGCATTTTCCAGAACGAAATTCCGTGCGTGTCAAAAATCGCGCGGATCGGCAACGAATGACACCTGCCGAGGATAAGCAGACGGAGGCCAGGTTCCGGCCCGTTTCTTTTCGGATCATGGCAGGCCGGCCACCTCGTTTGTGATTTTCGGATCGTTTAGCGTGAAAAGCCGCGATCCGATCATCGGCGGGCCATGCTCAAAGCGGATATCCGCAAGGCCTCTTCAATGGCGGCATGATCAGTGTTAAGGCACG
>JAWLFT010000109.1:0-7917 GCA_041685435.1 Roseovarius sp.
GATCGCGCCGCCGCGTCCCCGCGCCCAGAAGCCCCCGCACCTCGTCCCACGCCCCATCCTCGAGCTGACGCCCCTTCGGCGTGTGCCGCCCCTTGCCGGTGACCGTTTTCCAAGTTCCAGCATCGTCCAGTGACATCGCGAAAGTCCTCTCAAGGGTTGGTGCTTCGTGTTATTCCCAATACTCAATTTTTATTCCTATCAGTCAATGCCAAAATTTCACATCCCGACACGCCGGGCCGAGTCCGGGCGTGCCGGTCATGACTGAGCAGCCCTGCAGCCCTGCGGTCAAAATTTGGGCGTTTCTCTGTCCTGTGGTCTGGGTCGTGTTGAAAATTGGTTCTTTTCCAGCACTGGTCCCAAAACCGACGGCACCATCGAAAGCTTCTCTGAGAAACAAAGTTTCTTAAAATTAAATTTTTTGTTTGAAAAGTACCAATTTTCAATCATCCTGCGACCACGCCATTCTGCGAGGTTCGGAAGGTTTGAATTGGTTGCTCACAAGCGGCAATCGCCAGAGCCGGCGGCGCAAAACGAAAAAGGCGACATGATCGCCATCACATGACAGGGAAAGGAAATTCGACATGACACCCGAAGCCGCCGCATTCTACGCGGAACAAGTCACCTTGAACTCACTGGTTCAGAACCTGCTTTATGCCTCGGGCACGGTGGGGGCCATCCTCGTGGTGGTGGGCCTGCTTCTGATCGATGCGGGCACGTCGCGGCGCAAGAACCTGTTCAACTCCACCATCGAGAAGACGATGGGCTTCTTCCTCGGTTTTGCGACCTATTACATGATCGGGTTCGGGATCTGGGCGTCGCAATACTACATCATGGAAGGCGCCACGATGATGGATTCCATCAATGACTGGTGGCTTGGCGGCGGGATGACCAACGCGGTGGCGCAGACCGTCGATCCGGCGATCTTTCCCGGTCTCAACACCTTCCAGATCTTCGTGTTCTTTCTTGCGGTGTTTGCCGGGATCATCAATATCCTGCTGCATTTCGCGGTCTCGGAACGCATGAAGGCCTCGGCATTCTACGTCACCTGCGTGGTGGCCACGATCGCCTCGTCGTTTCTGAGCTACGCCACATGGGGATCGGTCGGACCGCTGACCAATGCCGGGTTCCACGATTTCTTCGGCGTGGGCTTCGTCTACATGTTCCCGGCCGGCATGGCGTTGGTCTTCACTCTGCGGCTGAAGGCGCGGCCGGGCATGATGACACCGCATCCGCGGGTCGCGGCCTATCTCGGCTCCAGCATCGGGCTGGCGGCACCAGGGCTGCTGCTGATCTTCGCGGGGCTGCCGATGGTCATCCTGTCCTGCCTTTTCTTCTTTGACCCGCAGGCATTGGCCGTCAGCGTGACCATGGCGGATACCAGCGTGGGCATCGCCATCAACAACTACGCGCTGGTCTGGGCCGGGGGCGCGATCACCGGGCTGATCCTGGCCTCTGCCACTCGCAACTATGCCTACACGCTGCTGGGGCCGCTCGCCGGCTATGTCGCGGGCGCGTCAGGCTTTGACGTCTACATGCCGTGGCAGGCCTTCATCATCGGGCTTGCAGCGCCCCTGGCGGCCTATGTCGTCTATGAATTCACGCTCAAGCGCGGCATCGACGAGCACAAGCTGTTTCCGCTGTTTCTGGGGGCCGGGTCGTTCGGCATGGTGGCGCTCGGGATCTTCAAGGCGGGGACACCGCGCGGCGGCTATCTGGGATTCGAAGAGGGCGCCTATGCGTTCCAGCATGGTGAGATCTCGCTTGTCATGCAGCTTGTGGGCATCGGGGCCTGCGTCGGGGCGGGTGCCGTGACGGCGCTGATCCTGTCGTTGATCCTCGAGAACACGATCGGCATGAGCGTCAGCGAGGACGACCAGATCGACGGGCTCGACGCCAAGCTCTGGGGTCTGGATCCGGATGTGGTCACCCATGCCGACAGCATCCCGCGCGGCTGACAGGCAATGCGGCCAGCGAACCCCGGCTTTGGCCGGGGTTCTTTTGTCGCGCCGGGCCAGCTTGCGGATCATCCCGCCGGGTCGCATAGTGCAGGGGCTCAGCGCCCGGAAGGATGACCGACCCATGACCAGGACCGTCAAGGCAGATATCGAGATCGGTCAGACCCTTGGCGAGACGGTGCGCATCGTCGTCGAGACGCTGACCGCACGGATCCACGCGGGCGACTATCCCACCGATTCGCGCCTGCCCAGCGAACGCGCGCTGGCCGTGGAACTCGGGGTGTCCCGCAACACGCTGCGCGAGGCGCTGGACGTGCTCGAGACCCGGAAGATGGTGCGCCGCCGGCAAGGCAGCGGCAGCTTTGTGATCTACCAGTCGGGCAGCCCCGACGCCCCCCTGCCCGGCTCCATCGGAGAGCGTACAAGCCCGCTCGACCATCTCATCGTGCGGTCGATCATCGAGCCCGAGATGATCCGCCTTGCGGTCATGAACATGACACCGAGAGAGCTTGACACGCTCGCCCGGACGGTCGCCAGCATCGAGGCCGTGCGCACCGATCTCAACGAATTCACGCGCTGCGAGGAAGAGTTCTATCGCAGCATCGCCAAGGCCACGCGCAATCCGCTGCTCGAATCCTGCTACGAGCTCACGATCGAGGTCTGCCGCCAGAGTTTCCGCACGGCGCTGATGCGCAAGCACCTGACGCCGGACCGGATCCAAGCCTATCAGACGCGATTCAATTCCCTGTTCAACGCCATCGCGACGCGCGATGTCGAGGCCGCAGTGGAAATCACCAAGCTGCATCTCATCGAGGAACAGCAGCTTTTTCTGCACAGCAGTTGACGGCGCTCACTCGGGGACATCCCGCATGCCCAGACCGGTCGGGCGGTGCCCGCTCTCGATCCGCTGGTGCCAGAGCTGGCCAAGCCGCGCCATGTGCGCGTGCAAGAGCGGCTCATGCGCCTCCAGCCAGTCGGGGATGGATCCGAACTCCACGATCCGGGCTTTGCCTTCCTGCAGCGTGACGACCGGCCAATCCCCGATCAGCGCATTGTCGATCCCGAAGATCGTCTCGCCCCACCACCGCGCGGGGCCAAAGGCGTGGGTCACCGTGTCCATCTGTTTCATCGTGGCCAGAACGGACGCCGACGCCACCGAGGACACCTTTTCGACGGCGGCGTGCCAGATTTCCAGGATGGCGACATATTCCCAGCTGACCGCGCTCCAGCTTCCCGGATATCTTGCGTTGTATTCCTTGAAGAAGGTGCTGGGGCTGCTGAAAAAAAACGCCTTGCGGGCCAGTTCCGGGTCATCGAAATCGGGAAACTGAAAGACCGCACCCTCGAGAAACTCGGCCGAGGTACGGGCGACCAGCCGCTGGTAGTTGTCCATCGTGCAGGACAGGATCTGTCCTGTGAACCCCTTGTCGTAAGCATATTCCGTCATCGCGTGAACCATCGGCGTCAGGCTGGTGCACCAGCACAGCACATCCGGCTTGGCGTCGAGCATCGGTCGCACGATGGCGGCGACATCGGTCCTCGTGGGGGCGTATTGCACGTCCTTAACCACCTCCAGCCCGGCGGCCTCGCAGGCGGCGCGATAGGTGGCGATCGACGGCAGCCCGAGCGCGTCCTTCTGGCTGCACAGCGCCACGCGGGTCAGATGCGGCCGGGCGCGCGCCAGCCAGTCCACCCCGGTCACGTTGTAGATCGGATGCACCTCCGACGGCGCGATCAGGTAGCGGGTATCGGGCGACAGATCGCTTGGCAGCAGCGTCGAGGTCAGCACCCTGTGATGCGCAAGAAACGCCCGCAGCGGGGTGAAGCTATCGCCGCCCAGCATCATCAGAAACCTCACCTGCTCGGTCAGGACGAGATGGCGCGCGCCTTCCATGGCGCGGTCGGGATCATAGCCGCAATCGAACGGGATGATCCTCACGGGGTAGCGGCGCCCGCCGATCAACATGCCGCCGGCGCGGTTGAGCCAGTCCTCCCACAAGCGGCATCCGTTCAGTCCCGGCAGCCCCCACGAACTGACCGGCCCGGTCAGGGGGGCCAGAAATCCGATCCTGATCGGTTCGCTCATGCCGATAGGATCGCTGGGAAACAGCGACGTGACGGCCATGCGATGCGCGAAACTCGATGGGACCATGCCAATTGTTACCACTCTTCAGACCGATATCAAAGCAACCTATGTTTCATTGCAGGAGATAATTTATTTCTGTGGTGAAAACCTATTGACAGGAAAGGACGGGCAGGGTGATTTTGGTTCAGACCAAAAGCACCAATCAAGAAACATCAGCAAGGGAGACAGACATGGCTGCGAAACGTGTGGCGATCATCGGCGCGGGCCCGTCCGGACTGGCGCAGCTTCGCGCATTTCAATCCGCGAAGGCAAACGGCGAGGAGATTCCCGAAATCGTCTGCTTCGAAAAGCAGAGCAACTGGGGTGGCCTCTGGAACTACACGTGGCGCACCGGCCTCGACAAGGATGGCGAACCGGTTCATTGCTCGATGTACCGCTACCTGTGGTCGAACGGCCCCAAGGAGGGTCTGGAATTCGCCGATTACAGCTTTGACGAACATTTCGGTAAGGAAATCGCCAGCTACCCGCCCCGCGAGGTGCTGTTCGATTACATTCAGGGCCGCGTGGAAAACGCCGGGGTGCGCGACTGGATCCGCTTCAACACGCTGGTCCGCGACGTGCAGTATGACGAGGCGCGCGGCACGTTCCGAATCACCTCCCGCGATACCGAGAACGACCGCGAATCCGTCGAGGAGTTCGACAACCTGATCGTGGCCACGGGCCATTTCTCGATCCCCAATGTCCCGGAATATCCCGGCTTCGACAAGTTCAACGGCCGCATCCTGCACGCGCATGATTTCCGCGACGCCCGCGAATTCCAGGGCAAGGATATCCTGATCATGGGGGCCAGCTACTCGGCCGAGGATATCGGCTCGCAATGCTGGAAATACGGCTGCAAATCGATCGTTTCGTGCTACCGCAGCGCGCCGATGGGCTTTGACTGGCCGGACAACTGGGACGAGGTGCCTGCGCTGGTGAAGATCGACGGCAAGACCGCGCATTTCAAGGACGGCACCACGCGCGATGTCGATGCGATCATCCTGTGCACCGGCTACCGGCACCACTTTCCGTTCCTGCCCGACGATCTGCGCCTGAAAACGGCCAACCGGCTGGCCGCGACCGATCTCTACAAGGGGGTGATCTGGGTGAACAACCCCAAGATGTTCTACCTGGGGATGCAGGACCAGTGGTTCACCTTCAACATGTTCGACGCGCAGGCATGGTGGGCGCGTGACGCGATCATGGGCAAGATCGAGATCCCCGACCGCGCGACGATGGACGCCGACTGGCAAGACCGTCAGGCGCTCGAGGACCACAACGAGACCGATCCCGACTGCATCCAGTATCAGGGCGACTACATCAAGGAACTGGTGGCAGAGACCGATTACCCCAGCTTTGACGTGCAGGCCGCCTGTCAGGCGTTCTTCGAATGGAAAAAGCACAAGAAAGAGAATATCATGACATTCCGCGATCATGGCTATGTCTCGCCGCTCACGGGCAGGAAGGCCCCGGCGCACCACACCCCGTGGAAGGACGCGCTGGACGACAGCATGGCCGCCTATCTGCGGACCTGACCCGGGTCCGGGTCCCCGGGCGCGTGGCAGATGTCGTGCGCCCGCAGGGTCCATCGCGCGGTTTTATCGCGCGGGTGTGCGCTGCGCCGTCCCGGTCGGTCAGCCGGCCACCGATTTGCGCACCATATTCCAGTAGACCGCCTCTACCTGCGCCAGTGACAGCCGGCCATGCTCCCGGAACCACGTGTTCACGCCCGTCAGCATTGCGATCAGCGCCATGCTGGCGATGCGCGGCTCGGCCACGGTCATGCTGCCATCCTCGACGCCCTGCCGCAGGATCGTCTCCAGCCGGGTCTCGTAATCGCGCCGCAGCCCCTCGATCACCGCGAAATTCTCCGGGGTGAGGTTGCGCAGTTCCATGTAGGACACGAACACCGCATCCGCGCGCCGGGTGTTGAAGCGGATATGAAACCGGGTGAACGCCTCCAGCGCCTCCAGCGCAGTGCCGGTGCGCGCCTCGTTGTCCCATCCGGCCAGCAGATCCTCCATATGGGCGCGCATCAGATCGAAGAGCAGCGTCTGCTTGTCGGGCGTGTAGTTATACAGCGCACCGGCCTGCACCCCCACCTCGGCCGCGATCCGGCGCATCGACACGGCGGCAAAGCCGTGGCGCGCAAACAGCGCAAGCGCCGCGGCGCGCAGACGCGGGCCGGTAATATCGGAGTGAGAGCCTTGGGTGCGCGCCATGTGCTGACGCTAACTGAACATCCGTTCAGATCAAAGCCTCCGGGGGGCCCGGCCTTGTCCGGCCCGCGCGACCGTGGCATGACCGCATCAGGCCCGTCTCATCAGGCCCGTCTCACGAGGACAGCACACCCATGCGCGCCCCCGCCCGCCCGGCTATCAGTCCTGCAACATGCCCGGCACTCGCCGCCGTTGTCCTCGCGGCACTTGCAGGATGCACGGATCTGCCGCCGCTGCCCGACGCGGAGGCGCAGCGCGACACCGGCTACCTCGCGCTGATCCCCGCAGATCAGATCACCGGCCGCGTGCCGCCGCCCGGCCCCGGGGCCGATGCGGCACCCGACCTGATCCCGCGCGCCGAGCGTCTGCGCGCCCGTGCGGCGCGGCTCGGCGGGCCGGTGATCGACGACGCGACCCGCGACAGGATGCAAACCGGCGTGGTCCGGTGAAAAACACGCCCCGATGGCCGGGTCTGCGCGTTGCAAGGCCGTTCCGAACCCGTTACATCCCCGATCAACCACGCGGCAGCGACGATCGGAGAGCGCCATGACCATCCCCTTGCGCATTGGCATAGCCGGTCTTGGCACCGTCGGCACCGGCGTCGTGCGAATCGTGCAGCAAAAGGCAGAGCTTCTGGCGGCGCGGGCCGGGCGTCCGATCGCGATCAGCGCGGTCTCGGCGCGCACCCGCGACAAGGATCGCGGCGTGTCGCTTGCCGATTACGCATGGGAGGATGACCCCGTCGCCCTCGCCCGGCGCGACGACATAGATGTCTTCGTCGAGCTGATGGGCGGATCGGACGGGCCGGCCAAGGCCTCCACCGAGGCCGCGATCGCCGCCGGCAAGGACGTGGTGACGGCCAACAAGGCGATGCTCGCCCATCACGGGCAGGCGCTTGCGACCGCCGCCGAAGAGGCCGGGTGCGTGATCCGCTTCGAGGCCGCGGTCGCCGGCGGCATCCCGGTGGTCAAGACCCTGACCGAGGGTCTTGCCGGCAACGAGGTCACCCGTGTCATCGGGGTGATGAACGGCACCTGCAACTATATCCTGACGCGCATGCAGGCGACCGGACAGGGCTATAACGCGTTGTTCGAGGAGGCCAGCAAGCTGGGCTATCTGGAGGCCGATCCCGTACTCGACGTGGGCGGCATCGATGCCGGTCACAAGCTGGCGCTGCTGTCGGCCATCGCGTTTGGCTGTCAGGTCGATTTCGAGGGGATCGTGCTGGAAGGCATTCAGGACATCACGCTCGACGATATCCGCCGCGCCGCCGATCTGGGGTACCGTATCAAGCTTCTGGGCGTGGCGCAGATGACCGGGCGCGGGCTGGAACAGCGCATGTCGCCCTGTCTCGTGCCCGCCGACAGCCCGCTGGGCCAGCTCGAGGGCGGCACCAACATGATCGTGCTGGAAGGCGATCAGGTGGACCAGATCGTGTTGCGCGGCCCCGGCGCCGGCATGGGCCCGACCGCAAGCGCGGTGCTTGGCGATGTGATGGATATCGCGCGCGGCACGCGCCTGTCGACCTTCGGTCAGCCCGCCGCCTCGCTGAAGCCCTGCATCCGCGCGACAAGCGCGACACCCGCCCGCTATTATCTGCGCATGTCGATCCTCGACA
>JAWLFT010000029.1:0-30601 GCA_041685435.1 Roseovarius sp.
AAACTGATCGCCCAGCCCGACCGCATCGCCTCCATCGGAGGCCGCCAATGGGCAAAAGAGTTCTGATCAGTGCAGGTTGGTAGGAGGCGACAATCAAAGAGGGCGGCCCGTCCGGACCGCCCACCCCCCCGTATCGAAACTACTTGAACCGGATCACTCGGGCATGATCACGGAATCGATCACGTGGATGACACCGTTGCTCGCCTCGATATCGGCCTGCACAACGTTTGCACCGTCCACGGTGACGCCGCCTTCCGTGCCGATGGTCACGTCAGAGCCCTGCACGGTGGTCGCCATCATGCCATCCGACAGATCGCCAGACATCACCTTTCCCGGGACCACGTGATAGGTCAGGATCGCGGTGAGCTGATCCTTGTTTTCCGGCTCCAGCAGCGTTTCGACAGTGCCCTCTGGCAAAGCCGCGAACGCGTCATCGGTCGGTGCGAAAACCGTGAACGGACCTTCACCTTTCAGCGTGTCGACAAGATCCGCGGCCTGCACGGCCGCAACCAGGGTCGAAAACGCCTCATTGCCTGCTGCGACATCGACGATGTCCTGCGCGTCGCCATGGTTTTCGGCAAAGGCCGGACCGGCCAGCATGGTTGCCGTTGCGAGGGCGAGATAAGTTCTGCGAAACATTGGTGAACTCCCTTTGAGTATCAGTTTCATCGATGCCGAATTTGACATCGTGACTTCTATATGGGTCGCCGAAGCACATGGTTTACTGGGGTTTTTCGCCGATCCGATTTGATGCAGATCGCAGGCGCGCTAAGCGACGGCACGCGGCCAAATCAACTCACGTCTTTGTGATGAAAGGCAGACCCATCATCGACTCAAAGACCCAGCTTGTCGCGCATGAAGGCCAGGGCCACGTTCAGCCCGTCCGGCGCGATGCCATGGCCCGTGCCCTTCATGATATGAGCAAAGACATCCTTCCAGCCGGCTTGCTGCAACGCCTCGGCGGCCTCCGGCATGGATTGTACCGGCACCACGTCATCGGAATCGCCATGCACCAGCAGGATCGGCGGACGGCTGCGCGTCGCGTCCTTGAGCATATCCGGCGACAAAAGCCGCCCCGAAAACGCCACGACGCCCGCGACCTCGTCCTCGCGCCGCGGGGCGACATGCAGCGCCATCATCGAGCCTTGCGAGAAGCCGAACAGCACCACCTGTTCGGGCAGAAGATCCTCGTCCACCATCAGCGCGTCGAGAAAAGCGTCGAGGTCCGCGGCGGCCGCGATCATCCCGCGCTCGGCCTCTTCTTCACTCGATCCGTCGATCCACGGGATCGGGAACCATTGCAGACCGCTCGGCATGCCGGGGATGATCTCCGGCGCGTCGGGGGCCACGAACAGCGTATCGGGCAGATGATCTGCGAGCGGATCCGCAAGCCCCATCAGATCCGCACCATTCGCGCCGTAGCCGTGCAGGAACACCACCGCCGAGCGGGTCTGTCCCGATTGCGGCGCCCGGCGGTTTGCGGTCAATACCCGTGTCATCTGATCCCTTCCCTGTCTTTCACGCTCTGGTAATACGCCCAGAGAAGGCGCGCAGCAACCGCCCGCCACGGCGACCAGGCCTGCGCCATCTCGCGAAAGGCGCGCGGCTTTGGACGCTCTGGCAACTCATAAAGAAGTCGCGCGGATTCCTGCATTGCCAGATCGCCCGGGGCAAAAATATCGGCGCGACCAAGGCTGAACATGGCATAGATTTCCGCTGTCCAGACGCCGATTCCGGGCACTTGCGTAAGCGTGGCGACAACCTGGTCATCCGATGCGTCGCGCAGCGCGGCATAGTCGATATCGGCCGCCGCAAGCGCGCGGGCATAGCGCGCCTTCTGACGGCTCAGCCCCGCGGCGCGCAACGCCTCGTCGCTCGCCGACGCGATCGCGTTAGGCCGGTTCAGTCCGGCCTTCTCCATCCGGCCCTGCACCGCATTCGCCGAGGCCACGCTGACCTGCTGGCTGATGATCGCGTTCAGCAATTCCGCAAAGCCGTCCGGACGACGCCGCAGCGGCAGGTTCCCCGTCAAGGCGTACGCATGCGCCAGATACGGACAGCGCCGGGCAAGATGCTCTGCCCCTTCGGCCACGTCCGCGTCGGTCTCGATGATCCGTCCCACCATTTTGATGAGCATAAGGAATTTGCGGCAAAGACCAAGGGGCGACATCGCGCTTGCACCCGCCCGGGGCCGGAGCTAGCACGTCGGCATGACCGATACCGCCTTGCACCCAGATGACAGTCAGGCCAAGCGCAATGTCGCCGTGCTGGTGGCCGCGCAGGCGATCCTTGGCGCGCAGATGCCGATGATCTTCGTGGTGGGCGGTCTGGCGGGACAGTCGCTGGCCGCCAACCCCTGTTTCGCGACCCTGCCTATTTCGCTGATCGTGCTGGGGTCGATGCTGTCGGCGACGCCGATCTCGCACCTGATGCAGCGCTTTGGCCGGCGCACAGGCTTTATGATCGGCGCGATGGCCGGGGCGTTCGGTGGGGCTGTCGGAGCGTACGGGCTGTATGTCGCGTCCTTTCCGATCTTCCTTGCGGGCAGCCTGATCACCGGCACCTACATGTCCGCCCAAGGGTTCTACCGCTTTGCCGCCGCCGACACGGCCAGCGACACGTTCCGGCCCAAGGCGATCTCCTATGTCATGGCGGGCGGATTGCTGAGTGCCATCATCGGGCCGCAACTGGTGAAGGTCACCTCGCAGGCGATGGTGATCCCGTTCTTCGGCACCTATCTGGCAGTGATCGCGCTCAATCTCTCAGGCGCGCTGCTGTTCCTGATGCTCGACATTCCCAAGCCGCCTATTCCGTCCGAGGACGCCCCGCGCGGGCGTTCAAGGATCGAATTGCTGAAGACCCCGCGCATCGCCGTGGCGGTGATCTGCGCGATGGTGTCCTACGCGCTGATGAATCTGGTGATGACCTCGACGCCGCTCGCGGTGGTCGGCTGCGGGTTCGACGAGGGCAGCGCAGCGGATGTGGTCACGGCCCATGTGCTGGCGATGTATATCCCGTCGTTCTTCACCGGCCATCTGATCGTGCGCTTCGGGGTGGAGCGAATCGTGGCCACCGGCCTCGTGATTCTTGCGGGGGCGGGGGCCGTGGCCCTGCAGGGTGTCGATCTGGGGAATTTCTTCGTTGCGCTGATCCTGCTTGGTGTGGGTTGGAATTTTGGCTTCATCGGGGCGACGACCATGCTGGCAGGTGCCCACGAAGCGCATGAGCGGGGTCGAATGCAGGGGCTGAACGATCTCCTGGTCTTCGGTGGCGTGACCTTCGCATCGCTGGCCTCGGGGGGTCTGATGAACTGCTCGGGCAGCAGCGCGCAGATGGGATGGGCCGCCGTCAATCTCGCCATGACACCGTTCCTGATGCTCGCCGGCGGCGCGCTCATCTGGCTGGTGCTACGCCCCCGGGAGGCGTGATCGTCGGTCTGTTCGGTGGCATCTCGGGTGTTTTTGCCAGGAAGAAACCGGCGGGGCGGCAGGCGCGTCCGCGGCTCCGCCGGATCCGATCATCTCAGCCCAGTTTGCGCAGGCGTGCCAGAAGGCTCGACGTGTCCCAGCGTCCGCCACCCATGGCCTGCACGTCCTTGTAGAACTGATCGACCAGCGCCGTCACCGGCAGGCTTGCCCCGGTCTCGTCGGCGGTCGACAGACAGATGTCGAGATCCTTGCGCATCCAGTCCACCGCAAAGCCGTGATCCCATTGATCGTCGAGCATCGTCTCGTAGCGGTTGGCCATCTGCCACGATCCGGCCGCGCCCTGGCTGATCACCTCGACCACCGCGCGCCCGTCGAGCCCGGCCTTCTCGGCGAAATGCAGCGCCTCCGAGAGGCCCTGCACCAGACCGGCGATGGCGATCTGGTTGCACATCTTGGTCATCTGCCCCGCGCCGCTTTCACCGATCCGGCGGCACAGCTTGGCATAGGTGTTCATGACCGGTTCTGCGGCCGCATAAGCGGCCACGTCACCCCCGCACATGATCGACAACTGGCCATTCTCGGCCCCCGCCTGACCACCGGAGATGGGCGCATCCACGAAATCCACACCTCCGGCGCGCGCCCCGGCATAAAGCTCTGCGGTGACACGTGCCGAGACGGTGGTGTGATCCACGAAGACGCAGCCATCGGTCATGCCGGCAAACGCACCATCCGCACCGAGGCAGACGCTGCGCAGATCGTCGTCATTGCCGACGCAGGCGAAGACGAACTCCGCGCCCGATGCGGCCTCGCGCGGGGTGGGTGCGTGCCGTCCGCCATGCTCCGCGACCCAGGCCTCGGCCTTGGCGGCGGTCCGATTGTAGACGCAGACATCATGGCCCGCCGCCTGAAGATGTCCGGCCATCGGGTAACCCATGACCCCAAGTCCCAGAAATGCCAGCTTTGCCATTCTTCGCTCCTCCTCTCGGTGTGTTTCCATTGTCACATGGGCGATTTCTGACTATCCCCGGCGCGTATGCAAGCGGAAACTCGGATAAGGCTGACCCCGTGGCGGTAGTGATCAAGTGGCTTTTGCGCGCGGCGGGGGCGCTGGTGGTGTTGGCCCTGCTGGCACTGCTGGTGGGCTACATGCTGGTGTCGCGGTCCCTGCCGGATTACGACAAGCGACTGGCGGTGCGCGGCCTCGACGCGCCGATGGAGATCGTGCGCGATACAGCCAATGTCCCGCACATCTTCGGGCAGACAGACACCGACACGTTCTTCGGTCTGGGATACGCGCATGCACAGGATCGGCTCTGGCAGATGATGACCATGCGCCGCACGGTGCAGGGCCGTCTGTCGGAGGTGTTCGGCCACCGCACGGTCAGGATCGACACCACGATGCGCCGCTTTGGCCTCTACACGCTGGCCCGTCAGTCGGTCGCGGCGCAGGACGCGCCGACCCGCGCCGCGCTGAAGGCGTACTCCGATGGCGTCAATGCGCGCCTGACCGAGATCAACCGCGATGCGCTTGGCCGAGGCGCGCCCGAGCAGTTCATCTTCAACGCCCCAATCGCGCCGTGGCAGCCCGCCGATTCCATTGCGCTGATCAAGCTCATGGCGGTGCAATTGTCGGCTCATCTGGCCAATGAGGTGCTGTTCGCACGAACCTCTCTGGAACTGGACGACCCCGCGCGGCTGGACGACATCATGCCGCTCGCCCCCGGGAGCGGCATCGCGGCCTTGCCCGAATATGCGAGCCTCTTTCCGGATGCGTCTTTCACGCGCATGGCAGAGCGGGCCGAGGATGTGACCGGCGATGCGCTGTCGCCGTTCAAGCAGCGCGCCTTTGCCGGCGCCTCGAACGTCTTTGCCGCCGCAGCGTCCAGATCGGCCTCGGACGGCACGCTCATGGCCAATGATCCGCATCTGGGGTTCTCGGCCCCCGGTATCTGGTATCTCGCACGGCTGGAACTGGAGCGCGGCGGCGTGATCGGCGGCACGATCCCCGGCATTCCCGCGATCCTGACCGGGCGCAATGCCCAGCTGGGCTGGGGGATCACGTCCTCCTATCTCGACGATCAGGACGTTCATATCGAAGAGGTCAATCCCGACGACACCGACCAGTACCGCACCCCGGATGGCTGGGCGCCGTTCCGCACGGAACGCTCGATCATCGAGATCAAGGACGCCGATCCCATCACGCTGACCCTGCGCTGGACCGAGAACGGGCCGGTGCTGCCCGGAAGTCACTACAATCTGGACGAGGTGACGCCGCAAGGCCATGTGGCCTCGGTTGCGTGGACCGCTCTCAGCGGGCAGGACACCACGATGAGCGCGGCCATCGGGCTGATGCAGGCGCAGACGGTGCAGGAGGGCATCGAGCAGAGCTACGATTTCGTCGCCCCCTCGCAGAACCTGCTGCTGGCGGATCAGGATACGATCGCCATGCGCCTGATCGGCGGCATGCCGCGCCGCAGCGTCCGCCATGAAAGCGAGGGCCGCATGCCATCGCGCGGATGGATGGCCCAAAACCGCTGGCAAGGCCGGCTGCCAGAGGCGGCCAACCCCGAATTCGTGGCCCCGCGGGGCGGCATCCTCGGCAACACCAACAACAAGCTGGTGGATCGCCCCTTTCCAATGCATGTGAGCCATTACTGGGGCGACACGCAGCGCGTGAACCGGTGGCGCAAGCTGATGCAGGACCGCGAGGGGCATACGCGCGACAGCTTCATCGAGGCGCAGCTCGACACGGTCAGCTTCACGGCCCGCTCCTTGCTGCCGCTGATCGGCGCGGATCTGTGGTTCACCGGCGAGGCCGCCCCCGAAGGCACGCAGGACCGGCTGCGCCGGCGCGCGCTCGACCTTCTCGCCGACTGGAACGGCGAGATGAACGAACACCTGCCGGAACCGCTGATCTATGTCACGTGGATGCGCGCGCTCATGGACCGGCTGATCCGAGATGATCTCGGCCCGCTGGCACGCGAGTTCGATCATCCCGATCCGGTCTTCATCGAGCGCGTCTTTCGCGATGTCGACGGGGCCTCGGCCTGGTGCGATTTGCAACAATCTGCGGCGACGGAAACCTGTTCGGACATCGCGCGCATGGCGCTCGACGATGCGATTTTATGGATCACGGAACGCTACGGCTCCTCGCTGGAAAGCCTGCGGTGGGGGGATGCCCATCAGGCCACGCATGATCATCAGAGCCTCGGCTCCGTTCCGGTGCTGCGCTATTTCGTCAATATCCGGCAATCCACATCCGGCGGCGACAACACGCTGATGCGCGGACTCACCCGCGGCGGCGACGGACCCGACCCGTTTCACAACGTGCATGGCGCGGCCTATCGGGGGATCTATGATTTCGCCGATCCCGACAGCAGCGTGTTCATCATCTCGACCGGTCAATCCGGTCACTTCCTGAGCCGATTCTATGACAATCTCGCCGAGCTGTGGCGTCGTGGTGAATATATCCCGATGTCGCTCGATCCCGACCTCGCGCGCGCCGCCGCCGTGGGGGTGACGGCGCTCGAACCGGCCGCAGACTGACCGACGACGTCGACCGATGGCAAAACCGCTTGAGGCGCGCCCCCGGCACGGCTAGGTCCCCATCAAAGGAGTTTCACGCATGAGCCTCAACACGTTCGGTCACCTGTTCCGCTTCACCACCTGGGGCGAAAGCCACGGCCCCGCACTCGGGGCCACGGTGGATGGCTGCCCGCCTGGCGTGGGGCTGGACGAGGCGATGCTGCAGCATTGGCTCGACCGGCGCCGCCCCGGCCAGAACAAGAACACCACGCAGCGGCAGGAAGCCGACGCGGTGCGCATCCTGTCGGGGGTCTACGAGGGGCAGACCACCGGCACGCCGATCCAGTTGATGATCGAGAATACCGACCAGAGGTCGCGCGACTATGGCGACATCGCGCAGACGTTCCGGCCCGGGCATGCCGATATCACCTATCACCTGAAATACGGGATCCGCGATCCGCGCGGCGGAGGGCGAAGCTCTGCGCGCGAGACGGCGGCACGGGTGGCAGCCGGGGGTGTGGCGCGCGCCGCACTCGCACAGCTTGCACCAGGGCTCGAGGTCAAGGGCTACATGGTCGCCATGGGCGAGATGGCGCTCGACCGCGCCCGGTTCGACCGGGACGCGATCGACAGCAACGATTTCTGGCTGCCCGATGCCGACGCCGCGCCGGGCTGGGAGACATATCTGCAGGACCTGCGCAAACGCCACGATTCGGTGGGCGCAATGATCGAGGTGTCGGCACGCGGCGTGCCCGCCGGATTGGGCGCGCCGATTTATGGCAAGCTCGACACCGATCTGGCCGCCGCGATGATGTCGATCAACGCCGTCAAGGGCGTCGAGATCGGCGAGGGGATGGCTGCGGCCCGCCTTGCCGGAAGCGCGAATGCCGACGAGATCTTCCCCGGGGAAGATGGCCCCGAATACGGCTCGAACCACGCGGGTGGGATCCTCGGGGGGATCTCGACGGGACAGGATCTGGTCGTGCGTTTCGCAGTCAAGCCGACCTCGTCTATCCTGACGCCGCGTCGCTCGATCACCGTGGACGGCACCCCGACCGAGGTCGTCACGAAGGGCCGGCATGACCCTTGCGTGGGGATCCGCGCGGTCCCGGTTGGCGAGGCGATGATGGCCTGCGTGATCCTCGATCATCTGCTGCTGCATCGCGGACAGGTCGGAGACGGGCCGCGCGGCAGGATCGGCTGATACATCCCGGTTTCTTCTGGCCTCAAATATCCCGGGGGCTTGGGGGCTGGCCCCCAATGCGACCTCACGTCACGCGCTTCTGCCGGGACAGTTGCACCGCCAGAATGCCCAGCATGATCACCGCGACACCGATCAGATCCTGCAGGCTCAGGGTTTCGCTCAGGACCAGTGCCGCGATGGCCACCCCGAGAAACGGGTTGAGAAAGTGGAATGTCGCGGCCTTTACCGCGCCGATCCGGTTCACCAGCCAGAACCAGGTCACCGTCGCCGCAAGGCCGGGCACCAGCGTGGTATAGGCGAAGGCCGCGACCAGTTTCCACGACCAATCGACCTCGAACGTCTCCAGCGGTACGGCCACGATCCCCAGAACCAGACTGCCCACCAGCATCTGCAAGCCGACCACCATCAGGAAATTGCCCCCCGACGTGGCCCCGCGCACCGCCAGCGTGGCGAATGTCAACGCGATGACACCGACCACGCAAAGGCTGAGGCCATAAAGATCGACCCCACCGCTCAGCCGCGCGCTCATGATGATGGTCACGCCGATCACCCCGGCCACGAGGCCGACCATGCCCATCGGGCCGATCCGTTCCGCAAAGATCAACCATCCCGCCAGACCGACGAGAAGCGGCATGGTAGAGGCGATGATCGCGGCCAGCCCCGCCTCGATGGTCTGCATGGCCACGAAATTCAGCCCCAGATAGAGCGCGTTCTGACAGACCCCGAAAATGATTGTCGCGCGCCACTGGCGCTGCGTCAGGTGCCAGTTCTGACCGATCGCGCGCGCGATCAGGATTCCCAGAAGCCCCGACAGCAGAAATCGCAGGCTGAGCGCGCTGAGCGGCGGCGCGGAGGCCACGATGATCCGCGCCGAGGTGAAGGCCGACGACCACATCACCGCAAAGGCAAGTCCCATCAAGATCGCGCGGATATCCATGCCCGCCCCTGCCCTCTTCGCGTGATGCAATTCACCGCAATGTCACACCCGGGTGCGAGAGGCAAACGACAATGGGCCACCCAGAAGGGCGGCCCATTGTCAGCCTCCCGGATCGGGATCAACCGTTGACGCTGTCTTTCAGCGCCTTGGCGATGGTCACCTTCACCTGGCGATCCGCCGGCTTTGGCATCTGCTCGCCGGTGGCCGGGTTGCGCACCATCCGTTCGGGGCGCTCGCGGCAATAGATCTTGCCGATGCCCGGCAGCGTCACGGCGCCACCGGCGGACACTTCACGTGTGATGACATCGATCACGGCGTCGAGCGCACTGCCCGCGGTTTTCTTGTCACTGCCCATTTCCTCGGCCAGAGCGGTGACGAGTTGGGTCTTTGTCATGGGTTTTGCCATTTGTTTGTCTCCTTCAACTGCCCGTCTCTTGGGCCATGTAGTCGCGATTTAACGCCATTATGTGTGCGAACACAATCACTGGTGGGCGTGCACCATGAATTTCGGCGTATTTTGTGCAGGTTTTTGCGCGATCAGAGGAACGCGGTTTCCTCGAAGGACCGCAATTTGCGACTGTGGATACGCTCCAGCGGCATGCGGCGCAGCAATTCCATCGCCCGGATCCCGACCATCAGATGCCGCGCGACCTGTGATCGGTAGAAATCCGACGCCATTCCGGGCAGTTTCAATTCACCCTGAAGCGGCTTGTCGGACACGCAAAGCAGCGTGCCGTAAGGCACCCGGAAGCGAAATCCGTTGGCCGCGATCGTGGCGCTTTCCATGTCGAGCGCGATCGCGCGCGATTGCGACAGGCGCTGTATCGGACCGCTGTGGTCGCGCAACTCCCAGTTGCGGTTGTCGACGCTGGCCACCGTGCCGGTGCGCATCACGCGTTTGAGATCGAACCCGTCGAGTTCCGTTTCCTGCGCCACGGCCTCCTGGAGGGCGATCTGGATTTCCGCGAGCGCCGGGATGGGCACCCAGGCCGGCAGATCCGCATCGAGCACGCGGTCCTCGCGCAGATATGCATGCCCCAGCACGAAATCGCCGAGAGATTGCGAATTGCGCAGCCCCGCGCAATGGCCAACCATTATCCAGGCATGCGGGCGCAGGACGGCGATATGATCCGTCGCGGTCTTGGCGTTCGACGGCCCCACGCCGATATTGACCAGCGTTATGCCGGACCCGTCCGCGCGTTTGAGGTGATGCGTGGGCATTTGCGGTATCCGGTCGGGCACGGGCAGGGGCGCGTCGGGGTCGGTGATCTCTGTGTTGCCGGTGCTGACAAAAGCGGTGTAACCGCTTTCGGGGTCGGCAAGCATCCGGCGCGCGAAGGTTTCGAATTCCGAAACGTAGAACTGGTAGTTGGTGAACAGAACGTAATTCTGGAAATGCCTCGGATCGGTGGCCGTGTAATGCTCCAGCCGCGCCAGCGAGTAATCCACGCGCTGCGCGGTAAACGGCGCCAGGGGTGCGGCATGCTCGCGGCCCTTGTCCCATGTGCCGTTGACGATGTCGTCACTGGTGCTCGCGAGATCGGGCACGTCGAAGATATCGCGCAGGGTGAATGCCGCCGCGCCTTCCTGCGGCACGGTGACACCCGCATTTGTCGCCACTGCGAAATGGACCGGCATGGGGGTGGCGGAGACGCGGATGCATACCGGCACGCCGTGATTCTCGAACAGCAGAGAGATCTGCTGTTCAAGATAGGCGCGAAACAGATCAGGCCGGGTGATCGTCGTTGCATACGTGCCCGGAGACGACACGTGACCAAAGCTGAGCCGGCTGTCTATCTTGGCGTAGGTGCTCGTGCTGAGGCGTATTTCCGGGTAGAACGCGCGCACGCGCGCCTCAGGGATCTTGCCGGCAAGCGCGCCAACGAACGTGTCACACAGAAATCGCGCCGCAGTGTCGTATAGTTCGCAAAGCCGGTCGACAGCGGCACGAGCGTCGGTAAAATCGCACGATCCCGGCAGATCGGGGGTCTGGATCGGGGCTGTGCTGTCGATCGGGGTCATGCCGGCTTCCTGTCATGATACGCTGAGCATCACGTTGACACGGGCCAGAGGTGCGATCAAGCTGACGCGGTACAAGAGGCCTTGGGCGGATGGACGAGCCGTCTGATGTGAGGCTGGAAGACGGGGCGAGACAGGATCCGCGCGACTGCGCGGGAACCGCCGGATCGCCTGCAGACCCTGCGACATGGATGAAAGGAAATCGAGATGAACGTGACGAACCTGAAGCCCGACATGGACAACTGGCAGGAACGGGTGGATCTCGCCGCCGCCTTTCGATGGACCGCGCGGGAGCGCATGCACGAGGCGGTCGCCAACCATTTCAGCCTGACCATCGACGAGGACGGCACGCAATTCCTGATCAATCCAAATCAGATGCACTTCGCGCGCATCCGGGCGAGCGATCTCATCGTGGTCGACGCGAATGACCCCGACACGCTCGACCGGCCGGACGCGCCCGATCCCACCGCATGGGGCCTGCATGGCGGGCTGCACCGGCACTGCCCGCATGCGCGCTGTGCCATGCACGTGCATTCGACGCATGCGACCGTGCTCGCCAGCCTCGCCGACAGCCGCCTGCCCGCCATCGATCAGAACAGCGCGATGTTCTTCGACCGGCATGTGGTCGACGAGGGGTATGGCGGGCTGGCCTTCGAGGGAGAGGGCGAACGTTGCGCGCGCCTTTTCCATGACCCCAGGCAAAAGGTCATGATCATGGGCAATCACGGCATGATGGTCATCGGCGATACGGTGGCCGACACGTTCAACCGACTTTATTATTTCGAACGTGCCGCAGAGAATTACATCCGCGCCCTGCAGACAGGACGTCCCCTGCGGGTCCTGTCCGGTGATGTGGCGGAAAAGACCGCGCAGGAACTCGACGCCTATCCCGGACAGGCCGACCGGCACCTGTCCGAAATCAAGGCCCTGCTCGACGCCGAAGGGGCGGATTACGCTAGCTGAGACCGGTGATCGCCATCGCGGCGGCGCGGCGTGCAAGGCGTCGCGTCATCCCGGCCGCAGCCCGGTTTCGACCAGCAATCTCTTGCGCTTGGCCTCGTAGTAGTAGCCTCGCGCATACCACATGATCGCCGCATCCGGGTCGCCCCCGGCCACGAGCCACGCGCCACGCAGGTACTTGACGCCGTATTTGAGGTTCGTCTCGGCATCCAGCAACGCCTCGGGCGGGCCGCGATGACCCATGGTGCGGGCGGTCTGCGGCAGGATCTGCAACAGCCCGTAATAGGGTCCGTTGCGCGCCGCGGGGCGGTGCCTGCTCTCGCGGATCGCCAGACGATGCACGAGGGTGCGCGGCACCTCGTAGTGATCGGCATAGCGGTGGATGAGACGGCGCAGCGCAGGTGTCTCGTTGGCGTGAAGCGGCGGCTCGTTCAGCGCAGAGGCGGCGTTGCGGGTCGCCACCGTGGGGGGCGAACACGCGGCGAGCGGCGCCATGGCGAGCAGGGCAAGAACGCGGCGGCGCGACGGTTGGGGCATTACGGATCCGATGTTCGACGACAGTCGGTAGAATGCCCGCAGGCGCCGGCCGCCGCCAGAGGGCTCATTCCACATCGGCGAAAGCTTGCCATTCGCGCCGGTCCGGGCCATGTCATCGTGATGGACAAGGTTCTTTTCTCTTTCGGGCACGGCTATACGGCGCGCGCCCTTGCAGGCCGGCTCCTGCCGCAGGGCTGGCGGATCTACGGCACGACCCGTGATGCCGCCAAGGCAGAGGCCCTGCGCATGGAGGGCGTGATCCCGCTTGTCTGGGACAGGGACGATCTCACTCCTGCGCTGACCGAGGCCACGCATCTGATCAGCTCCATCGGCCCGACCGAGGACGGGGATCCGGGACTGGCACGCCACAAGGACGAGATCGCCCGCAACGCGCCCCGTCTCGCATGGGCCGGCTATCTGTCGACCACCGGGGTTTACGGCGACCATCAGGGAAACTGGGTGGACGAGACCACCCCCCTCACCCCGTCGACGCGGCGCGGCAAGTTGCGCGTGGCCGCCGAAGCCGAGTGGCAGACAATCCCCGACCTTCCGTTGCATATCTTCCGGTTGGCGGGGATCTATGGTCCGGGGCGCGGCCCCTTCTCCAAGGTGCGCGACGGCACGGCACGTCGCATCATCAAGTCGGGCCAGGTGTTCAGCCGCATTCACGTGGAGGATATCGCTCGGGTTCTCGAGGCCTCGATCCACGCGCCCAGCCCGGGCACGGTCTACAATCTATGTGATGACGATCCGGCACCGCCACAGGACGTCATCGCCTTCGCCGCAGAATTGCTGAACCTTCCGGTACCTGATGCGGTGGCCTTCGAGGACGCGGACCTGTCCCCGATGGCGCGCTCGTTCTACTCGGAATCGAAACGCGTCTCGAACCGGCGCATACGGGACACGCTCGGCATCCGACTGATCCACCCCGATTATCGCAGCGGGCTTCGGGCCATGATCGCAGACCAAGAAAGCTGATCGCCCGGCTTCATCTTGCCAGAAATACTCGAAAATCCGACGCGGCCAAAGGTATGCCCCGTGAAAAAGGGCCGCGCCATGCGCGACCCTTCCCCAAGCTCTTCTGCGGGCGGGCAGATTACATCATGCCGCCCATGCCGCCCATGTCGGGCATACCGCCGCCGCCGCCACCGCCGGCGCCTTCTTTCTGCGGCTTGTCGGCAACCATCGCCTCGGTGGTGATCAGCAGGCCCGCGATCGAGGACGCATCCTCCAGCGCGGTGCGCACCACCTTGGCCGGGTCGATCACGCCAAACTTGAACATGTCGCCATATTCGTCGGTCTGCGCGTTGTATCCGAACTTCAGGTCGTCGCTTTCGCGGATCTTGCCGGCCACGACCGATCCGTCGACACCAGCATTCTCGGCGATCTGGCGCAGCGGCGTCTCGAGCGCCTTGCGAACGATCATGATACCGGCGTTCTGGTCGGTGTTTTCACCGGTCAGACCCTCAAGCGACTTGGCCCCCTGCAAGAGCGAGACACCACCGCCAACGACGATGCCTTCCTGCACGGCAGCCCGTGTGGCGTTCAGCGCGTCATCGACGCGATCCTTGCGCTCTTTCACCTCGGTTTCGGTCATGCCGCCGACACGGATGACGGCCACACCGCCTGCCAGCTTCGCGACACGCTCCTGCAGCTTCTCGCGATCATAGTCGGACGTGGTGTCCTCGATCTGGGTGCGGATCTGGGCGACCCGTGCCTCGATCTCGGCGCTGTCCCCGTGGCCATCGACGATGGTCGTCTCGTCCTTGGTGATGTTCACCGTCTTGGCCGACCCAAGCATGTCCATCGTCACGCTCTCGAGCTTCATGCCGAGATCATCGGAAATCACCTGCCCGCCGGTCAGGACGGCGATGTCCTGCAGCATGGCCTTGCGGCGATCACCAAATCCGGGCGCCTTGACGGCCGCGATCTTGAGACCGCCACGCAGCTTGTTGACCACGAGTGTTGCCAGCGCTTCGCCCTCGACATCCTCGGAGATGATCAGCAGCGGTTTTTGCGACTGGATCACCTGTTCGAGCAGCGGCACCATCGGCTGAAGGCTCGACAGCTTCTTCTCGTGCAGCAGGATGAGGCAGTCGTCGAGTTCGGCGATCATCTTGTCGGAATTGGTGACGAAGTAGGGGCTGAGATAGCCGCGGTCGAACTGCATGCCCTCGACGACATCGGTCTCGGTCTCGAGGCCCTTGTTCTCTTCGACGGTGATGACACCCTCGTTGCCGACCTTCTGCATCGCGTCGGCGATCTGACGGCCGATCTCGGCCTCGCCATTGGCCGAGATGGTACCGACCTGTGCGATCTCGTCGGAGTTTTCGACCTTGCGGGCCGCCGACTTGATGTGCTCGACCACTTTCTTGGTCGCAAGGTCGATGCCGCGCTTGAGGTCCATCGGGTTCATGCCCGCGGACACGGCCTTCACGCCTTCCTTTACGATCGCCTGCGCCAGAACGGTTGCCGTGCTGGTACCGTCGCCGGCCTCGTCATTGGTGCGGTTGGCGACTTCTTTCACCATCTGCGCGCCCATGTTCTCGAACTTGTCTTCCAGTTCGATTTCCTTGGCGACAGACACACCGTCCTTGGTGATGCGCGGCGAGCCGAAGCTCTTTTCCAGCACCACGTTGCGGCCCTTGGGGCCGAGCGTCACCTTCACCGCATCGGCAAGGACGTTCACGCCCTTCAGCATGCGGTTGCGGGCGTCGGTATCAAAACGTACGTCTTTGGCAGCCATGTTCAGATGCTCCTTTTTCGTGTTTTCCGGGAAATCAGACGAGTCGCCACCCTCAGGCGGCTTTCACTTCCTTGGCGTCGTCGATGATACCCAGAATATCGCTTTCCTTCATGATCAGCAGCTCTTCGCCGTCGATCGTGACCTCGGTGCCCGACCATTTGCCGAACAGAACGACGTCGCCGGCCTTGACGGCCATCTCGATACGCTCGCCATTGTCCTTGCGGGCACCGTCGCCGACGGCGACGACTTCACCGTGCTGCGGCTTTTCCTTGGCGGTTTCGGGGATGATCAAGCCCCCGGCGGTTTTCTCTTCGCTTTCAACGCGGCGAACAAGCACGCGGTCGTGCAGCGGTTTAAATGCCATCTCTGAGGCTCCTTGGCTCAAAGTTTCCCTCGATGATCCCTCCACGGGGATCGTTATCACTCTAGCTAGGTGAGTGCTAACACGGGTGTAATAAGAATACCGCGCGGGGATGTCAAGATGGTTGCCGAGCACTGCCGGCCCGGTGCTGCGAGTCCTCGGCGTCGTCGAATTGTCATGGGGTGCTGGATGGTGATTGGACGCCGGCCGCCCTATATGGCCATCCATGAATGACCCATCCGACGAGACAAGTCTAATCCCGCCAGTGCCCATCTTGCGACAGGACAACCTCACGCGGTTGCTGGACCAGCTGGAACACGAGACAGCCGACGACCGGGTTTCGGTACGCGACATGCTGGAGCTTCTGGGGCCCCGTGCCTTCACGCCAATGCTGCTGGTCCCCTGCCTCGTGCTTGTCTCGCCGGTTTCTACCGTGCCCGGCGTGCCGAGCTTCCTGTCGTTGCTGGTCGGGCTGGTGGCAGTGCAGATGCTGTTTGGCCAGTCCCGCATCTGGCTGCCGGTGTTTCTTCTGGACCGCGCGATCGACGCGACGCGGCTGCGGCGCGCGGTCAGGGTTTTGCGCCGTCCGGTCGCGGTCATCGATCCGTGGATCAACGAGCGCCTGACCTGGCTGACCGACAAGCCGGCCAACCTGCCGGCGCTGCTGATCTTCTGCACGGTCTCGTTCCTTATGCCGCTGATCGAGTTCGTGCCGCTCCTGACCTCGACACTTGCCTCGGCGATGACGCTGTTCGCGATCGGGCTTTTCGCACGCGACGGGCTGTTCATGCTGGCCGGCTACGCGCTCGTGGCGGCAGGAGCGGCGCTCGTGGCGCAAGCGATCACCTTGCTGGGATGATCCGCCCGTTTCCGCCGCAACGCGGCAACAACGGGTGACAATGGCGGCATTGGTCCCTATAGGATGCGCCGAAACACTGCATCACAATACAGGACGAGAGATCATGACCACGCTTGTTTTCGGCCACAAATCCCCCGATACCGATTCCACCGGATCGCCCATCCTCTGGGCGTGGTACCTAAACGAGGTTAAAGGCGGCGATGCCGAAGCCGTCCTGCTTGGCGAGCCCAATAGCGAAGCCGCGTTCATGCTGGACAAATGGGATCTGCCGAAACTCCGCATCATCGACGGGATTGAAGCCGGTCAGCCCTGTGTCGTCGTCGATACCAACAATCCCGCCGAATTGCCCGACAAGATCAACGAGGCCGACGTGCAGGCGATCATCGACCATCACAAGCTGGTCGGCGGGCTGGAGACGAAAGGCCCGATCGACATCACCATGCGCCCGCTGGCTTGCACCGCGACCATCATTCTCGACCTGATGGGCGAGGATGCGTCGAGGTTGCCCAAGGCGATGAAGGGTGCTGCGCTGACCTGTATCCTGTCGGACACGCTGGAGTTCCGCTCGCCCACCACCACGGCGCATGACACCGCCACGGCCGAACGTCTTGCCGCCGATCTCGGCGTCTCGATCCCCGACTACGCGGCCGAGATGTTCGCCGCCAAATCCGATGTCTCGGCGTTTTCCGATGCCGAGCTTCTGCGCATGGATTCCAAGGAATACGAGGTCGGTGGAACCAAGTTCCGCGTGAGCGTGCTGGAAACAACCGCGCCTGACATGGTGCTGGATCGCAAGGCCAGCCTGATGGACAGCATGACCACCGTCGCCACCGAGGATGGTGTCGGTCAGGTCCTTCTGTTCGTGGTGGACATCCTGAAGGAAGAGGCGACGCTGCTGGTGCCGAACGATCTGGTGAAGACGCTGGCAGAAAAAAGCTTTGGTGTCACCGTCTCGGGTGACACGGTCGTCCTGCCCGGCGTGATGAGCCGCAAGAAGCAGATCATCCCGAACCTCACGCTCTGATCTGGTCTGCACGGCCAAAAGACAAAGGCCCGCGGGTGGGACACTCCCCGCGGGCCTTTGCGTTGATCGGGGCGGGCGTTACTTGCCGGCCTCGATCACATCCTCGACGGTGCGCAGACCGGTGCGCGGGGACTGGACCAGCACCGCCATGTTGCCGGGCTTGTGCTCGTTGCGCAGCATCTTGGTATGGGCGTGCGGGATTTCGCTCCAGGCGAACACCTCGGACATGCAGGGGTCCAGCCGGCGCTCGACCATCAGCTTGTTGGCCGAGGACGCCTGTTTGAGATGGGCGAAATGGCTGCCTTGCAGGCGTTTCTGGTGCATCCACATGTAGCGGACGTCGAACGTGCAGTTGAACCCCGAGGTGCCGGCACAGATGACCACCATGCCACCCTTCTTGCAGACCAGCGTCGAGACAGGGAACGTCGCCTCGCCCGGATGCTCGAACACCATGTCGACGCTCACGCCCTTGCCGGTGATCTCCCAGATCGCCTTGCCGAAACGGCGCGCCTCTTTCAGCCAGGTGTTGTATTCGGGCGTGTTCACCTTGGGCAACTGGCCCCAGCAGTCGAATTCCTTGCGGTTGATGACGCCCTTGGCGCCCTGATCCAGCACGAACTGCCGCTTGCTTTCATCCGAGATCACGCCGATCGCGTTGGCGCCGGCGGTGTTGGCCAGCTGGATCGCGTACGATCCGAGCCCCCCCGACGCGCCCCAGACCAGCACGTTCTGGCCGGGTTTCAGATCATGCGGCGCATGGCCGAAAAGCATGCGATAGGCGGTAGCCAGCGTCAGCGTGTAGCACGCGCTTTCCTCCCATGTCAGATGCTTTGGGCGCGGCATGAGCTGTTGCGCCTGCACGCGCGCGAATTGCGCGAACGACCCGTCGGGCGTCTCGTAGCCCCAGATGCGCTGCGTCGGCGAGAACATCGGATCGCCGCCATTGCAGTCCTCGTCGTCGCCATCGTCCTGATTACAATGGATCACGACCTCGTCACCGACTTTCCAGCGCTTGACGCGGTCGCCCACCTTCCAGACGATTCCTGCCGCATCCGACCCGGCGATATGATAGGATGCGCCATGACCGTCGAAGGGGCTGATCGGCTCTCCGAGACCGGCCCAGACACCGTTGTAATTGACACCCGCAGCCATCACCAGAACCAGCACCTCCTGGCTGTCGATCTCCCATGTATCGACGACCTCCTGCTGGAACGACTTCTCCGGCTCGCCATGCCGCTCGCGGCGGATCGCCCACGCGTACATCTGCTTCGGGACATAGCCGAGAGGCGGCATTTCACCGACCTCGTAGAGATCCTTTTCAGGCGCATCATAGGGCGCGATGCGCGGTTCGGTATCCAAAGCCATCTAAAGCCTCCTGTTCCTTGTTGCCGCAGTGCAGAATGTCGTTGATTCCGTACGGGATACTGAGAGAGGGGTAATATTGCAATAGCTACGAAGGTATTCTTGTAACTTTATGACCGAGCAACTGCAGAAACCCGTTCAACCTGTGCCGCGCTCGCGAAAGAGATGCGCGATGGAAGCGGCGTAATAGGCCAGCACCGGGCGTTCTGCCTCCACCGTGGCGAGGCGTCCGGCGCAGCCCTCGATCAGACCGCGATCACGCAGGATCTGCACGCCGAATCGCACGGCACGGTCCGGATCAGCCTCCGGCAGGTAAGGCTGGGCACGCGAAAGCCGGTCGAGGATGCGACCGACCTCGACGACCATCTCGTCATGATCAAGCGGGCCGTCGGCCAGCAACAGCACGCGCGCGACAAGCGGCACCGGCAGCACCGGCACCTCAGCCTTGATCCGTGCCATGAGCGCCCGCGTCAGCCCCCTCGCATTCGATGCCGGATGATCCGCCTGATAGGCCCGGAGCGACATCGGCGCGCCGAAACTGACCGCGGCATGGCCGTGCCGGTGATAGCGCCCGCGCAGCTTGAGCCAGGCCTGCCACAGAATGAATCGCGCGATCACGCTGATCCGGGCCGGAAACTTGCGCCCGTCGGTCTGACCTGCGGCAATCAGCAGGCGGTCTTCGAACACCCGGTCGTAATTCAGCGCCACGGGGACGAAGACGACGTCGCGCGCACCGGGCTCGCGTTCCTCGACGATGTACTTGATCAGGCCGTGCTTGGGCTCTTGCGGTGCGCCGGTCAGGCTGAGCCCGCCTTCGGGAAAGACCGCCTGCGTCACGCCGCCATCGGTGGCCATGCCGACATAGCGCGCAAGGACACGCCGGTAGAGCGCATCACGCTCGCGGCGACGGATGAAATAGGCCCCCATGGCCTTGATCAGCCGTGACAGTGGCCAGACCCGCGCCCATTCGCCCACGGCATAGCTGAGCGCGGATCGTTCGGCGGCGAGCCATGTCACCAGCACATAATCCATGTTCGAGCGGTGGTTCATCACGAAAACGACCGTCGCGTTGCGGTCGATCCCGGCAATCGCGTCGTCGTCGAAATGCCCAAGACGCACATGATAGAGCGTCTGGCTCACCCATTTGGCCAGCCTGATCGCCACCCCGAAATAGGCGCTCGCGGAAAAGCTTGGCACGATTTCGCGCGCATAGCCCCGCGCCCGCGCGAAGGCCACATTCTCGGGCACGCCGCGGGCCTTGGCGTGGGCCACGATGGCGCGGCTGACCTCGGGATCGTAGATCAGGCGCTGGATCATGTCGTAGCGCCGCGCCAGCTTGAAAGGTTCTATCGGGCGCTGCAGCCGTTCGTTCAGCTTCTTGACGGCCCGCTCCAGCCGGCGGCGGAAGAACCACCGCACCGACGGGAACAGGAAATGCGAGGCAAAGGTGACCGTCGCGAACCCGACCAGAAGCACCAGCGCCCAGACGGGCGTCTCGACGGTTTGAAACATGCCCCTCTACCTTCTGCGCCGCGTGCGACGTGCAAGCTGCGGCATCGCCTCAGCCCGTCACATGATCGCAGCTGTAGGTGCCGTCAGGCAAGCGTTCCGCCTCGACGAAGACACCATCGTCCACCGTGCACAGGAAGGTGCCGGGCGGAAACGGCTCTCCATCCGGGCTGCGCGCGTCGCGCACGGCGCGATAGGTGCCACGCGCCCCCCGGTAAACCAGTTTGGTCGCCCCGACAGCGGTGTTCACGGCAAGGCGACCGGCGCCCAGGACCGCATCGCCGGTATTTTCGGTCACCTGTTCTGTGGTGCATGCACCAAGCGAGAGCAAAGCCGCAGCGGCCAGCGCCGGAAACCTCGTTTTCATCTCATCACCCTCTTTCTTGCACCATTGAGCGGGAAAGGTATCCTTCAGACCCCGGTAAAACAACCGCCCGGACAACGCCGCGACGCAGCGAATTGACAGCGCCAGTTTGTTACCTGTAAAATGCATACAACGTAAGAAAATTACGCCATCCGATTCAAGAGGCTCGCCCATGTCGCAGACGCAGAAAGACACGCAGACCGGCCCGTCCGATCGCCAGACGGATCGCCCATGGCTGATCCGTACCTATGCCGGGCATTCGACGGCCAAGGCCTCGAACGCGCTCTATCGCGGCAATCTCGCCAAGGGTCAGACGGGGCTGTCGGTCGCTTTCGATCTGCCCACGCAGACGGGGTATGACAGCGACCACATCCTGGCCAAGGGCGAGGTCGGCAAGGTCGGTGTTCCGGTCTGCCATCTGGGCGACATGCGCACGCTCTTCGACCAGATCCCGCTCGATCAGATGAACACCTCGATGACGATCAACGCCACGGCGCCGTGGCTTCTGGCGCTTTATATCGCGGTGGCCGAGGAACAGGGCGCCGACACCACACAACTTCAGGGCACGGTGCAGAACGACCTGATCAAGGAATACCTGTCACGCGGAACCTATATCTGCCCGCCCGCGCCGAGCCTCAAGATGATCGGCGACGTGGCCGAATACTGCTACAAGCACGTGCCGAAATGGAACCCGATGAATGTCTGTTCGTACCACCTGCAAGAGGCGGGTGCGACACCAGAGCAGGAACTGGCTTTCGCACTGGCCACCGCCGTCGCGGTTCTGGACGAGTTGCAGCCGCGCGTTCCGGCCGAGGATTTCCCCGTGCTCGCAGGTAGAATCTCGTTCTTTGTCAATGCGGGCATCCGTTTTGTCACCGAGATGTGCAAGATGCGCGCGTTCGTCGATCTGTGGGACGAGATCCTGCAGGAGCGATACGCCATCGAAGACCCGAAATTCCGCCGCTTCCGATACGGCGTGCAGGTCAATTCCCTGGGCCTCACCGAACAGCAGCCCGAGAACAACGTCTACCGCATCCTGATCGAGATGCTCGCCGTGACGCTGTCGAAAAAAGCGCGCGCGCGCGCCGTGCAACTGCCCGCATGGAACGAGGCGCTTGGCCTGCCGCGTCCCTGGGATCAGCAATGGTCGATGCGCATGCAGCAGATCCTCGCCTACGAGACCGATCTGCTGGAATTCGACGACCTTTTTGACGGCAACCCTGCCGTCGACGCACGCGTCGAGACCCTCAAGGACGAGGCACGGCACGAATTGGCCAAACTCGACGGGATGGGCGGCGCGGTCTCGGCGATCGAATACATGAAGGCGCGGCTGGTCGACAGCAATGCAGCACGCCTCGGCCGGATCGAGCGGAACGAGACGATCGTGGTCGGTGTGAACAAATGGCAGGCCGGAGAGCCGTCGCCGCTGCAATCGGAGGATGGCGGCATCATGGTGGTCGACCCCGAGGTCGAGGCCGATCAGATCGGGCGGCTGGAAGAGTGGCGCGCGACGCGCGACGACAGCGCCGTGCAGGTCGCCCTCGCCGGGTTGCGCGCTGCAACGCAGGAAGCCCGCAACATCATGCCCGCCTCGATCGAATGCGCGCGGGCCGGCGTGACCACCGGCGAATGGGCCGAACAGATGCGCGCGATGTATGGCGAATATCGCGGGCCTACCGGCGTATCCCCCAACCCCTCGAACATGACCGAAGGGCTGGAAGACATCCGAGAGGCTGTCGATGCGGTCAGTGACCGGCTTGGCCGCCGGCTTAAATTCGTGCTGGGCAAGCCGGGCCTTGACGGTCACTCCAACGGAGCCGAGCAGATCGTGTTTCGCGCGCGCGATTGCGGCATGGATATCGGCTATCAGGGCATTCGCTTGACCCCCGAGGAGATCGTCCGCGCGGCCCGGGACGAAGGGGCGCATGTCGTGGGCCTGTCGATCCTGTCGGGCAGCCACATGTCGCTGATGGAGGATCTCATGGCCCGCATGCGCGAGGCCGGTCTTGGCGATGTGCCGGTGATCGTCGGCGGGATCATTCCAGAGGATGACGCCAGGCGTCTTCGTCAACTGGGTGTCGCGCGTGTCTATACGCCCAAGGATTTCGAGTTGAACACGATCATGATGGACATTGTCGCGCTTGCCGATCAACGGGCCGTCGCGGCCGAGTGAGCGGAGGCGCGGCGCTCCGGCGGGTCAAGACATGAGGTGACCCGCCAAAGATGACGGGTGGTTACTCTTCACGCACTTCGCTGAGACGCTCTATGACCCGCTGGTTCAGGCTCTCGCTCTCGCCGGCCGCATTGGCGATCGCGACATACGTGTCGACATCCATGTTATCGACCGCATCGACGGCTTCGAATGCGGCCTCGTTGGCCTCTTCGACCAGTTCCTGCTGGGCCGCTTCATCTTCGGCCGATTCTATGGACGATCCGTATTCGTCGCGGACCTGCTCTACCGCGAGGATCGCATCGACAAAGGCCTCGACCTGCTCATCGGTGACATCTTCGGCGGCGATCTGATCTGGTTGTCCTTCCTGCGCGGCGACGGGCACCGCGAACGCGAGGGCGGCTGCGCTCAGAATGGCGGCAAGGCTGGTTTTGAAGGTCAAGACTGTCTCCTGTCGGTGAGTTTCACTGCTAGAGCACAAGAAATGGGCGAGGGACGCAGGACTGGCAACCCCATCGGCCGAAAAATGCCACGGACCCTGTCAGGTCGCATCTGGCAAAGTCCCGCGATCCGGTGCAGACCGGGGACGGAAACCTTTGTGAAAGGCCGCTCGTGACCCTGACGATACGCCCCATCGCAATCGGCGACAAACCCGCGTGGAAGCCACTCTGGCAGGCATATCTGGCGTTTTACGAGACAGCCCTGCCCGATGCCGTCCACGATGTCACGTTCGCGCGACTCACCTCCCCCGATCATCCCGCGCAGAACGGTCTCTTGGCCCTGCAGGACGGGCAGGCCACGGGTCTCGTGCACGTCATTTATCACCCGCATAACTGGAGGATCGAGCCGGTCTGCTACCTTCAGGATCTCTATGTCGCCCCTGACGCCCGCAACAGCGGCGCAGGGCGCGCGCTGATCGAGGCGGTGTACGAACGGGCGGATCAGGACGGCTGTCCGTCGGTCTACTGGACCACACAAGACTTCAACACGACCGCACGGCGGCTCTATGACCGGATCGGGACGCTGACACCGTTTATAAAATACACGCGGTAACCTTGCGCATCCATCGCGGCTGACAGGTGTCCGGCGTCGTCATTCGGTCTTGAGCGGTGCCCCCCCGGCAAAGCTGTTGCCATGTACGTAATCGCAGGGCGCCTCCTGCATTTCCAGATGCAGCCCCTTGCCGTGATAGGGGTGCGCCCGCGCCAGATCCTCGTCCACCTCGATGCCAAGCCCCGGTGCCTCTGGCGGTGTGACGAACCCCGCTTCGGTCCGGATGCCGCCCTTGATCAGCGCGTCGTGAAACGGCGTCTCGATCGTCTCGGCCATCAGGATATTGGGAATCGAGGCGGCCAGATGGATGTTTGCGGCCCATTCCACCGGCCCTGCATAAAGATGCGGAGCGATCTGCGCGTTATACGCCTCTGCGATCGCGGCGATTTTCCTGGTTTCCCAGAGGCCGCCCGCGCGCCCCAGCGCCGGTTGCAGGATCGCCGCCGCGCCGGCCTGCAGGATCGCGGCAAATTCGGCCTTGGTGGTCAGCCGTTCGCCGGTGGCGACGGGGATGCGCACCGCCTCCGCGACGCGGGCCATCTCGGCGATGTTGTCGGGGGGCACCGGTTCCTCGTACCAGAGCGGCGAGAACGGCTCCAGCGCCTGGCCGAGGCGGACAGCACCCGCGGTGGTGAACTGCCCATGCGTGCCGAACAGAAGATCCGCCCGGTCGCCCACGGCGTCGCGTATCGCCCGGCAGAAGGCGACCGACAGCGCAATGTCGGACATCGCCGGCATGTGCCCGCCCCGCACCGTGTAGGGTCCGGCCGGATCGACCTTCACGGCCGTATAGCCGCGCGCCACGCAATCGAGCGCGCTTTCGGCGGCCATCTCGGGCGAGGTCCAGAACGTCCGCAGATCGTGATGCGGCAGCGGATAAAGATAGGTATAGGCGCGGACGCGCTCGTTCATCCGCCCGCCCAGCAAGGCCCAGACGGGGCGATCACGCGCCTTGCCCAGGATGTCCCAGCAGGCGATCTCGAGCCCCGAAAACGCGCCCATCACGGTCAGGTCGGGGCGCTGCGTGAACCCGGCCGAATAGGCGCGGCGGAACATCAACTCGACATTCTCGGGGGTCTCGCCTTGCATGTGCCGCGTGAAGACATCCTCGATCACGGCGCGCATGGCCTGCGGGCCGATGCTGGTGCCGTAGCATTCGCCCCAGCCGATGATGCCGTCATCGGTGGTGAGCTTGACGAGGATCCAGTACTGCCCGCCCCAGCCCGGCGCCGGGGGCGAGGTGACGATGACGTCGAGATCGCGCAATTTCATGGTTTTTGCTCCGTTCAGGGGTTTCGGATCGCTGCGCGATCCGACTGCGGCGAGGGGCGCTGCCCCTCGCGCTCCCCGGAGTATTTGAGGCAAGATGAAGCAGCGCGCGTCATGGGAAGGTGATGACATTACGCCGCGCCGCGCCGGATCTGGTATCGGCGATCGCTTCGTTGATCCGGTCGAGCGGCCAGCGGCCCGAGATCAACTCGTCCAGTTTCAGCCGGTCTTGCGCATAGAGATCGACCATCCAGGGGATATCGCGGCGGATGACCGCCTCGCCCATCTTGGAGCCGATCATCGCCTGACCCATGGCGGCGAAATTGCCTGCCTCGTAACGGCTCTCGGCGCCGGAATGCGGCATGCCGACCATGATCATCCGCCCGCCCCCGGCGAGGTAGCGCGGCGCGGTGTCATAGGCGGCGGCCGCGCCGACCGTCACCAGTACGGCATCGGCGCCGCGCCCCAGGATCGCCTTGGCCGCGCGCCACGGTTTCTCACCGGTCGCGAGGACGCCGTCGGTCGCGCCGAATTCGCGCGCCGCGGCGAGTTTTTCCCCGGTCATGTCCACCGCGACGATGCGGCGCGCGCCCGCGATGCGCGCGCCCTGAATGGCGTTGAGTCCTACGCCGCCCGCGCCGATCACGACCACGTCCTCGCCCGCGCGCAATTTGGCGGCATTGACCACGGCCCCCACGCCGGTGATCACGCCACAGGCCAGAAGCGAGGCGGCGGCCATGTCGATGCCCTCGGGGATGCGCGCGATCTGGCTGTGATGGACCACGACACGCTCGGCAAAGGCGCCGCAGGCCATCGCCTGATGCAGCTTGCGGCCATCGGGCATGGAGAGCGGGCCGAGATCGCAATCATAAGGTGTCTCACAGCCGGTGGGGTGCCCGACCGCGCAGGACGGGCATTGCCCGCAGGCGCGGATCAGGGTGACGACAACCGGATCGCCCACCGCCAGCCCGGTGATCCCGTCGCCGATGCTGCGCACGCGGCCCGCCGCCTCGTGGCCATAGACCGCCGGCAGCGAGCCGCCCCAGCCGCCATCGGCATAGGTGATGTCGGAATGACAGACCGCCACGGCCGCAATCTCGATCTCGACCTCGCCGGCCCTTGGTGCGGCAAGCCGCACCTCCTCGACAATCAGTGGTGCACCGAACTCGTGGCAGACGGCGGCTTTGATGGTTTGCATCGCGACCTCCTTTACTGCGTGCACGTGACGTGGATTCGACCCCGAGTGCAAGCCGGTTTGCGGAGCGCGTTCTTTCGAAAGCGCATTTCGACGGACTCGGTTGCCCCACCTTCAGTCCCCATAGCGGCGCAGCGCATCGCCAAAGACCGCCGCGTCCACGTTTCCGCCCGAGATGGTGCAGATCACCGCGTCGCCGTCGATATCATCCCCATGGAACAACGCGGAGGCGAGCGCCACGGCGCCCCCCGGCTCCGCCACCAGCTTGAGCCGCGAGAAGGCGAGCGCCATGGCGTGCAGCGCCTCGTCCTCGGTGACCGCAAGGCCCGGGCCGCAGAGCCGCTGCATGATGGGAAAGGTCATCTCGCCCGGCTGCGGCGTGACGATGGCATCACAGAGCCCGCCCGCAGCTTGGGTGTTGCGCACGATCCGGCCGGAGGCGAGCGAGCGGGCCACGTCATCGAACCCCTCGGGCTCGACGGGGCGGGCGCGCAGTCCGGGCGCGTCAGCCTCCAGCGCAAGCGCGATACCCGAGGTCAGCCCTCCGCCGCCGCAGCACACCAGCACATCGGCGGTATCGACGCCAAGGGCCGAGGCATCCTCGGCGATCTCCAGCCCTGCGGTGCCCTGACCCGCGATCACGTGGCGGTCGTCGAAGGGCCGGATCAGGGTGAGGCCGCGCTCGGCGGCAAGCTGCGCCCCGATGGCGTCGCGATCCTCGTGGATGCGGTCATAAAGCACCACCTCGGCGCCAAGCGCACGGGTGTTGTCGATTTTCTGGCGCGGCGCGTCGACGGGCATGACGATCACGCTCGGCACGCCGAATTCGCGCGCCGCGAGCGCCACGCCCTGCGCGTGATTGCCCGAGGAGAACGCGATCACGCCGTGCGCTCGGGCGTCGGGGTCGAGCGCCGAGAGGGCCGACCGCGCGCCGCGATACTTGAAGCTGCCGGTATGTTGCAGGCATTCGGGTTTGACGAGGACCCGCCGGCCGGCGATTTCGTCGAGAAACGGCGATGACAGCAGCGGCGTGTGCCGCGCGTGGCCAGCAAGACGCGAGGCCGCCTCCCGGATCAGGGTGATGTCGGTCATTGCACCCGCTCCAGCAGCGCATGGATCGCAGAGAGGGACTGCGCCTCGTCCAGAAACGGCACATGGCCCCGGTTCGGAACGGTGGCGGTGATCATGTCCGGGTGTCGCTCTCGCATTCGCGCAAGGATCTCGGGGCTCAGCAGATCGGAGTTTTCGCCGCGGATCACCGCCGTGGGCAAGTCGTGCAGCGCATCGAACATCTGCCACAGATCGGGCGCTTCGCCCGCGCCCGCCTGCCCGACCAGCGCGTCACGCAGTCGCGGATCATAGCGCAGGCCCAGCCCGCCGCCGGGCGTCTCGAAGAACATGAAGCCAGCCTGCGCGCGCCATCGTGCCAGCGGAACCCCGTGAAAGACCATTGCGTTGACATGCGCCATCGCCCCCGCCGCGGCATCGAGATCGGGCAGGTCCGGCGTGCGTCCCACGTAATCCATGATCCGCGCGATGCCCTCGTCCGCAACCTCGGGCCCGATATCGTTGAGCACGACCCCCGACAGGCGATCGTGATGCGCATGTGCAAGCGCCATGGCAATGAGCCCGCCGCGCGAGGTGCCGATCAGCGTGACCCGGTCGAGCCCCAGATGCTCCATCAATTCGATGGCGTCCTGCCCCTCACGCAGAATGTTGTAGCTCATGTAGTCAGCCGCATGATCGGATTGCCCGCGCCCACGATAATCCATGCAGATCAGACGATAGCCCGACAGATGCGGGGCGAGAAAGCTGAAATCGGCGCTGTTGCGGGTCAACCCGGCCAGACACAGGATCGGGGGACCGGTGCCCTGGTCGGTGTAATGCAGCGACAGCCCGTCAGATGTGGTGAACTGTGCCATCAGCTGCCCACCAGATCGGGAAGGCCGGCCAGATCCTGCAACTGCCGGTCGGGGGCTGCGGGCAGGCGATCCACGGGCTCGCCCGCGCGGTTCACCCAGACGGTGCCGAAGCCATACGCGGCTGCGGCGCAGGCATCCCAGCCATTGGACGAGACGAACAGCACCTCGTCCGGCGCGCAGCCGAAGCGTTGCCCGACAAGGTCATAGACCGCGCGCGCGGGCTTGAATATGCCGACGCTCTCGACCGAGAGCACCTCGTCAAGCAGCACGCCGATGCCGGCCGATCGCACCGCCGCGTCAAGCATGTCGGGCGACCCGTTCGACAGGATCGCGGTGGATTTTCCGGCCTCCTTGAGCGCAGCCAGCATCGCGGACACCTCCGGGAAGGCGTCGAGTTCCCAGTAGAGCTGCAACAGTCGCGCGCGGATGTCCGCGTCACCCGCCAGCCCTTCGGCCTCCATCGCCCAGTCGAGCCCGTCCTGCGTGACCTGCCAAAAGCCCACATGATCGCCGGTGACCGCGCGCAGCCATGTGTATTGCAACTGTTTCAGACGCCATGTCTCGGCGATCGCGGGCCAGTGCTTGGCAAAGCTTTCGCGCCCCGGCTCGGCGGCGGCGCGGCGCGCGGCAGCGGCCACATCGAACAATGTGCCATACGCGTCAAAGACGCATGTCGTGATCGTCATGGAACCTCTCTCGGTGACTTCACGTGCGAGGTTGACATGGAAGCGCCACCGGTGAAAGCCCCATGAGTTTCCCGGCGGGCCGGATCCGGGATCGGTTTGCAAATTTCGAAACGGAGGATTACATTTCCAATTATTCGCATGAGAACCCGCGCAGCAGGCGCGGCCTCGCACACTCACCCACCGCACACAGATTGGAGATCTCATGACGCAAGTCAAATCGGGCGACACCGTCCGCGTACATTACAAAGGGACCCTGACCGACGGTCAAACCTTTGATTCCAGCGAAGGACGTGATCCGCTGGAGTTCACCGTCGGCTCGGGTCAGATCATCCCGGGCCTCGAGGCCGCAGTCGAGGGAATGACCGTCGGCGACAAGAAAACCGTCGAAGTCCCGGTCGATCAGGCCTACGGGCAACCGGATCCGAATGCGCAGCAGGCGGTGCCGCGGGGCGACATTCCCGAGGATATTCCGCTGGATCTCGGCACGCAATTGCAGGTGCAGACGCCGCAGGGGCAGGTGATGCCGGTGACGGTGGTGGAGGTTACAGACGAGCAGGTCGTGCTCGATGCCAACCACCCGCTGGCCGGCAAGGACCTGACCTTTGCCATCGAGGTTGTCGAGATCACCTGAGCCGATCAGACCGCGGGAGGGTGCCCGCGGGCACCCTCCCGCATTTATCGCAGGCCTTTTCCTGCTTGAAAACAGCGCCTTGGCCAACATCGGACCGACCGGCCCGGAGCCGGATCGCAGCGGCCCTTGGCGTGGCATTCCCTGATCGATGCCACACGCGCCCAGCCCCGACCGCACATATTCGGCCAGGACAACCCTGGCGACGCCGACCCTTTCCGAAAACCGGCCACGTACACCCTGTACACCCGGTACGCGGGGTGTGTACGCGCCCCTGTGCCCGCCGGTCTGCGCCCGATCCGGCCCCCCGGAATAAAACGTCACGACTCCGTCAGCGTATGGAGGCAGTGCACGACTGGTCGAGAGCGATGGAATTTCGGAATGCCGAGAACCCGGCTCGATGGAACGGAAATCCACAGCAGTTGCCTCCATCGCCGAACGGGGCGCGGAACAAGACGCGGAAGGAAAACCAGCCGTGCCGGCACAGCGTGCGCCCATTGGCCTCGTGGGGCAGGATGCGATCCGCCAGACGGCTGTTTCCGGCCAGACCGAAGACATGGCTCAACCTTAGATCTTCCCAAAGGTCCAGAACCTCGGGCGTTGCGGAAGGGCCGTCGGCGCGCAGCAGGATCCCGGTCCCGGGCCAATGGCTGCGGGTGGCCCGGATGAACCGGCGAACATGCGCGGCACTTGCCCTGCCCGCGGGGCGGTGGGCCGGGCGCAGAGGGATCCCGACGAGCCGACCGCCGCCGTCGAAGACCACGGTGGGCTGAAAGTCATTTTCAGGGTCATGGGTATTGAACAGGCGCTGCCGCCGATGCCCGTGGACGGAGAGAGTGCTAA
>JAWLFT010000030.1:0-30086 GCA_041685435.1 Roseovarius sp.
GCCGCCGGGCTTGAACGGAGCGAACGCATAGGTAAAGCCCCGCCGGATGGCGGGGCTTTTCGTGGTTTGCCCCTCCTCCCCACGTGCAACGCCAGACCGGTGTCTCGGCAAAAGCGAACGGCCGAATTGCGCAGGAAGCGGATTTGCAAAGTTTTGGGCCTTTCCCGATAGCGGCCATTCGTGTAGAGTGCGGCGAAAGCCGGTTGAGAGCCCAAACTACCCACAGCGATGATCAAGATTTTCGCGGTTGCAGCACCGGTGGGTTCATCGCGACCGGCCCTTACCTGCCGTTCAGGGCGCCCTCATGAGGCTGCGTTGCGGCCCGTCAAAGGTCGTGTCTCGAAAGTGGTTGACTCAGGGGGCACGACCCAAAACAGGCAACCCTCCGGACCCGTCTGGCTCAACCCCAATACCGAAATCAGCGCCCCTGAAATCAGAGACGCCGCTTGAGATCGGTGGACACCTTGTTTGACAAACACCGACACCAATCACGACCTACTCCTATATCTGGTCAGGTGGATATTTTTCCGGAGGCAGAGTGGAAAGCATAGTTGACTGTGGTGACCGCGGGTACTACCGGGATCACGTGGTCGGTGGAAATTGATGCCTGCGACTTCTAACATCACAAGTTTTTCGCATGAAGACAGTAAGCAAACGGCTTTGTGGTTTGGTCAAACCGAGCTCCTTTTAAGGCGTTGTCAGCGAAAGCCACGATTGCCCCTGATGCGGCACCAATAAACGCCCCATGCAATGGTTCCTCAAACACAGAACCAACAGCAGCACCCGCAAGCATGTTCTTGGAAAAGTTTCCCAGACTTGTCGTAATGCTACCAAGGAGTCGATTTGGCCACTTTTCTAACGTCAAACGGTCCAGATCAGCCAAGGCTGACCGTGCTTCATTTGCAGCCAATCTGGCCCCCTCTTCAAGATCACCTACCGAAGAAAACGTGTATGATAAACGGTCAACCATGGCTCTAAACTCACTAAACTCTGCCGCACGTTTGCGTTTAAAATCAATTAAGTCCTGAAATGTTGCGCTTGGAGGGGCCATCGGAAGAATATCGATCAATGAAACTTGTACTGATACCGCAGATGCAACTCTCGTTGTGTCATTACCCACAAGGTTACTTATATAATCTGAAGGTTTATCAGGCTCAGTTGGACACTGGAATATTGCGAACCCTGTCTGCAATGAGCATAGATTATTGAGATAATCTCTGGTCCTTTCTACAATTCCTGAGAGATCAGGAGGGTCGTCCGGCTTTGTTTCAAATACAATAGTCTCAATCTGACGTTGATCCCTAAGGTAATGAAGGGTTGGCGAGTCAAAACTTGAGAATTGATTGAATGTAACATTGTCCAGAATTTGAGGTATTATAACTTTTGGCCAATACAATAACAATTTCTTGGTTTCTCTCTGCCATTGGATGCCACCACCATTTATCCCAAATGACCCATCATTATAGACCCTAACTGGTGCCGCAAGAATTTTTCTCAATCTGTTACCTCGATCCTTGTAAGTTTCAGGTTCAACCATTGAGAGGCTATTGGGCATTTAAATTCGGAAATATTCCAAGAGACTGCCGTTAATTCGAACCCAAAATAGTATCGTGTGACGTGACTCGATAGTATCAATATTTATTGAACTAGAAATCCACCTGTCTTTGCAATTGCCACAGGTGGAGAGACTACGATTCCCTTCTCAAATTTCGGAACCTCCCATGACATGGATCTTTTTCGTTTCTGCGTTTCGCCGAAAAGCGCTTCGCACCACCGGCCACGGCCCCGCCGTCGCCAGCGTTGTGGGCGCGCGCCGCCGGCGCCGTGGCCTCCGTCGCGCCAGATGTCGAGCTGTTCTTGTCGTCCATATCCTAATTCTCCTTCGGTCGGAAAATAGCGCTGCGAACTGTCTCACAAAACCGTGCCCCAACCCACCTTTCCCTTATCCCCTCACAGAAAAGTTCTGTTTCATAATACTGAATAGCCAAAGCATTGTCATGGCTCAACTGAGCTGCGAGGGCAGTACAGCGCCGGATTTTTCCTTTGGCTCTCCGAAAACCAGTTTTCAAGGCCGTCTTGGTTGCAGAACACTCGCAGCGAATGACTAGCATCTGCCCTGCCAAATGCCGCACCTGCGATACCGAAGCGCTTGCGCGCGCAGCGAACTAAGGAAAGGTCTCGCAGTTCACCGGTTCGCAATCCGCGCAGCGAAGGTCAGCTTTCGCGGATTCGAGTCAAGGGCTGTTGGTTCGCTTCGGGCTGTCTACAGACCTCCGGAGCGCGCGGCCGCATGCGCGGGTGCAAGGCCAAAAACAACGAGGAAACCACGGCCATGTTGGCCTGCGTACACAACCCGCGTACGCAACGTACACCCTGTACGCGCGGGCGGCCTCGTCCCCCTGACCCGCCGGACGGCCTGAATCGGTGGCACGATCCCCAGGCGGCGCGTCTGAGTGTCGCGCGGGGTCTTGGCATTCCGGCGGGCCTCGGCTATGCGGCGTTGCAGCAAACATGGACTTGGGGCCCCGCCCCCGAGTGGCTCTTCCGGTCGCCGATCCGCCGGACAACCTGGACAGGACCAGCAAGGAATATCGACGCGACCGCCAGCGGCACCGCGCGATAAAGGACATAACCTCATGATTTCATTCGATGCCTACCGCCGACAATGGACCGGCAACATCCGCGGCGACCTGCTGTCGGGGCTGGTGGTGGCCCTCGCCCTGATCCCCGAGGCGATCGCCTTTTCGATCATCGCCGGCGTCGATCCCAAGGTCGGGCTCTATGCCAGTTTCTCGATCGCGGTGCTGATCGCCATCACCGGCGGCCGCCCCGGCATGATCTCGGGCGCCACCGCCGCGACCGCAGTCCTGATGGTCACCCTGGTCCGCGACCACGGTCTGGAATACCTCCTCGCCGCCACCGTCCTCGCCGGCCTGCTGCAGATCGCCGCCGGGATCTTCAAGCTCGGTTTCGTCATGCGCTATGTCTCGAAATCCGTGATGACGGGCTTCGTGAATGCACTGGCCATCCTTATTTTCCTGGCGCAACTGCCCGAGCTCGACCCGCGCACGGTCTCGTGGATCACCTTTCCGCTCGTGGCCGCCGGGCTCGGCATCATCTACGGGCTGCCGCTGCTGACCAAGGCGATCCCGTCGCCTCTGGTGACGATCGTGGTGCTGACCGGTCTGGCGATCGCGCTCGGGCTCGATGTGCGCACCGTCGGCGACATGGGCGAATTGCCCGACACGCTGCCGGTCTTCCTGATCCCGGATATCCCGCTGACATATCAGACGCTGATGATCATCCTGCCCTATTCGGTCGCCGTGATGGTCGTGGGCCTGCTCGAAAGCCTGATGACGCAGAATATCGTCGACGACCTGACCGACACCAGGTCGCATCGCAATCAGGAATGCATCGGGCAGGGCATTTCCAACACGGCCACGGGCTTTATCGGCGGGATGGCGGGATGCGCGATGATCGGCCAGTCGATCATCAACATCAAGTCCGGCGGGCGGGGACGCCTGTCGTCGCTTGCGGCGGGCGCGTTCCTTCTGTTCATGATCCTCGTGCTGGGCGATCTGGTGAAACAGATCCCCATGGCAGCCCTCGTGGCGGTGATGATCATGGTGTCCATCGGTACCTTCTCGTGGTCGTCGATCAAGGCGCTGAGGGTGCATCCGCGCTCCAGCTCCGTGGTGATGATCGCCACCGTGGTGACCGTCGTCTACACGCACAACCTCGCCATCGGGGTGCTGGTGGGCGTGCTGTTGTCGGGGATCTTCTTTGCGGGCAAGATCGCGCAATTGTTCAAGGTCACCAGCAAGATCACCGAAAGCGGCAGTCACCGCACCTATATCGTCGAGGGGCAGCTGTTCTATGGCTCGGTCGAGGATTTCATGGAGGCGTTCGATTTCAAGGAGGCCCCCGTCAAGGTCACCATCGATGTCAGCCGCGCACATATCTGGGATATCTCTTCCGTTCAGGCGCTGGACATGGCAATTCTCAAGTTCCGCCGCGATGGGGCGGAGGTCGAGGTGATCGGCATGAACGAGGCCACGGAAACCATCGTCGACAAGCTTGCCATCCATGACAAGCCGGGCGCGATGGACAAGCTGATGTCGCATTGAGAGGGGACCGAGCATGACTGACCAACCCGAAAAGATCGTGGCCCTCGTCGACGGGTCGATCTATTCCGCCAGCGTGTGCGAACACGCGGCCTGGGTCTCACGGCGCACCAACGCCCCGGTGGAGGTGCTGCATGTGCTGGGCCGGCGTGAGGCGCCCGAAAACAAGGACCTGTCGGGATCCATCAAGCTGGGCGCGCGGTCCGCGCTGCTGGAGGAACTGGCAGAGCTCGACGCGCAGCGCGCCAAGCTGATCAGCCATCGCGGCCGCGCCATTCTGGACGACGCGCGCGCCATTCTCGAAAAGGCCGGCGCGGGCGGGATCACGACACGCCTGCGTCAGGGCGATGTCGTGGATACCATCGGCGAGATCGAGACAGACGCCCGCGTCATCATGATCGGCAAGCGCGGCGAGGCGGCGGATTTCGCCAAGGGTCATCTCGGCTCAAATCTCGAGCGGATCATTCGCGCCAGCACCAAGCCGGTTTTCGTGGCGTCGCGCAATTTCAAGCCCGTCGAGAAGGTGCTCGTGGCCTATGATGGCGGCACCTCGTCGATGAAGGCCGTCGATCACATTGCCCGCAGCCCGCTGTTTCAGGGGCTCCGGGTGCAGGTCGTCACCGTGGGCCGCGAGACCGGCGAGGCCAGGAAGGGGCTGGCGGATGCCGCGGCGCTTCTGCACGCGGCCGGTCTCGAGGTCGAGACCGCCATCCTGTCCGGTCAGCCCGAAACCGCGCTGGCCAGGCTGGTAGACGAGCAGGGGTTCGACATGCTCGTGATGGGGGCCTACGGGCATTCGCGGATCCGCACGCTGATCATCGGCTCGACCACGGGCGAGATGATCCGCTCCTGCAAGGTGCCGGTCGTGCTGATGCGGTGACCGGGCCGACAGGTCCCGCACCCGCTCCGAAAAGGGCATGCTCATAGACCGCAGGCGGCTACACCAACCGGTCCTGCGGCGCGTGTCCCGCGAAGAACGCATCGAGATTGTCGAGCGCGCGAAAGCCCATGGCGTCGCGTGTCGCACGGGTCGCGCTGCCGATATGGGGCAGCATGAAGATGTTGTCGTGCCGCGCAAGGGCCGGATTGCCGCCCGGTTCCACCTTGAAGCAATCGAGACCCGCTGCGGCGATGTGGCCAGACTGGATGCCGTCGAGCAGCGCGTCCTCATCCACCAGCGCGCCGCGCGCGGTGTTGACCACGACCGCCCCCTCGGGCAGGCGCGCGATGCGGGCGGTGTTCAAAAGATCGGTGGTCTCCGGCGTGGCCGGACAGTGCAGCGACAGGAAATCGGCCACCTCCAGCAGGCTCTCCAGATCCGCGTGAAAGATCGCGCCCTGTTCGTCCTCGGGCGCGAGGCGTGATCGGTTGTGGTAATGGATCTCCATGTCGAAGCCGCGCGCCTTCGCGGCAAAGGCCCGGCCCACGCGGCCCATCCCGACGATCCCGAGCCGCGCGCCGGTCACCTGCTTGCCGACCATGAACGACGGCGACCAGCTGTCCCATTCGCCCTGCCGCACAAGCCTGTCGCCTTGCACCGCGTGGCGCGCCGCGCCGAGCATCAGCAGCATCGCAAGCTCGGCGGTGGCGTCCGACAGCACGTCGGGGGTGTTGGTCACCACGATCCCCGCCTCCTTCAGCGCGTCGAGATCGCAGTGATCGACACCGACCGAATAATTGGCCACGATCCGGAGCCGGGGATCGAGCCGGGCCACGACCTCCGCCGAGAAACGCTCTGAGTGACACGGGATCATGCCATCCACCCGGCCGCTCATCGCGACGATCTCCTCGGCGGTGCCGGGGGTGTCGTCCTCGCCCGTGATCACCTCGTAATCGCGGCGGGCGCGGGCCAGCGTGGCGTCCGACAGGCGGCGTGGGATCCAGATCACCGGCCTGGCCATGGCTCAGCGCCCTTTCTTGCTGGACGTGATGAAATCATAGGCCGCAAGCGCCGCCGTAAAGACCGTCACCACCAGCAGATCCAGCTCGCCGATCTCGCTGACGAGGATATAGAGAAACCCGCCAAGCACCACATAGGCAAAAAGCGCCAACAGCCTTTTCATGTCATCATCCCTTTCTCAGTCCCCGGCCGTTGCCAGCCAGGTGTGAAACCAGTGCGCGTTGCGCAAGAGGCGCGCATCATTGCCGCGGGCGGCGACCATCTGCACCCCCATCGGCAGCCCGTTCCCCGCGGCGAAGGCGGGCACCGTCACGGCAGGCACGCCGGCGAGCGTCCAGAGCCCGTTGAAGATCGCGTCGCCGGTGGACGCCAACCCTTCGGGCGCGGGTCCGGTCGCGGCGGGACAGATGATCGCATCGCACCGCTCGAATATCTCCTCCAGCCCGGCATAAAGCACCCTCGGCCAGTCGAGCGCGGCAAGGTAGTCGCGCGCCAGGATCGCGTTGCCGCCGCTCAGCGCCTCTTGCGTGCGGGGGCCGAGAACCTCCATCTGCTTGGCATAACGGTAGTAGTACCGCGCCATCTCGGCAAGATTGATGCGCTCGCGGATGGTCGCGGCCTCGTCAAAGGCAGCGGGCAGCGCCACCTCGAACACCTGTTCGCCAAGCGCCTCGCACAGCTCCTCGAAGGCTGCGTGCAACTCGGGGTCGGCCGCATCCCAGCCGGGCGGTTTCACGAAGGCGAAAACCGGTTTCACCGGCGGGGCCGAGGTGGTGATCTCCAGCAGTTTCGGCACCGGGGCCGGGACCGTGGCCGCGTCCCCCGCATCATGGCCGAACAGGACCTGCGCGAGCATCGCCGCGTCGGCGGGGGTGCGCGCGAAAACCCCGAGCGTGTCGAGCGTCGGCGATTGCATCAGCACGCCGCTGCGCGGGATCGCCCCGAAGCTCGGCTTGAAGCCGGTTACGCCGCAGAACGACGCGGGCCGGATCACCGATCCGCCGGTCTGCGTGCCCACCGCCAGCGGCACCATCCCGTCGGCCACCGCCGCGGCCGATCCCGAGGACGAGCCGCCGGGGCTGTGCGCGGAATTGTGCGGATTGCGCGTCGCCCCGGCCTGCAGATAGGCAAGTTCGGTGGTGACCGTCTTGCCCATGATGATCGCCCCCGCCGCCTTGAGACGGTCGACGATGGCCGCATCCCGGATCGGCACACGCCCCTCGTCCAGCGCGCACCCGTTCTCGGTCGGGATCTTCGCGGTGTCGATGATGTCCTTCAGCGCGACCGGCAGACCGTGCAGCGGACCGATGGGACGCCCGGCCCGACGGTGCATGTCAAGCGCCCTGGCCTGCTGGCGGGCGAAATCGGCATCGAACCACGCCCATGCCTGCACCTCTGGCTCGCGCGCCTCGATCCGCGCGATCGAGGCCTCGACCAGTTCCACCGCCTTGACGGCACCGCTTGCCAGACGGTCGCGCAGCGTGCAGGCGTCCAGCGTCAGAAGATCCACGGTCTCAGCCATACATCAGATCCGGCAAATAGAAGACGATCTGCGGATAGATGTACATCAGCACCATCGAGACGATCACGCAGAACAGGAACGGCAGGATGCCGGCGAAGATCTGCGTGAGCCTGATTTCCGGCGGCGCGATCCCCTTGAGGTAATAGGCCGACATCGCCATCGGTGGCGTCAGGAAACTGGTCTGCAGGTTCAGCGCCACGAGGATGCCGAAGAACAGCGGATCGACATCGAAAAGCGGCAGGAGCGGCAGGAAAATCGGCACGAAGATGATGATGATCTCGGACCATTCCAACGGCCAGCCCAGAAGGAAGATGATGAGCTGCGCCAGCAGCAGGAACATCAGCGGCGTGAGGTTCAGACCCTGCACGAACTCCGAGATCAGATGCTCGCCCCCCAGATACGAGAACACCGCCGAAAAGACGTAGGAGCCGACGAACAGCCAGCAGACCATCGCCGTGGTGCGCACCGTCAGATACACGCTCTCGCGCATCCGCTGCCATGTCATGGCCCGGTAGACGAAGGCCAGGAAGATGCCGCCAAGCGCCCCGATGGAGGCGGCCTCGGTCGGGGTGGCCAGACCGAACAGGATCGACCCCAGCACCGCGAAGATCAGCACCGCCAGCGGCACGAAGGAGGTCATGATCATCAGGCCGAGCTTGAGGAACGGCACGTCCGGGACCTCGTCCTTCGAGGGCTTGGGCGCCACCGAAGGCTGCACGATCGACCTTCCGATCACATAGACGAGGTAAAGCCCCACAAGCGTCAGCCCCGGCAGGAGCGCGGCGGCATAAAGCCGCACGATCGACACGTTCGACGCCGCAGCATAGACGATCAGCATGATCGAGGGCGGGATCAGGATCCCCAGCGTGCCGCCCGCGCAGATGATTCCGCTCGCGAAGGACGGATTGTACCGCGCCTTGAGCATCGCCGGCAGCGCCAGCAGGCCCATCAGCGTGACGACCGCGCCGACGATCCCGGTGGCGGTGGCAAACAGCGCGCAGGTGATCAGCGCCGCCACCCCCATCGAGCCGGGCATGTTCCGCGCCGCGATGTTGAGCGTGTTGAACAGCTTGTCCACGATGTTGGACCGCTCGACGATATAGCCCATGAACAGAAACAGCGGCACCGCCGTCAGGATCTCGTTGGACATCACCGTGAAGGTCTGGTTCACGAACAGGTCGAATATTCGGTTGTCGAAGAAGCCCTTGATCCACAGGCTCCATTGGTCCCAGGTGGTCGCGATTGTCTCGTCCAGACGATCGAACTCGCGCCACATGCGCCGCTCGCTGTAATAGGCGTAATACCCAAAGCCGATGCCCATGGCCATCAGCGTGAACGCGATCGGAAAGCCCAGAAACACGAAGACGATGAACAGGCCCAGCATCATCAGGGCGATTTGGGGGTCGGTCATGGATGCGCGTCCTTTTCGGCCTGTGAGGCCTTTTTCATAAGCAGATCTTCGGTTTCGAACACGTCTTCCTCCGCGGCCAGCCATTCATTGGTGCGCATCGCCAAGATGCAGCGGCAGACCTGTGCGAGCCCCTGGATGAACAGCAGGATCCCGGCGGCGACGATCACCGTCTTGAACTGGTAGATCGGCACGCCGGCCGGGCTGTTGACCGACGCCTCGCCATAGGCCCACGAGCGCGCCGCGTATGACCATCCCGAGATGATCAGCGCGGTGACCCCCGGAAAGAAGAAGATGATGTAGAGAACCAGATCCACCTTGGCCTGATTGCGGGGCTGCCACAGGCGGTACAGGAAATCGCCCCGCACATGGCCGCCGCGCGACAGGGTGTAGGCCCCGCCCATCATGAACAGCGATCCGTACATGATGAACGACACGTCGAGCGCCCACGCCGTCGGATTGCCGAAGACGTAGCGCGACACGACCTCGTAGCCTGTCCCCGCCGCCATCAGAACGATCAGCCAGGCAAACGCCTTGCCGAACCATGCCGACAGATCGTCGGCGAATCGAATGAATCCAAGCACATCCGCCCCCTTTCCTGGAAAATCGGCCCCGGCGCGACACGCACCGGGGCCTTGGTCAGGTGTTCGTCACCGCCGCCGTCAGAGTTTCAGCTTGCCCGGGAAGTAATGATTGAAGGCAAGCTCGTAGTCGGGCGAGTTCATGAGTTCGTAATACGTGACCTGCTCGACCCATTCGCGCTGGCTGTCGAGGCATTTCTTCATGAACGGGTCCTCTTCGAGCTCGGGGATCAGCGTATCCCACGCTTCGAGCTGGGCGGCGAGGATCTCCTCGGAGGTCCGGTGCACGGTGACGCCGGCCTCGTTCTGCAGCCACTGCAGATCCGCCGAATACCGGCGCATCGCCTTGGCGGTGTTGGCGGTCGACGCCGCCTCGACGCCGTATTTCAGGATCGCCTGCAGATCGGGCTCCAGATCCTCCATGCTGAACTTGGAGAACAGGAACTCGAAGCTTTCAGACGCCTGGTGATACGAGGACAGGTAGTAGTTCTTCGCCACGTCATGCGCGCCGAAATCCTTGTCCGAGGAGGGGTTGTTGAACTCGAACGCGTCGATCACGCCGCGCTCCATCGCCGGCACGATCTCGCCACCGGGAAGCTGCGACACCGACATGCCCATGTTCTGCAGCAGATCCGCCGCGAGACCCACGGTGCGATACTTCATCCCGTCGATGTCGTCGACGGTTTCAACCTCGTCCTTGAACCAGCCAAAGGGCTGCGCGAACATCGGAAAGCCCAGATAGCCATCGACATCCATGCCCATGATATCCTGGGTCAGCTCGTCATACAGCGCCTTGCCGCCGCCCTCGTAGAACCAGCTCAGCATGGTGGTTGCCGACCCGCCAAAGACCGGGCCGGTGCCGAACAGCGACGCCGCCTTGTTCTTGCCGTACCAGTAGACCGGCACCGAATGGGCCGCGTCGATCACACCGTCATTGACGGCGTCGAGCACCTGGAACGCCGCCACGACGGCGCCTGCGGGCAGCACGTCGATCTTCAGCCGGCCACCCGACATTTCCTCTACCCGGTCGGCGTAATCCTGCGCAAATTCCTGCCAGATGTTCCCGGCCCCCCAGGATGTCTGCATCCGCAGCACGATCGGGGCCTGTGCCAGCACCGCCGGTGCGGCAAGCGAGCTTGCTGCGGCGACCGGGGCCCCGACAGCCGCGCGGCCCAGAAATGACCGGCGGTTCAGTTTCGATTTCAGTGTCATGGTGTCCTCCCTGTAACTCCTTGCGTCGGACTGCGCAGTACCTCGCATGGGCCTGAACGGCTCATCCCATCCCGGTACGATCCCCTTCTCCGACGCCGCAAGCCTAACGTCTGGAGGAATAATCGCAAGCGCTTTGGCATGGAAAGTTTACCAAAACTTGCCTCGATGCCATGTGACCCCTGTCGTTCCACCCCTCCGCGACGCCGGGCCAAGAGCCTGTCCCGCCGTGCGAATTCGGATCGCGGTCACCTGCGCGGTGCCCCGGGACGGCGGTGGACCCGGTCGGGAATTTCCGGCAGGGTTGCCGCACCCTCAGACAGCGAAGGCGCACCGTGATGATCGATCTTTATACCTGGAGCACGCCGAACGGGCGCAAGGTGTCCATCATGCTCGAAGAGCTGGACTTGCCCTACACCGTCATCCCGGTCGATATCGGCAAGGGCGAGCAGCACGCACCGGATGTCCTGAAGGTCTCGCCGAACAACAGGATCCCGGCCATCACCGATCACGACACGGGGCTTTCGCTTTTCGAATCCGGCGCAATCATGGTCTATCTGGCCGAACGCCACGGACGGTTCCTGCCGACCGAGCTGGCGCCGCGCGCGCAGGTCATGCAATGGCTGATGTGGCAGATGGGCGGATTCGGGCCGATACTGGGTCAGGCGCATTTCTTCCTGCGCTTCAACAAGGGCCTCTCGCCGCCCGCCGAGGCGCGTTTCGCCGACGAGGCGCAGCGGCTCTACGGCGTGCTCGACCGGCATCTTGCGGATCGCGACCATATCGAGGCCGGCTACTCGATCGCCGACATGGCGATTTTTCCCTGGGTGGCGCGTTTCGAGTGGCACGAGATCGATCTGACCGCCTTTCCCAACGTCCTGCGCTGGTACCGGGCGATCGCCGCACGCCCCGCGGTCCGGCGCGGCTACCAGATCCCGGCCGATGTGGGTCCGATCCCGATGCCCGCCTGACCCGTCGCTGACCCGTCTCTGAAAGGAGCCCGCCTTGACCCAGTCCAAAACCATCCTCATCACCGGGGCCGGCAGCGGCATCGGCCGCGCCACCGCGCAGCGCTTTCTGGACACAGGCTGGCGCGTCGGCCTTCTGGGCCGTCACGCGGACGCGCTGGCCGACACCGCGGCAGGCGCCGACGCGGCCCTGATCCTGCCCTGCGACGTGACCGACGCGGCAAAGGTCGATGCCGCCTTCGATCAGGCCGCGGCGACATGGGGGCGCATTGATGCGCTCTTCAACAATGCCGGGCGCATGCTGACCGGGGCGACCCCGGACGAGATCGACCCGGACGATTTCCGCGCGATGATCGAGGTGAATGTCAATGGCGTCTTCAATTGCGCCCGCGCAGGCTTCGCCCGGATGCGGGCGCAGGATCCCCAGGGCGGCCGGATCATCAACAACGGCTCGATCTCGGCCTACGCGCCGCGCCCCGGATCGATCGCCTACACCGCCTCCAAACACGCGGTGACGGGGATCACCAAAACGCTCTCGCTCGACGGGCGGCCCTTCAACATTGCCTGCGCACAGATCGATATCGGCAACGCCGCCACCGAGATGACCGCGACCATGCCGCAAGGCGTCGCGCAGGCCGATGGCGCGATCCGGCCGGAACCGGTGATGGATGTCTCGGTGGTGGCCGACACGGTGCTTCGGATGGCGAGCCTGCCCGACGGGGCGAACATGCAGTTCGTCACCGTGATGGCCACCAATATGCCCTTCATCGGGCGCGGCTGAGGCATTCGCCACCCCCGCGCCCGGCCCGTCGGGATGCCTACTCGGTCAGCGGCGCGTTGCGCTCGAGATAGGCCTCGGCCTTTTGGCGCAGGTCGTCGGCATCATCCCCTTCGGACGCAAGATGCACCTCTTCGAGCAGTTCCGCGATCTCCTCCATCGAGGTGGCGATGCGGGCGACGGCCTGTTCCATCGTGTAGGTATACTGATGGATCTCCTCCATGTCCGACACGCTCAGATCCTCGCGCGCCAGAACATCCTCGACCCGCTCATTGTACGTGGCGAGGTTCTCCATCGCCTCGGTCAGCGTCTCCGAGGGCACGGGCTCGTAATGATCGACCTCCTGCGCAGCGGCAGGCAGCGCGAAGAGGGCCAGCGCGACCGGTGTCGCAAGATACGTCAGGCGCATGCGTTGATCCTTTCTGTCAGGTTAAAGCCTGACGAAAACGCTAAGGAATCTTCGCCCCCCGTGCAAGCCCCGTCGTACCGAGCCGCGCTCAGCCCACACGGCTCGCTTCCGAGGCGGCCCAGTCCCAGTACATCTCGCGCACCCGCTCGGTCACGGGGCCGGGCTGGTAATGGCGATCCTCGAACGCCGCGACCGGCGTGACCTTCATCATGTTGCCCGACAGGAACACCTCGTCGGCGGCGTCGAACTCGGCAAAGCTCATCACCGTCTCATGCACCACCATGCCCTCGGCGCGCATGTTGGCGATGTGGCGCGCGCGGGTGATCCCGGCCAGAAACGTGCCGTTGGGCACCGGGGTGAAGACCTCGCCATCCTTCACGGCAAAGACATTGGCCGTGGCACTTTCGGCCACGTTGCCAAGCGCATCCGCGACCAGCGCGTTGCCAAAGCCGCGCGACCGGGCCTCGGCCAGCATTCGCGCGTTGTTGGGATAAAGACACGCCGCCTTGGCGTTGACCACGGCATCCTCCAGCACCGGCCGGCGGAACCGCGTCCGGCACAGCGTCGTCGTGGTCCCGGTGGCGGCCATCGGGATCTCTTCAAGGCAGACGGCGAATCCCGTGCCGCCGCCCTCCTTCGGCACGATCGCCGACATGCCGCCATCTATGGCCCAGTACATCGGCCGGATATAGACCGCGGCCTCCACAGGGTAGGCGCGCAGGCCCTCATGGATGATCGCCACCATCTCGTCGACGCCGACCGTGGGCGTCACCATCAGCGCCTCGGCCGAGGCATTGACCCGCGCGCAATGCTTGTCGAGATCGGGCGTCAGCCCATGCGCGAACCGCGCCCCGTCAAACACGTTGCTGCCCAGCCACATGCCATGATCGGCCGCGTTCATCACGGCAAGATCGCCCTCGTGCCACTGGCCCTGAAAATAGGTGCGGATATTCGTTCCGGTCGGCATGGCGTCCCCTTCCTTCTGTTAGGCGCGCAGCCTAGGCCCCCCGAACGAGATCGTCCAGCGCGATCCGCCCCGCCCCGGCCCCTCTGCTTCATCCGTTACCGGCTCGAACGGACGGGTCACACAGGCAACGCAAGTCTCCGGGCATTGCGGCCGATGAAGGGGACATCAGAAAAGACTGGGGGTGGCCTGAAGCGGACAGTGGAACCCTGACACCAAAGGCGCGGGATCAAGGCGCGGCACGCGCCGCCGCGCATCGCCGGGCCGCCCCCCGGCACGGCGATTTGGCTGCAACCTGCGCAACGTTCTCAGGTTTTTTGAACTTGCCGAGATAAAGCGCTGCCAAAGTCACGTTGGATCGCCGCACCGCGGCCCGTCGATGCGCGACCAGCCCCAAACGTCCACTCAAGGCCAAGACCACCTGCTTTCCCACCGTCCCCCGGGATCGCGGCGGGATCCCTCCTGCCATTACCTTCGGCCCTGATCCGACGCGCTTCAATCACGACGCGACCCGACTTGGCCCCTCGCAAACAGCCCCGGAAATCTGATCCCGAGGCGGTTTGCGAGGGGGATGCCGGCGGGGGTGTTCGGCACAATTCGGAGCCTTTCGCACAGCCACCTCGCCTCTGCGTACACAACCCGCGTACGCAAGGTACAGCCTGTACGCTCAGACGGCCTGCTTGCGGCTCTCGTCAAGGTAGATCTCGCGCAGCCTTGTGGCCACCGGGCCGGGGGTGCCATCCCCCAAAGCCGCCCCGTCGATCTCCACCACCGGCATGACGAACGCGCTGGCCGAGGTGATGAAAGCCTCGTCCGCCGCCTTGGCCTCATCTACCGTAAAGGGCCGTTCCTCGACCTGCATCTGCGCCTCGCGCGCAAAGCGCAGAACGGCGGCGCGGGTGATGCCATGCAGGATCTCGTGACTCAGATGCCGGGTGACGATGGTGTTGCCCTTCACGATATAGGCATTGTTCGAGGTGCCCTCGGTCACCTGCCCGTCCTCGACCATCCACGCATCGTCACAGCCGGCCGCCCGGGCCATCATCTTGCCCATCGACGGGTACAGCAACTGCACCGTCTTGATGTCGCGCCGGCCCCAGCGAAGATCATCTATGCTTATGATCTTCATGCCTTTTTTCGCGGCGGGATTGTCGGCGAGGCCGGGTTTGGACTGGGTGAACAGCACCAGCGTCGGCGCGGTCGTCTCGGGATCCGGAAAGACGAAATCGCGGTCGCCGTCGCTGCCGCGCGTGACCTGCAGATAGACCAGGCCGTCGCCGATGTCGTTGCGCGAGACCAGCTCGCGGTGGATCTCCAGCAGGTCGTTGAACCCCGCGGGCTTGCGCATGTCAAGTTCGTTCAGCGACCGCTCCAGCCGCGCGCGATGCCCGTCGAAATCGATCAGCCTGCCATCCAGCACGCTGGTCACCTCATAGACGCCGTCGGCCATCAGAAATCCCCGGTCGAAGATCGACACCGTGGCTTGCGTCTCCGGCAGATAGTCGCCGTTCACATAGACTGTTCGCATGGTCCTACCCCCACAAGGCGGCGTCAGGCGGATGCACCCCCGCCGCATCAAATTTCAAAGCGTTGTCCCGGTCTTCGGCCAGAAGCAGCGGCCCGTCAAGATCCGTCACCACGGCACCTTGGGCCACCAGTGTCGCAGGGGCCATCGCAAGGCTCGACCCGACCATGCAACCCACCATTACTGCATGGTTTTCCGCTCGCGCCGCATCCCGCAGGGCCAGGGCCTCGGTCAGCCCGCCGGTCTTGTCGAGCTTGATGTTGACCATGTCATATTTGCCCTTGAGGCCCGCGAGGCTGGCCCGGTCGTGGCACGCTTCGTCGGCACAGACAGGCACCGGGCGGTCCATGCCGCGCAACACCTCGTCCTCACCCGCGGGCAACGGCTGCTCCACGAGCGCAACACCCAGACGCACCAGATGCGGCGCCAGATCGGCATAGACCTGTGCCGACCATCCCTCATTGGCGTCGATGATGATCCGCGCGGCCGGTGCGCCGCGCCGCACCGCCTCGAGCCGCGGCATGTCATCTGGCGTGCCCAGCTTGATCTTCAGAAGCGGGCGATGCGCGTGTTTTGCGGCCTGCTGCTCCATCGCCTCGGGCGTGTCCAGTGACAGGGTGTAGGCGGTGATCTCGGGTTTCGGCGCAGTCAGCCCGGCAAGCTCCCAGACACGCTTGCCTGCTCGCTTTGCCTCCAGATCCCAGAGCGCGCAATCTACCGCGTTGCGCGCCGCCCCCGCGGCGAGCAGATCGTAAAGCCCTGCCCGCGTTACATTTTCCGGCAGAGCCTCGATCTGCACAGTCACGCTGTCCAAGGTCTCACCATAGCGCGCATAAGGCACGCATTCGCCCCATCCCGTCACGCCGCCATCGCTGATCCGTACAGTCAGCACCTGCGCCTCGCTGCGCGAGCCACGGCTGATGGTAAAGACCTGCGCCAGCCGGAACACATCGCGCGTCACTGAAATATCCAAGCGACCACCCTTTCATCTTTCCCGAAATACTCCCGCCGGAGGCATCCCGCACGACCCACATGCGCCCGGCCCGATCAGATCGCGGCAAGCGCGTCCACCAGCTTGCCCGACCCGAACCGGTAAGGATCCGTCGCGGGCAAGCCCATATCGCGTTCCAAACCATCAAGGTAGGCGCGCGCCCCGGCCTCGTCCATGTGCTGCGTGTTTACCGCAATGCCCACGACCTCGCAGGCCGGGTTCGATATCCGGGCCAGCGGCAGGGCCGTGTCGCGCAATTGCTGCAGGGACGGCAGGCCGTAGTCAGGCAGGCCGCGCAGATGCCTGCGCGTCGGCTCGTGGCACAGGATCAGCGCATCTGGCTGCCCGCCATGCACCAGCGCTAGCGTCACCCCGGAATAGGAGACGTGAAACAGGCTGCCCTGCCCCTCGATCAGATCCCAGTGATCGGCGTCGTTGTCGGGGGTCAGCCACTCGATGGCGCCGGCCATGAAATCCGCCACCACCGCATCGAGTGGCACGCCGTCGCCGGTGATCAGGATGCCCGTCTGCCCGGTCGCGCGGAAGGTGGCCTTCATGCCGCGGGCGTGCATCTCGCCCTCCATGGCCATCGTGGTATACATCTTGCCGACCGAGCAATCGGTGCCCACCGGCAGACACCGCTTGCCGCCACGTTTCCGGCCATCGGCGATCGGATACCGGACCTCGGGAACGCGCACATCATGCAGCTTGCGGCCCGTCGCTTCGGCCACCGCCTTGAGATCGGGCTCGTCGCGCAGCAGGTTGTGCAGGCCGGCGGCCAGATCAAAGCCCTCTTCCATCGCCGTCACCAGCACCTTCTTCCAGGCGTTGGAAATCACGCCTCCCCGGTTGGCCACCCCGATCACGACGGTCTTCGCACCCGCCGCCCTGGCCTCGGCCAGGGTCATGTCGGGCAGGCCCAGATCCGCGCCGCAGCCCGGCAGACGGAACTGGCCAACCGCATTGTCGGGCCGCCAGTCGCGGATGCCGATGGCCACCTTCGCGGCCAGCATGTCGGGCGCGTCGCCCAGAAAAAGCAGATAGGGGGTCTCGATCATGGCATGGCTCCGGATGGTCGGCGGTTGTCTCGTGTCGCAGGACAGAACCGTGCTTTTCCGCCCGGTTCAACCTCATTCGCGCGGGGCCTGCAGGGTTCCGGCGCGGTTTGCACGGGTTTGCGGCGGCACCGCGCGCCGTGCGACCCGCATGCGACGCCTCACAAAAGAACCTTGCAGATGCAGCATCCATTTCATACCCAGTCTCGCGACAGAAACGCAATCCCCTCACCCCATGAAGAGGCCCCGAGATGAGCTTTCGCCTGCAACCTGCCCCGCCCGCGCGCCCCAACCGCTGCCAGCTTTTCGGTCCCGGCTCCAACACCAGGCTGTTCGAGAAAATGGCGGCGAGTGCAGCCGACGTGATCAATATCGACCTCGAGGATTCGGTCGCGCCCACCGACAAGGCCAGCGCCCGCGCCAACACGATCCAGGCGATCAACGATGTCGACTGGGGCAAGAAATGCCTGTCGGTGCGGATCAACGGGCTGGATACGCCGTTCTGGTATCGCGATGTGGTCGATCTGCTGGAACAGACCAGTGACCGGCTCGACCAGATCATGATCCCCAAGGCGGGCTGCGCGGGTGACATCTACGCCGTGGACGCGCTGGTGACCGCCATCGAGGCCGCCAAGGGCCGTAAAAAGCGCATCGGATTCGAGGTCATCATCGAATCCGCCGCCGGCATCGCCCATGTCGAAGAGATCGCAGCCGGCTCGCCGCGCATGCAGGCGATGAGCCTTGGCGCGGCCGATTTCGCGGCCTCCATGGGCATGTCCACGACCGGCATCGGTGGCACGCAGGAAAACTACTACATGCTGCACGAGGGCGCCAGATACTGGTCCGATCCCTGGCACTGGGCCCAGAGCGCGATCGTCGCCGCCTGCCGCACGCATGGCCTTCTGCCGGTCGACGGCCCGTTCGGCGATTTTTCGGATGACGAAGGATTCCGCGCGCAGGCGCGGCGCTCGGCCACCCTCGGCATGGTGGGAAAATGGGCGATCCACCCCAAGCAGATCGCTCTCGCCAACGAGATCTTCACGCCCTCGGAGGCCGCCGTCGAGGAGGCCCGCGAGATCCTAGCCGCGATGGAAGAGGCCAAGGCCCGCGGCGAGGGGGCGACCACCTACAAGGGCCGCCTCGTCGATATCGCCTCGATCAAGCAGGCCGAGGGCATCGTCAAGCAGGCCGAGATGATCGCGGACCGGTAGACGGGCTTTCCGCCGGCCCCGGCGAGATCTGCCGGGGCCGCCGCGAGATCAGAGTAGGGCCTCGGCATGGACCCATTCGATCCCCAGGGCCTCGCCCACGGCGGCATAGGTCAGCTGCCCGGCGTGCACGTTCAGACCCTTCAGCAGATGCGGGTCCTCGGCGCAGGCGCGCTTCCACCCCTTGTCGGCAAGCGCCAGCATGAGGGGCATCGTCGCGTTGCCTAGCGCCAGCGTCGAGGTGCGCGCGACGGCACCCGGCATGTTGGCCACGCAGTAATGCATGATCCCGTCCACCTCGTAGATCGGATCCTGATGCGTGGTGGGCCGTGATGTCTCGAAACACCCGCCCTGATCGATCGCCACATCTACCAGCACCGCGCCGGGTTTCATCATTGGAAACTGATCGCGCCGCACCAACTTGGGCGCCGCGGCGCCGGGAATGAGCACCGCGCCGATCACCATGTCGGCTTGCGGTAACAGCTCTTCCAGCAGACCGGCCGAGGAATAGCCGGTCTTGAACATGCCGCCGAACACGTCGTCGAGATAGCGCAGCCGCGGTAGCGACCGGTCCAGAACGGTGACATCCGCGCCCATCCCGGCGGCGATCCGGGCGGCCTGCGTGCCCACCACGCCGCCGCCGATCACCATCACCCGGGCGGGGCCGACGCCGGGCACACCGCCCATCAGCATGCCGCGCCCGCCATTGGATTTCTGCAGCGTCCACGCGCCGACCTGGGGGGCCAGACGGCCCGCCACTTCGGACATCGGCGCCAGCAGTGGCAGACCGCCATTGCTGTCGGTCACCGTCTCGTAGGCGATGGCGGTGCAGCCCGAGGCCATCAGATCACGGGTCTGGTCCGGGTCGGGGGCAAGGTGCAGATAGGTGAACAGCAATTGACCCTCGCGCAGCATGCGGCGTTCAGCCGGCTGCGGCTCCTTGACCTTCACGATCATGTCGGCCTCGGCGAAGACCTCTTCGGCAGTGGCGATGATCCGCGCGCCAGCGGCCTCGTAGGCGGCATCGTCAAAGCCCGCCCCAAGACCGGCCCCGGCCTGCACGAGCACATCATGCCCATGGCCAGCAGCCTCTTGCGCGGCATTGGGCGTGAGGCCCACGCGATATTCCTGCGGCTTGATCTCTGTCGGGCACCCGATCTTCATTTTTGAGCCTCCTCTGTTCAAATGCCTTATTTTTGATCAAACCATGCGCAAAGGGATTGAAACTTTCCGCATGATCGGCAGATTATACAGAATATACTTCGAGTATAATGAAACTTGGCAGAAGGATATTGCGTGAGTGATGCTGGATGAAATGGATCGGAGGTTGTTGCGCGTACTGCAAGGGCGGGGGCGCATCTCGAATGCGGATCTCGCCGATGCGGTAAACCTGTCGGCCTCGGCCTGTCACCGGCGGGTGCAGCGGCTCGAGGGTGAGGGCTATATCAAGGGATACGTAGCCCTTCTGGACATGCGCAAGATGGGCGTGCCCGCGGCTGTCTTTGTCGAGATCACGCTCAGCACGCAGGCCGACGATGTGCTGGAAGCGTTCGAGAGGGCGGTCGCGCGGGTGCCGGATGTGCTCGAATGTCACCTGACCGCCGGAACCGCCGATTACATCCTCAAGATCGTCGCCGAGGATACCGAGGATTTCGCGCGCATCCACCGGCAATATCTGACGCGCCTGCCCGGAGTGGCCAAGATGCAATCAAGCTTTGCGCTGCGCACCGTGGTCTCGACAACCGCCCTGCCCGTGTAAGCGACGGGGCGGTGCGCCGTCTGGTGCACTGCCCCTGGCGGCCTGCTCTAGCCGATCATTCCGCCTGCATCCCCCAGCTGCTCGTAATGCCGCTTGAGCCGTTGCAAGGCGATCCGCAGCACGATCTTGGCAGAGCGCGCGGACCATCCCATCTTTTTTTCGGCGCGTTCCAGCCCTTCAAGGTAGCAGCAACAGCGCAGCGCCACATCGCCGAGCCCCGGCCCGAGATCACGCAACGCGCCGATGACCCGGGCGCGCGCAGCCTCGGCCCCGTAGCCCGGCGAATTGGCCGGCGCGCCGGTCTTGTCCACATGACCCAGGAAGTGATCCCAGTTCTGCGTCACGCGCGGCCCCATCTGCGCCAGTTCGAAATCCTCGCGCAGACGCTCGCCGGCACGCACCAGATCATGCGACAGAAAGCGGCTGCCATCCTTGTCGCGCCGCCTCGCCAACGCTATCAGCGGCGACTCGGCGAGACCGTAGCGCATCCGGCGCGAAGTCGTGCCGGTCGGCGTGTTCTTGTCGGCGGTCAGGACAAGCGGCGGCTCTCGCAGACCGCTTGCGACGTTTTCCGCCTCGGCCATCATCCGGCCAAGCGCCGCACGCCCGGCTCCGGTCACATGATAGCGCGAGATACGGCCGGGATTGTCGCAGGCGATCCAGCCTTTCAGGGCAAGCGCTTCGGCCACGTCACGGTCCACCACGGCGGTGCGCGCAGGCGCGCCCGCGCCGCCATCACGCACCACGACGGCCTTGTCCATGTCCGTGGACACGGCCAGCAACGCGCCGGTCTCGCACAGCCGTCGCAGCACGCGGCGCGCCTCGGACTGCAACCGCGCCTGGCTGAGGCTGGTCTCGGTCTCGGTGGCTCGGGGGTCGATCTGAACTGTCATCTTGGTCTCCTTGACAGGAGAACCGGATCTGTTTGCGCTCGATACGGTCTGACCGAGGCGGCGCAGCGCCTCGTCCACGAGAATGTCGTCGCGGCGTGTCTCGAAGGTGCGGATCTGTCGCAGCACGGTCGAGGCATGCCGCCCCGAATACCGGGCCAGCGCGCGGATGGGCGTGCCGCTTTCGATATGGGCAAGATAGTGCAGCGCGGCCTCGGGCACCCATGACGGGACCCGCGGCAGCGCGGCCTTGCTCATCATCTGTTCGTGCATAGCCTATCCCCAACTTCGGCCGGCATCGGGGCCCGGGAAGGGCCGGTTTCCCGATCCACAGATTTATCCACAACTAGAGCGTGCAATGATTACCGGTTCGTTAAGTGTTTCCACAAAATCAACCTTTGTTGACAAAGGGTAAACAAATTCAACGTCCTGCGTGCGCTCCCAGGGGCCTCACGCAACGGCTGTGGAACCCGTGCAAAGACTGCACGTCGTACAACTAAAAGGAGATTGAAAGATGCAGGATGTTCTGACCGTTTTCCGGGGTTTACGGCGTCCGCCGCTGCTGATCCGCGCCGCGCGGATCGGAAGCGCGGGCTACGACCGCACAGTGCATCTGGGGCGGCATCTCGGGAACGGGCCGCTGCCGCGCGCGGGTGACGCGCTGATGCAGCTTATCGATATCGAGGCGGGGCTGGAGATCGACAGATGCGGCCGCGCCGCCCATTACAAGGCGGCGCAGCATGTGGATGTCCTGATCGCGATGCTCGGCGAGGCGCGTGTCGTTCAGGCCGGGGCATAAGGCCCGGCCTGAACACGGCATCAGCCGAAAGCGTCTGTCATTTCGCTTTTTCGCTGCGCGACAAAGGCGTTCAGTGCCTCGTGGATGCCGGGATCGAGTGGCGGCTGCTGATAGTCGTTCAGTTGCTTCCTGAGGCGCGTGTTGGCCAGCGACATCGTGTCGCGCGCGCCTTCCTCCGACCAGGTCTCGAACGGTTTGTAATCCAGCAGGTCCGAGCGCCAGAAGGCGGATTTGTAATTGGCCTGCGTGTGGGCACATCCCAGATAGTGCCCGCCCGGGCCCACCTCGCGGATGGCGTCCATCGCCTGACCGTTCTCGTCCATCTCGATCCCGCGCGCGAGGTGATGCAGCGCGCCGAGCTGGTCGGCGTCCATCACGAATTTCTCGAAACTGGCAACAAGGCCGCCCTCCAGCCAGCCGCAGGCATGCAGCATGAAATTCACCCCTGACAAAAGCCCCATGTTGAGGCTGTTGGCCGTCTCATAGGCGGCCTGCGCATCCGGCAGCTTGGAGCCGTTAAACGACCCCGCGGACCGGTAGGGCAGCCCGAGACGCCGGGCCAGCTGCCCCGCACCATAAGTAATATGCGCGGCCTCGGGCGTGCCGAAGGTGGGCGCGCCGGAGTTCATGTCGATCGAAGTGACGAACGCTCCCATGATCATCGGCGCGCCGGGGCGCACGAGCTGGCTGTAGGCGATGCCGGCCAGCACCTCGGCGAGCACTTGCGTCAGGGTACCGGCCACGGTGGTCGGCGCCATCGCGCCACCGACGATGAAGGGCGACAGGATGCAGGCCTGGTTGTTCTGCGCGTAGACCTCCAGCGAGCCCATCATCACGTCGTCGAAGGTCATCGGCGAATTCACGTTGATCAGCGAGGTCATCACCGTGTTGGCTTGCACGAAGTCCTTGCCGAAGAGGATGCCCGCCATGTCGACGCTGTCCTGCGCGCGGCTTGGTTCTGTCACCGATCCCATGAACGGCTTGTCCGACAGCGTCATATGCGCCAGCAGCATGTCGAGATGACGTTTGTTGACGGGAACATCCGTCGGCTCGCAGACTGTCCCGCCCGAATGGTGCAGCCATTTGGACATGTAGCCAAGGCGCACGAAATTGCGGAAATCCTCGATCGTCGCGTAGCGGCGGCCATGCTCCAGATCTTGCACGAAGGGGGGGCCGTAGACCGGCGCCAGCACCAGCGACCGGCCCCCGATCTCGACGGTGCGTTCGGGGTTGCGGGCGTGCTGCGTGATCCGCGACGGAGCGGTCGAGATCAGCTTGCGGGCCAGCCCGCGCGGGATGCGCACCCGCTCGCCCGTGACCTCGGCGCCCGCGTCGCGCCACCGCTCAAGTGCGGCGGGGTTTTCCACGAAGTTCACGCCAACCTCCGCGAGGATCGTCTCGGCGTTGGTTTCGATGATCTCCAGCGCCTCTTCGGTCAGCACCTCGAAATTCGGGATGTTGCGTTCGATGTAACGCGCGGTCTCGACGCTGACGGCGGTGCGTTCCGCGCGGCGTGCGGCACCGCCGCCGCCCCGGGACCGTCTGCTGCGCGCTGCTGCTTCTGCCATGGATGCACCCTTTGCTTGCATGCTTGATCAATCGCGTCGGCCCCGCGAGCGGGCAGGGCTGTGCACCGTTCTAACGGCTTGTGTCGGGAAGACTTGCCCGAATTCCGGCGCGTTGATGGTAAAAACGACATATGGCGTGGTGATGAGCATGGCGCGGCGCGCGTGTTCGATCATCGGATGCATCAAGATGGCAGGCAGCTGGCGTCAGCTTTTGGGCTTGCGCTCCGGCACCGGGTCATGTCCGCATGCCCCCCAAGGATTGCATCGCGCGATCCGCCAGAGCGCGAGCCACCCGCCACGCAGCGCGCCATGCGTCTCGAGCGCCTCGAGCGCGTACTGGCTGCAGGTCGGGTGGTAACGGCAATGCCACCCCACCCAGGGCGACAGGATCAGGCGATACGCCTTGATTGGCAGGGCGAGAATATGCGCGAGCGGGCTCATCTTGGGCGGTGCAGCCTCTGCAGCGCCTGAAGAAGATCGTCGCGCAGCGCCGCATAGGGACGCGTCGCGGTCTGACCCGCGCGCCCGATCAGGACGTAATCCCAACCCGGCTGACCCGCGTCGTTCAGAACCTGGCGCGCCACCGCCCGCAGGCGCCGCTTGGCGCGATTGCGCGCCACCGCATTGCCGACTTTCTTGGAACAGGTGAAGCCGACGCGGATGACCGGGTCGCCATCGCGTCGGTTGCGGCCCTGCACCGTCATGCCGGGCATGCCCTCGCGCCGTGCCCGTGCCGCAGCCAGAAAACTCGCGCGCTTGCGCAGAACGCAAAGATTGCCGCGCACACGACAAGCACTCCCCGACCGCGCTGTCCCTGCTATCCTGTCAGGGGCCGTCGAGGGTGTCATGATCGCCAAAAGTCCCCGGAGCTTATGCGCTCAGCGACTTGCGGCCCTTCGCGCGGCGCGCGTTGAGGATCTTGCGCCCGGCCTTGGTGGCCATGCGCGACCGGAACCCGTGGCGGTGCTTGCGAACGAGGTTCGAGGGTTGAAAGGTGCGTTTCATCGCTCCGTCTCCGACATTGTCTGGCAGTGCACCGTGAGGGGCTGCGACTGCGGCATTTCATACTAGATGCGGGTCTAGCTGCCCTCCCCGTTCAAGTCAAACCCCCGCGGGCACGGCTGCAACAAAATCCTGCATGGTTGCGCCGACCCTGCCGCAGATTGCGGGGCTTTTGCCGCCAGGCTGGTCGGGGATGAGGTCGAGCCGTCATCGCCCATCGAGGACGCCGGGGTGCGGGATCAGGCGAGGCTGTCGCGCGTGAAAAGTGGCAGAGTGAAATCCTGTTCGCAGAGCACATGCCCCATCCCCGGCAGATCGCGCGGATGAGATGCCAGCGCGAGTGTGGGGCGCCCCTTCGCAATCGCGGATTTGATCCCCTCCTGAAACAGCACTGCGGTGCGCGGCTCTTGACGCGATCCGGATCCGTCGCTGCCATGGGTAACCGGCTGCAGCCGCGACCAGTCCGCAAGGTCCACGGGAGATGTGGCGGCGAAGGCTTGCTTGAGTTCGGGCATCGACCGCCAGACCATCTCGCGATCCTCGTGAAGCGGGATGGTCAGCAGCGTGATTTTTCCCGGGGTGAGAACACGGGCAACTTGATCCGCCGTCGCGAAGAGCCCCGCGATCCGGACCGCCGACAGCAGGCCCTTGAAGGGCGGCTCAGCGCTTGCATCAAGGAAGTTCATGAACCCGGGCAGTGTCCCAACATCCTCGGGCGGGGCCTGACGTTCCCCCTCGACGAGGTTGGGATAATCGGTGTCGGGATTGCGGTCACGGACGCTCTCGACGCGAATGCTGTGCCGCCAGTCATCGCCAAAATCGTAGACATAGGTGAAATGGTCCACGCCGCGATCCATCAACTGGTTCAACCGGATGCCCTTCGCCTTGTAGACCTCTCCCGACGCGCTCTTCAATCCGGGCAACGGATCGCCATAGACCCGGTCGCCCACGCAAAACTCGTAGAGATGCGAATATTCCCACCGCATCACGGCCTGAAGGACATCAGGCAATACCGCCAGCGTTATCCCGGTCGGGACGTCAACCCGTCGCCAGATGCGCGGGGGTTGATGTCCTCCAGTTCGATCAGCAGGCGCGCGACGGGCTTGGACATGGCTCCTCCAGACGATCACGCAGGCCGATCATAGGAGGCAAGTGACATGTCAACAATTGCTGAATTGAAGGCCCGCCGCGATGCCCTCGCCGCGCAGCGGGCCTCCGGCGTGGCGCGGGTCAGCAATGAGGGCAAGACCGTCGAGTGTCGCAGCGTGGCCGAAATCGACAGGGCCATCGAGGCGCTGGATCGCGAGATCGCCGCGGCCGAGGGGCGGCGCATCGTGCGCGATGCGCGCGTGACGATGTCGCGGGGGCGGTGATCCATGGGGCTGTTCGACCGCTTCCGCCGTCCGTCTGCTGGTGGCCGGGCTGGCGGGCGCGCCCGCGACTCGAAGTAACCATGTCCCAGCGTCGGCTGCGCGGCTGGAACCCGCCGCTGGAGAACATCAACGCGCTGGTGGCCTCAGGCGGGCCGAAGCTGCTGGCGCGCTCGGGCGAGCGCGTGGTCACCAGCGGCTATGCCGTCAATGCCTGCGAGGCCTTCGCCGGCAACATGGCGCGATCATCACTCCCGGTCACCCTCGCGTGAAGCCACTGGCGTCAGCGCGGCCTGCCATGCAACTAGGGGTCAACAGACAGGAAGCCGAGTGAACCCATGGATAAAAGCATGCAGCAACCAACCGATCCGAAACGCGCAGGCTGGGCACGGCACGTGCCGCTCGGTCTCATCCTGACCGTTGCGGTGATCGGCTATTTCACCCTGCGCGATCACATCACCTTCGACACGCTGCGCGACAACCGCGAGGCGCTGCTGGCCTTTCGCGATGCCAATTACGGGCTGATGGTGCTGGCCTTCATCGCGGTCTATGTCACGATCGTGGCGTTTTCGCTGCCTGGCGCGGCGGTGGCCTCGGTCACCGGCGGGTTCCTGTTTGGACTGTTTGCAGGGACGGCGGCCAACGTGATCGCGGCCTCTCTGGGGGCGTTCGCGATCTTTCTGGCGGCACGGTTGGGCCTCGGCCAGACCCTCGCCGCGAAGATCGAGACCTCCGAAGGCAAGCTCAAGCGGCTCAAGACGGCGCTGCATGAGAACGAGATCAGCGTGCTGTTTCTCATCCGCCTTGTGCCGGCGGTGCCGTTCTTCGTGGCCAACCTGCTGCCCGCGCTGGCGGGTGTTCGGTTTTTCAACTTCGCGATCACAACAGTCCTCGGGATCATTCCCGGCGCGCTCGTCTTCACATGGATCGGCGTGGGACTGGGCGAAGTGTTTGATCGCGGCGACACCCCTGATCTCTCGCTTTTGTGGGAGCCGCAGATCATCGGGCCCATCCTCGGGCTTGCGGCCCTTGCGGCCCTTCCCATCGTGATAAAGACCATCCGTGGCAAGAAGGACCTCTGAAAATGCAAGAGATTGAAACCGATCTGCTGGTCATCGGGGCCGGCTCCGGCGGGCTTTCGGTCGCGGCCGGCGCCGTGCAGATGGGTGCCAGCGTCGTCCTGCTCGAGGGGCACAGGATGGGCGGCGATTGCCTCAATTACGGCTGCGTGCCCTCGAAGGCGCTGATCGCCAGCGGCAAGGCCGCCTACGCGCAATCGCACGCCGCACAATATGGCGTCGCCGATGTGACCCCGCAGGTGGATTACGCCGCCGCCAAGGGTCACGTCGCCGGTGTGATCGCCCAGATCGAACCCACTGACAGCGTGGAGCGGTTCGAGGGCCTCGGCGTTCGGGTGATCCAGCAGTATGGCGCATTCATCTCGCCCCGGAAGGTGCAGACCGGCGATCATGTCATCACCGCACGCCGCGTGATCCTCGCCACCGGGTCGTCGCCACTGGTCCCACCCATCCCCGGCCTTGACACAGTGCCGTTCGAGACCAACGAGACGATTTTCGCGCTGCGCGAGCGTCCTGATCATCTGCTGATCATCGGCGGCGGCCCGATCGGCATGGAAATGGCGCAGGCGCATCGTCGTCTGGGCAGTGAGGTGACGGTGATCGAGGGCGCCTCGGTGCTGGGTCAGGACGACCCGGAAACGGCGCAAGTTATCCGCGACCAGTTCGCGGCCGAAGGCATCACCATCGAGGAAGGCGCCATGGCCGCCGAGATCCGCGGCCAAGCCGGCGCGATCGAGGTCGAGGCGAAGGATGGACGTGTCTTCAAGGGCACGCATCTGTTGGTCGCCGTCGGACGGCGCGCCAATACCGACCGGCTCAATCTCCAGGCCGCCGGGATCGAGACCAGCGGGCGCGGCATCAAGGTGGACGCGTCGATGCGCACCACCAACCGCCGGGTCTATGCCATCGGCGACGTCGCGGGCGGACTGCAGTTCACCCATATGGCGGGCTATCACGCGGGGCTGATCATCCGGCAGGCGCTGCTTGGCCTGCCTGCCAAGGAGCGCACCGATCACGTGCCGTGGTGCACCTATACCCAGCCCGAGCTTGCGCAGGTCGGTCTGACCGAAGCGGCCGCGCGCAAGCGCCACGGTGGGAACCTCGAAGTGGTGCGGTTCGAGTATGCCCATAACGACCGCGCCATCGCCGAGCGCAAGACCGCAGGCCTCATCAAGGTCATGGTGGTGCGCGGTCGCCCTGTCGGCGCCTCAATCGCGGGCGAACAGGCGGGCGAGTTGATCGGCTTTTGGGCGTTCGTCCTCGCCAACGGGCTCAAGATGAAACACGTGGCGGGGATGGTCGCGCCCTACCCCACGCTTGGCGAGATCAACAAACGGGTCGCCGGCGCCTATTTCTCGCCCCGTCTGTTCGATAGCCGTTTTGTCAAGAACGTCGTAGGGTTCGTGCAACGCTGGCTGCCCTGACACAAGGGACCAAAGGGGGACCGCTTGATCAATTCACTCTCGGGCCGTTTTCTGATTCTTACGGTCATCTTCGTGATGCTGGCCGAAGTGCTGATCTTCGTACCCTCGATCGCCCGTTTTCGCCAGGAATTCCTTATCACGCGGCTGGAGCGCGCGCAGATCGCCTCGCTGGTGCTGCTGGCCGATGAAGAGGTGAACGCCGATCTGCAGGAAGAACTTCTGCGCAATGCCGGCGTGTTCAACGTGGTGCTGCGCCGCGACGAGGCCCGCCAACTCGTGCTGTCCTCGCCGGTGCCGAGCTCTGTGTCCACCACCTTCGACCTGCGCGACGCGCCGGCGCCGATCCTGATCCGCGACGCGCTGACACGGCTGGCCAATCCCGAACCTGAGGTGATCCGCGTGATCGGCCGACCGGTGCGCATGGGCGGGCTGCTGATCGAGATCACCCTCGATACGGCCGACCTGCGCAGCGCGATGGTCGATTACGGGCTGCGCATCCTGTGGCTGTCACTGGTCATCTCGGTGATCACCGCGCTGTTGCTGTTCTGGGCGGTGCATTGTTTTCTCGTACGCCCGATCCGGCACGTCGTTGGCAACATGCAGGCCTACGCCGCCGCCCCCGAGGACGCACGCCACGTGATCGAGCCTTCGGCGGCGATAAAGGAACTGCGCGAGGCCGAGGACACCCTGCAATCGTTGCAGACGCAACTGACCGGCGCGCTGCGCCAGAAAGAGCATCTGGCACAGCTTGGCGGGGCGGTGGCCAAGGTCAGCCACGATCTGCGCAACATCCTGACCTCGGCGCAGCTCTTCACCGACCGCCTCGAGCTGAGCGAGGATCCGCGCGTTCAGCGCATGGCGCCCAAGCTCGTCAATTCGCTCACCCGTGCAGTGCATCTGTGCGAGGCGACCCTGGCCTATGGCAAGGCCGAGGAACCGGATCCGACACTGTCGCGCGTGCGGCTCGCCGATATCGTGGCCGACGTGATCGATAGCGAACGGCTCTCGGTGGGGCAGGCAGAGGTGACCTTCCGGGCCGATGTGCCAGCCGACATGATGCTGCGCGCTGACGCCGAGCAGCTCTATCGCGTGGTCGCCAACCTCGTGCGCAACGCAAGGCAGGCCATCGTGAACACGGGCCGGCCCGGCGAAGTCACCGTCACGGCCGAGGAGGACGCGCGCGCCTGGATCATCCGCGTGCGCGACACCGGCCCCGGCCTGCCGCCAAAGGCCCGCGAACACCTCTTCAAGCCGTTTCAGGGCGGGGCCACCAAGGGCGGCACCGGCCTTGGCCTCACCATTGCGGCCGAGCTTGTGCGCGGGCATGGCGGGCGCCTGTCGCTCGAAAACAGCGACGCGAAGGGAACCATCTTCTGCATCACACTGCCGAAAGGAAATTTGGGAGACACGCGATAAACCCGCCCGAACACCCTTGCATCAACGCGCCACAGCGTCTAACCGCGTACTTAGCGGACCGATAGCTCAGCTGGATAGAGTACCTGACTACGAATCAGGGGGTCGGGGGTTCGAATCCTCCTCGGTCCGCCATTTCA
>JAWLFT010000031.1:0-15643 GCA_041685435.1 Roseovarius sp.
CTGGCCAGCGGCAAGGCGCGGGCCTGGGCCGTCGCGTCGGGACGGTTGCGCTGGCTGCAGGGCGCGGCGGTGGCGGTGCTGCTGCTGGCCTCGGGCCTGCTCACCGGCTTGGGTGACGGGCTGGTCGCGGGCTTTGTCGGGCTGGCCTGTCTGCTGATCGGCGCGGCGCTCGCGCTGCCGCTGATTCTTGAAGCCCTCCTGACGCTCGCGCAGCGCCGGTCGCGCGGCGTCCGGTGGGAGTGGTTCTGGGCCGACACGCGCCAGCAACTGCCGGGCCTGCGGCTGGCGCTGATGGCGCTTCTGCTGGCGATGGCGGCCAATGTGGGCGTCTCGACCATGGTCTCCAGCTTTCGGCTGACCTTCATCGGCTTTCTCGACCAGCGCCTGACCGCAGAGCTTTACGTCGGCGTCGAGACCGAGGACACGGCCGCGCGCCTGCAGGAGTTTGCCGCACCGCGCGCCGACGCGATCCTGCCGCTCTTGTCGGTCGACACCCGGCTCGCCGATCAGCCGACCCAGCTATTCGGCGCGCGCGTCGGGCCGAGCTATTCCGACAACTGGACGTTCATCGCCCGCGACGGCCCCGTCTGGGACCGGGTGGCGGAGGGCGAGGCGGTCATCATCAACGAGCAACTCGCGCGCCGCGCGGATCTCTGGCCCGGCGACAGTTTGCGCATCACCCCCGATGTCACGCTGCCGATTGCCGCCGTCGCGGGCGATTACGGCAACCCCAAGGGGCAGGCGGTGATCGGCGAGGCGCTGTTTCGCGATCTCTTCCCCGAGGTGCGGGCCACGCGGTTCGGCCTGCGGACCGACGACCCCGAGGGCTTGCGCGAGGCGCTGATCGACGAGTTCGGCCTCGATCCCGGCCAGATCACCGATCAGGCCGCGCTCAAGCGTTTCTCGCTCGATGTGTTCGAGCGGACCTTCACCGTGACCGGTGCGCTCAACATCCTGACGCTGGGCGTGGCCGGGTTTGCCATGCTGATGAGCCTTCTGACGCTGGCCGGCATGCGCGTGCCGCAGCTTGCGCCGGCCTGGGCGCTCGGGCTGACCCGTCGCGATCTGGGGCGGCTGGAGCTGTTGCGCGCCGTCATCCTCGCCGCGCTGACGCTGCTGGTGGCGCTGCCCCTGGGGCTGGCGCTGGCGTGGATGCTGCTTGCCGTCATCAATGTCGAGGCGTTCGGCTGGCGTCTGCCGATGTATCTTTTCCCGCTCGATTACGCGCGGCTGGGGGCGTTCGCGCTGCTTGCGGCCGTGCTGGCCGCGCTCTGGCCCGCGCGGCGGCTCGCGCGCACCCCCGCCGCGCATCTGCTCAAGGTGTTTGCCAATGCGAATTGACGCGCTCCTCGCCTGCCTCCTGCTGGCCGCCCCCCTGCATACCCCGCTGCATGCGCAGGGTTTCGCCGGCATGGGCAGCGACGCCGAGGGCTTTGCCGACCCGCAGCCGGATCCACGCTTCGACTTTCCCGCCGATCATGGGCCCCATCCCGACTACCGCATCGAATGGTGGTACCTCACCGCCAATCTCGACGGGCCGGACGGGGCCGAATACGGGCTGCAATGGACGCTCTTTCGCTCGGCCCTCGCGCCGGGCGAGGCGGCGGGCTGGCAAAGCCCGCAGGTCTGGTTCGCCCATGCCGCCATCACCACCCCCGACCGCCACCTCAGCGCCGAGCGTTTCGCGCGCGGCGGCATCGGGCAGGCCGGCGTCACCCCCGATCCGTTCGAGGCCTGGATCGACGACTGGCGCATGGCGGGCCCGGATTTCGACACTCTGAACCTCACCGCCACCGCAGACGATTTCGCCTATGACATGGCGCTCGACGCGCGGGGCCCGCTGGTCTTTCACGGGCAGAACGGTTTTTCGGTGAAATCCACCCAGGGCCAGGCGAGCTATTACTACTCGCAACCCTTCTACGAGATTTCCGGCACGCTCACGCTGCCCGAGGGCCCGGTCGAGGTGACGGGCACCGCATGGCTCGATCGCGAATGGTCCTCGCAACCGCTGTCGGACGATCAGACCGGCTGGGACTGGTTCTCGCTGACGTTTGAGACGGGCGAGAAGATGATGGGCTTCCAGCTGCGCGAAGACGATGGCGCCACGGCCTTTACCGCCGGCACATGGATCACGCCCGACGGGCAGACCGAAGCCTTCGACGACGGCGCGCTGCAGGCCACCCCGCTGGAGACCAGCCGCGTCGCGGGCCGCGAGGTGCCGACCCGCTGGCGCCTCACCCTGCCCGCCCGCGATCTCGATATCACGGTGGGCGCGCTCAACCCCGAGGCGTGGATGGACACGTCGGTGCCCTATTGGGAGGGCCCGGTGCATGTGTCGGGCAGCCATCCGGGACGCGGCTATCTGGAGATGACGGGCTACGATTAGAGGACGCCTGTTGGGAGACGGTCCCCGGTGCCGCGGACATGCGAGGGGACGGGTCGTGACCTGAAGGGGATGTTGATGCTGCATCCTGGGCGCGATACGCGGCGCGCGGCGCCGCAGCGCCATCGCATGTCCGCCCCCCGGACAGGCGATTTGTCAAAGCTGGCACATCGATCAGGGCTTTTTCGGTTTTGCGGGGATAAATTCCCCTGAAGGACCGTCGGGTCGCCTGCCCGCGGACATGCGCTGGCGCTGCTGTGTCGCAACGTCCCCCTTCAGCCCAAAACAACACCGGCCCACAGGCATTTTACACGCACGACTGGCCGCATCTCCAGCGGGGACCTTGTGCGCGCGCGCCTCTCGGGACTGGCCGCGCCTACGGGCGCGGCCAGCCAAAGCCGATCCGATCAGGCAAACCACCAGCGGTGATAGCCGCGCGCGCCGTCCAGTTCCCACACCGCAGCGATCTGATCGGCATGCATGACGTTGTCACGCCGCGCCGAGGTGCGATTGCGGAAGAACGGCACGATGGTGCCGCCATCGTCGCGACACAGTTCCTGCATCTCGGCATACATTTCCGCGCGCAACTCCTGATCCAGCTCGGACTTGGCCTTGAGAAGCAACTCGTTGAATCGCTCGTTCTCCCAATGGCTCTCGTTCCAGTCCGCGCCGGCCTTGTAGGCCAGCGAGAACATCACGTCCGGCGTCGGGCGCGCGGTCCACGACACCACGCAGAACGGCTTTTTCAGCCAGACATTGGTCCAGTACCCGTCCGCCGGCTCCTGATTGACCTTGATGTCGAGGCCGGCGGGCTTGGCCTGCTCGGAGAACAGCGAGCACATGTTGGTCGCCCCCGAAATCACCGTATCGGCGACCGAGATCTCGACCGACAGCCGGTCATGCCCGGCTTTCTTCAGGTGATAGCGGGCCTTGTCGAGATCCTGCTCGCGCTGCGGCAGATCGGCGGCATAGGGCATCGTGGGCGCGATCGGGTGATCGTTGGCGATGGTGCCCCGGCCAAACAGGATCTTGTCGACGATCTCGTTGCGGTCCATGGCGTGCTTGAGCGCAAGCCGCACGTTGATATCGTCGAACGGCGCCACGTCACAGAACATCGGCATGGTGATATGCGTGCCCGACGGCACGTCGTCGAGGATGACACCCGGCGCGCGCGCCAGCATGTCGGCGGTCTTGAGGTCGATATCGGTGACCGCATCCACCTCGCCGGTGACGATCGCCGTCTGCCGCGCGTTCGCGTCGTTGAGCACGGTCATGTCGATCTCATCGAACCATGCCTCGCTGCCCGCGCGGTGCCAGCCGTCATGCCGCTCGAACTTGGCGCGGATGCCGGGCTCGAACTCGGTGACGCGGTAGGGGCCGCAGCCGATGCCGTTCCGCCAGTCGATCCCGCCATCCTCTGTCGCGGGCTGGATCACCAGATGGTAATCCGACATCAGATGCGGCAGGTCGGCATTGCCGCCCGACAGCGTAACGATCACCGCGTGATCGCCATCGGCGCGAATATCGGTGATATCGGTCAGAAGCTCGGCCACCGCCGAGGTGCTCTCGGACCCGCGATGGTAGTTGAGCGACGCGACCACGTCTTGCGCCGTCACCGCGCGCCCGTCATGAAAGGCCGCATCGCGCGTCAGCTCGAACCGCCATTCGCTGGCATCGTCCTTGGTCGCCTCCCAGTCGGTGGCAAGATCCGGACCGAGCTTGTCCTCGTTGGTGATCTCGGTGAGGTAGGCGCGGCAGACATGGCTGGAATGGATCATCAGGATGCTTGCCGTGGTGGCCGGGTCCCAGCTGTCGGTGGTGTTGCCGTCATGCACGCCCACCCGGAATGTGCCGCCGCGCTTGGGTTCGGCCCGTGCGGGCCGTGTGTCGAGGCCGATCAGGCCAAGGGCGAGCCCGGTCGCCCCGGCACCCTGAAGCATGCCGCGCCGGCTGAGCGTGCCGCCCGAAAATCTGCGATGGGTCATCTGTCATCCTCTCTGTCATGTCCTTGTGGGAATTAGCCCCATGCGCCGCGGTGTCATGCGGGAACGGCGCTTTTCGTTTCAGATTGTCTACACGGTGGACCACCTGTTGCACATGATCAACATCTCACGCCATTTCCACCTCCTCAAAGCCCGCATATGGCAGGATTCCGCAGACCGGAACGACGCCCTGCACGCTTGCCATGGCAGTCCGGCCGCACCATATATTGACCATGATAAAGTTCACGCCGATCCTGCTCGCCATTCTCTACGCGCTCGCGATGTACCGCTTTTCGGTATGGCGCACCAAGCGCGAGCTTGATGCGCGTTCGACCGAGCTGGCCGATCCGATGCTCAAGCACATGACCGACCGGCTCGCCAAGGCGCTCGATGTGCGCCGCGTGCCCGTCCACATCTACGAGATCGACCCGGTCAACGGTCTGGCCGCCCCCGACGGGCGGATCTTCATCACCCGCGGCTTCTATCGCAAGTTCCAGAAGGGTGACGTCACCTCCGACGAGATGGCCTCGGTGATCGCGCACGAGTTGGGCCATGTGGCCTTGGGTCATACCCGTCGCCGGATGATCGACTTCTCGGGGCAGAACGCGCTTCGCACGGCGCTGGCCATGATCCTGTCGCGCTTTCTGCCGGGCATCGGCGTGTGGATCGCCAATGGCGTCTCCAGCCTGCTTGCCGCGCGGCTGTCACGCGGCGACGAGTATGAGGCCGACGCCTATGCCGCCGCCCTCCTGACCAAGGCCGGCATCGGCACCGCGCCGCAGAAATCGCTCTTCACCAAGCTCGAGGCGCTGACCGGCGGTGGCGGTGTGATGCCCGCCTGGCTGATGAGCCACCCCAAGACCGCCGACCGGATCGCGGAAATCGAGAAGCTCGAAAGCAGGTGGCAGACCCGCCTGACGTGAAGATCGGGTCAAGGCAGCGCGCGGCACGCCCCCATTCGCCCGTCATCCTCGGGCTGGCTCCGGGGGTCTTCGGCCCAACGCGGCCTCCGGTGCCTTGCGTACACAACGCGCGTACACATGGTACAGGCTGCACACAGCCCGCCTTGAACCGTTTTGATCAAATCGCCTTGGCAAATCCCCCGGCCCCGCGATAGGTTGCCGCAAATTCCCGACGGAAAAGACCCGATGGACCTGACACAATTCCAGACCTTTCGCGTGGCCGCCTGCGATCTCAATGGCCGGATGCGCGGCAAGCGCCTGCCCGCGACCAATGCCGACAAGCTGACGGGCGGCACCTTGCGCATGCCGCTAAGTGCCTTGAATCTCGATATTTTCGGTGCCGATATCGAAGGGTCGCCGCTGGTGTTCGAAAGCGGCGATGCGGATGGCCGGCTGTTTCCGACCGATCGCGGGCCGGTGCCGCTGCCCTGGCTCGACACCCCGCAGGCGCTGGTGCCGATGGTGATGAATACCGAAGATGGCGCGCCGTTTTCCGGCGATCCACGCCACGCGCTGTCCCGGGTGCTCACCCGCTATGCCAGCCGCGGATGGGAGGTTTTCGCGGCCACCGAGCTCGAGTTCACGCTGGTCGATCCATCCGGCAAGTCCTTGAAAAACATACGTGATCCGCGATCCGGCCGCCGCATGAAAGCCCCCGGCATCCTGTCCTTGGGGCAGATGGACGCCTTCGATGCGTTCCTCTCGGCGCTCTATTCTGCCGGGTCCGAGATGGGCATTCCGGTGGACACCGCGATCAGCGAGGCCGGCATCGGCCAGTTCGAACTGACCCTGCGGCACCAGTCCGCCCTGCGCGCCGCCGATGACACATGGCTCTTCAAGACGATGATCACCGGCCTTGCCCGACAGCACGGCTACGTCGCCACCTTCATGGCCAAACCCTTTGCCGAGGATACCGGCAATGGCATGCACATGCATTTCTCGGTGCTCGATCACGAAGGGCGCAACGTGTTCGACGACGGCACCGAGAAAGGCACCGACGCCCTGCGCAGCGCGGTCGCCGGCTGCCTTGCCGCGATGCCGGCCTCGACCCTGATTTTTGCTCCGCATGCAAACAGTTACGCGCGCCTCGTGCCCGGCGCGCACGCCCCCACAGGGGCCGGTTGGGGCTATGAGAACCGCACCGCCGCGCTGCGCATTCCCGGCGGGCCCAATGCCGCGCGCCGGATAGAGCACCGGGTGGCGGGCGGCGACATCAACCCGTATCTGACCTTCGCGGCCATTCTCGGGGCCGCGATCACCGGCATCGAGGACCGGCTGATCCCGCCCGCGCCGATCCCCGGCAACGCCTACGAGGCCGATCTGCCGCAACTCGCGGCCGATTGGGGCGTTGCCATCGACATGTTCGAGACAGATCCGCTGATCGCGCGTACATTCCCGGCGGATCTCATTCGCAATCTGGTAATGACAAAACGGCAGGAGCATGCCCATATGCATGCCATCGCCCCCCATGACCACTGGAAAACCTACCTCGAAACGGTCTGAACTTTGCCTCGCAAACCTCGGAAAAGCTTAGTAAACCAATGAGACAGTCATGAAGATCGGCATCCTGATGACCGGCCACGCCCCAGACATCCTGCGCCCCGAACTGGGCGATTACGACGCCATGATGGCGCGCATGCTCGACGGGTACGGGTTCACCTTCGACGCCTATGGCGTGGTGGACGGGGAATTGCCCGCCGGGCCGGATGCGGCCGATGGCTGGCTCATCACCGGCTCGAAACACGGCGCATATGAGGACCATCCGTGGATCCCGCCGCTCGAGGACCTGATCCGCGAGATCGCGGCGTCGCACCGGCCCATGGTCGGCATCTGTTTCGGACACCAGATCATCGCCCAAGCCCTTGGCGGCACGGTTATAAAGCATCCCGACGGCTGGCGCGTGGGGGCCACCGACTACCGCATCGACGGGCAGCCCTTCACGCTCAACGCCTGGCATCAGGACCAGGTGATCGAGGTACCCGAAGGGGCCGAGATCATCGGCGAGGCCAAAGGCTGCAAGATCGCCGCGCTGCGCTACGGGCCGAACATCCTCACCGTGCAGCCGCATCCTGAGTTTGATCGTGCGATGATGGTCGGGCTGATCGAGCACCGCGCGCCGGGTGTCGTGCCCGAGCCGCTGCGCGATCAGGCGCGCGATCTGCTGGACAGCCCGCGCGACGACAGCGCCATGGCCGCGCGCATCGCGGATGTATTCAGAAAAGGCGTGTGATATGAGCAACTTGCGGGATTTCACCAAGACCTTGCCGCATGCGGCACAGATCTATCTGGAAAACCGGCGGCTGGACGAGGTGGAATGCATCATTTCGGATCTGCCCGGCATCGCGCGCGGCAAGGCTGTGCCTGCCTCGAAATTCGCGCGGCAGGAGTATTTTCACCTCCCGGATTCGATCTTCTACCAGACCATCACCGGCGATTGGGGCGATGCCGCGGGCGACGACGGCTTCATCGAAAAGGACATGATCCTGCGCCCCGACATGTCCACCGCGACCGCGGCCCCCTGGACGGGCGACTGGACGCTGCAGGTGATCCACGACGCTTTCGATCGCACCGGCGCACCGATCCCGTTCAGCCCGCGCAACGTGCTGCGGCGGGTGGTCGACATGTATCACGCGCGCGGCATGAAGCCGGTCGTCGCGCCGGAAATGGAGTTCTTCCTCGTCGCGCGCAACCTCGACCCGGCGCATGAAATCAAGCCGATGATGGGCCGGTCGGGCCGCCCCGCCGCCGCGCGGCAGGCCTATTCGATGACCGCCGTGGACGAGTTCGGCCCCGTCATCGACGACATCTACGACTTTGCAGAGGCGCAGGGGTTCGAGATCGACGGCATCACGCAGGAAGGCGGCGCGGGACAGCTCGAGATCAACCTGCGCCACGGCGACCCGATCAAGCTCGCCGACGAGGTGTTCTATTTCAAGCGGTTGATCCGCGAGGCGGCCCTGCGCCATGACTGTTTCGCCACTTTCATGGCCAAGCCGATCGCCGACGAACCGGGCAGCGCGATGCATATCCACCACTCGTTTCTCGATCGCGAGACCGGGCGCAATCTCTTTGTCGGACCGCAGGGCGGCGAGACGGACGCGTTCTTCCACTTCATCGGCGGGCTGCAGAAACACCTGCCCTCGGCGATCGCGATCCTTGCACCGTACGTCAATTCCTATCGCCGCTACGTCAAGGATCACGCGGCCCCCATCAATCTGGCCTGGGGCCGGGACAATCGCACCACCGGCATCCGCGTGCCGCTCTCGGGCCCCGAGGCGCGCCGGGTCGAGAACCGCATGGCGGGCATGGATTGCAACCCGTACTTGTGTATCGCCGCGAGTCTTGCCTGCGGGCTTCTCGGGATCATCAACGAGGAATGGCCCGACAAGCAGTTCAAGGGCGACGCCTATGCCGGAGACGGGGATATCCCCAGCGTGATGGGTGAGGCGCTCAACCTCTTCGAGGAGGCCAGGGACCTGCACGAGATCCTCGGCATCGAGTTCTGCCGCGTCTACAGCATCGTGAAACGCACCGAATACGAGGAATTCCTGCAGGTCATCAGCCCGTGGGAACGCGAGCACCTTCTGCTCAACGTCTGAGCGCGTTGGGCCGCCCGAGCTTGAGTATTTGGAGCAAGATGAAGTCATGAACCTGCTGTATGCCAATGACCGACGCGGCGAGTATCCCGACAGCTGGTACGCCGCGACCGCAACGCCTCTGGATCGGTTCGCGCCTTTGCAGGGCGAGACGCGCGCGGATGTCTGTGTCGTGGGCGCGGGATATACCGGTCTTTCGGCCGCGCTGCATCTGGCCGAAGCTGGGCTCGATGTGGTGCTGCTGGAGGCGCAGCGCGTGGGGTTCGGGGCGTCGGGCCGCAATGGCGGGCAGCTCGGCAGTGGTCAGCGGATGGAACAGACCGGGCTCGAGCAGATCGTGGGGCGCGAGGATGCCGCCAAGCTCTGGGAGCTTGCCGAGGACGCAAAGGGGCTCGTGAAAGCGCTTGTGGCAAGGCACCAGATCGACTGTCACCTGACACCGGGTGTGGCACATGCCTGTTTTACGCCGCGCGAGGCGGCAGCCGAACATGCCTACGCGGATCATCTGGCCGAGCATTATGGCTACGACCGGATCGAGAAGCTGGATCAGGGCGCGATGCGGGCGCTGTGTCCCTCGCCGGCCTACAGGGGGGGAACGCTCGATATGGGGGCCGGGCACCTGCATCCGCTTGCCTATGCGTTCGGGCTTGCGCGCGCCGCGAAGGCGGCTGGCGTACGTGTTCACGAAGGCGCGCTCGTGCGGGATATCGCGCATGACCAACCCGCGCGCGTGATCACCGAGACCGGCGCGGTGCGCGCCGATCATGTCATTCTTGCCTGCAACGGCTATCTCGGCGGGCTCGACGCACGTGTCGCCGCGAAGGTCATGCCGATCAACAATTTCATCGCCGCGACTGAGCCTCTCGGCGATGAGGCGGCGCGCGTTCTGACCCGCCACGTCGCCGTCGCCGACAGCAAGTTCGTGATCAACTACTTCCGGCTGAGCCATGATCGCAGGCTCCTTTTCGGCGGTGGCGAAAGCTACGGGTACAGGTTCCCGCGCGACATCGCGTCGGTCGTGCGCAAGCCCATGGTGCAGATCTTCCCGCATCTTGCCGAGACGCGGATCGACCACGCCTGGGGCGGCACCCTCGCGATCACCATGAAACGCATGCCTTATCTGGCGCGACTTGCGCCGAATGTGCTGTCGGCCTCGGGATATTCCGGACACGGCGTGGGCACGGCCACGCATGCCGGAAAGTTGATGGCCGATGCGGTGCGGGGGCAGGCCGAAGGCTTCGAGACGTTGTCACGCGTGCCTGCGCCGGCCTTTCCCGGCGGTGCTGCGTTTCGCACGCCGCTATTGGTGCTGGCGATGACGTGGTTTTCGCTGCGCGACCGGCTCGGTCTCTGATCCACCGCCGCCTGCCAGTCCCACTCCCGCCTCCGAAATCAGCCTGGAGACATCCCACGCAGGCGTTCGGAGCGCCGGCGCAGCAGTTCAAGCGTTGCCAGCAGGATGATCGAGATGATCACGAGGATCGTCGCCACGGCGAGGATTGTCGGGCTGATCTGCTCGCGCAGGCCGGTGAACATCCGCCATGGCAGCGTCTGCTGGTTGGCCGAGCCCACGAAGAGAACCACCACGACCTCGTCAAACGATGTGATGAAGGCAAACAGCCCGCCGGCCACGACCCCCGGCAGGATCAGCGGCATCTGCACCCGGAAGAAGGTCGTCAGCGGGTTTGCCCCCATGCTCGCCGCCGCCCGAGTCAGCGACCGGTCGAACCCCACCAGCGTCGCCGTGACAGTGATGATCACGAACGGGATCCCGAGCGCCGCATGCGCCAGAACCACGCCGAAATAGGTGCCCTGCAAGCCGATCCGGCTGTAGAAGAAATACATGCCGGCAGCCGAGATGATCAGCGGCACGATCATCGGCGAGATCAGGATTGCCATGATCGCGCGCTTGAACGGCACATGTTCCGATGACAGGCCTATCGCCGCCAGCGTGCCGAAGCTCACCGCGAGGAAGGTCGAGACCGGCGCGATGGACAGCGAGTTGCGCAGCGCCTGTTGCCAGCCGCTGGAGGTGAAGAATTCCTGGTAATGCCTCAGGCTGTATCCCGCCGGGTCGAAGCGCAGCATTTCCTGCGTGAAGGTGAAGAAGTTCTGCGCGTTGAAGCTGAGCGGGATCACCACGAGGATCGGCGTGATGAGAAACACGAACACCGCCCCGCAAAGCACCTTGAAAGCGTAATGCCAGAGCACTTCGCCGGAGGTGAAATAAGGTTGCAGGTTCGCGCGATAGCGCCCCTCGCCGATCCAGTAGATAAACCATGAAAAGAACCAGCCGAAGAACGCGCCGAGGATGATACCCGGAACCTCGGCGAGCAGGGTTCCCAGAACAATGAAAAGGACAGCGACCCCCCACCGGACAGGCTTTTCCATCGCCTTGTCAAGGCCCTGCAGCGCGATGTAGCCCAGTGCCATCAGGACCGCCGCACCCAGCACGACCCCCATCAGGCCCGAGCCATGCGCCGTGCCCACGAACAGCCCCGCAAACGCGCCTGCCGCGCCGATTACCGGCAGCGCGAACGACATCGGCTTTTTCTCGACCGGTGTCAGTGTGAATCCGCTCATGTCTCAGCCCCCGAGTTTCACGTTGTCGATGCCGACCATCTTGTCATAGGCCCAGTAGAGGATCAGCACGACCGCCAGCAGGATCGACCCGAGCGCCGCCGCGAGACCCCAGTTCAGCGAGGTAGAGATGTGATAGGCGATCCGGTTGGAGATGAACGTGCCGGTGTTGCCGCCGACGATCTCGGGCGTGATGTAATAGCCGATCGACAGGATGAAGACGAGGATCGAGCCCGCGCCGATCCCGGGCACCGATTGCGGAAAGTAGACCCGCCTGAACGCCGTGAACGGCGTGGCCCCGAGGCTTTTGGCGGCGCGCAGATATGACGGTGGAATGGTCTGCATCACCGAATACATCGGCAGGATCATGAAGGGCAGCAGGATATGCGTCATCGCCACGATGGTGCCAAACTGGTTGTTGATCATCACCAGCCGGCTTTCATCGGCGACAAGGCCCAGCCACACCAGCGTGTCGTTGATCACACCCTGTTGCTGCAACATCACCTTCCATGCGGAGGTGCGCACCAGAAGCGACGTCCAGAATGGCAAAAGCACAAGGATCATCAGAAGGTTGGCCTTGCGGGCCGGCAGGTTCGACAGCAGCCACGCGATCGGATAGCCAAGCGCGATGCAGCTGAAGGTGATCACCAGCGACATGAAGATCGTACGCTGGAACAGAAGGCCGTAGATACGCTCGTCCTCGTCGCGCAGCGCAAGTCCATCGGTGGTCTTTTCCATATCCACCGCATTCAGGAAATATCCCGTGGTATAGGGGGGTGAATACATCTTGATCACCTCCCAGTACCTGACGCGCGCCCAGTCCTCGCTTTCCTCGATGAATGCCGATTTCATGTCGATGGGGGGCAATTGCGCCTCGGCGGCCTGCCGCAGAAGCTCGGCCCCGGGCCCGTCATACCCGGCCAGCGCCGATCTGGTTTCGGGGGCTTCGAGATCGAGCGCCAGGGCGGCATGGACCGCCTCCCACGGCTCTTCCTCGGCGACCACGTCTTCATCCTCGAAATGCGTGTAGGCGGCGAAGGCAGAATATTCGCGCGCGGTGTTGGGCAGGATCTGGGAAATCTCCGCGCCGGGAAGGAACCCCGGATCGCCGACATAGCTTTCGGATTCAAGCCGTTCCAGACGCGAGATCTGATTGGACAGCAGGCTCGCATTGCCCTGGGCGCCGGCCCTGCCGGACATCATGTCATACCAGGCCTGGGCCTCTCCGAATTCGGGGTTCAGATCCTCCAGCGCATCCCGAAACACCTCTCCGAAGTCGTCCACGCTGCGCCCGCTCTTGCGGAACAGGGACGACATGCCGCTCTCCTCGTAATTGAGACGGCTCCCGAGGCGGGTATGCTTCTTCGCCTCGGCGGCGTAAAACACATCGAAAAAGAGCGCGCGGTACACTTGCTCGTCCGGCACATCCTCGCCGTCCCAACCGCGCAGTTCCTCGACCGTCATCGGGATCGTGTTGCCGACGATCTGGTTTTCCACCGATCGGAAAAGCATGTCGGCGATCGGCGCGATGAAGGCCACCATGACGAAAATCAGCAGTGGCGCGATGAGCGCAAGGGCCCGCAGTTTCTGCGCCCGAAGCGCGCGACGCAGGCTGCGCTTCAACGGCCTGCCATCGGCGGCCAGAACCGGGCCGGTCTCGGTTGTATCGCTCATGTCATTCCTGTCGGACGTTGCTGTTCCATCTGCCGGGTCTTGCGCCCGATCAGGGTAAAAGGGGCCGCCCGCGGACGGCGGCCCCTTTTCATTTTGAAACCTGTGCCTAGCGCGACAGCCAGGACTGGAACTTGGCGTCCAGATCGTCGCGATTATCCGCCCACCACTCGTAATCGTAGATCAGCGTGTTGGACGCGTTGGCCGGGTCCGTGGGCATGTGCTGCGCCATCTCGATGCCCAGCTCGGCGTGCTGGCCCACCAGCGGCGCCGAGGACTCGCGTGCCGGGCCGTAGGAGATGTAGGCGGACTGATCGGCCAGACGCTGCGTGTCGGTCGCGAAGACGAGGAAGTCCATCACCCGCGCCAGACGATCCTCCGGCAGGTCCGCCGGCACGATCCAGCCATCAATATCGAAGGCCTGCATGTCCCACATCATGCCGATCGGCTGATCCTGTTCGGCAATCGCCGAAAAGAGACGCCCGTTGAAGGTCGATCCCATGAAGATCTCGCCATCGGCCAGAAGCTGCGGGGTTTCGGCGCCGGCGGTCCACCAGACGACCTGATCCTTGATCGTGTCGAGCTTGGCAAGCGCGCGCTCCACGCCCTCCTCGGTGCTCATCACGTCGTATAGGTCTTCCTTGGCCACACCATCGCAGTAGAGCGCCCATTCAATGTTGTTGATGGGGCGCCGCTCCAGCGAGCGCTTGCCCGGATAGGTTTCGAGGTCGAACACGTCACAGATTTCGCTCGGCGCCTCCACGCCTTCGGGCACCATGTCCGTGCGGTAACCGAATGTGGTGGAGTAGACGATCTGCGGGATGAAGCAGTCGCTGACGATCAGATCCCCGAAGTCGTCGCTGGCCTCTGTGCCATCGGGGGCTTCCGCCAGAACCTCGTCATGATCGATCTCCATCGCGAGACCTTCGTCACACAGACGCATCGAATCGGATGCGACGACATCGACGAGATCCCAGGTCACGTTGCCGGCCTCGTCCATGGCGCGCAGCTTGGCCACGGCCTCGGCAGAGCTTTCGTCCCATGTGGCGCTCACATCGGGGTTCATCTCCAGATACGGCTCGACATAGGCCTTCTGCTGGCTGTCCTGATAGGCGCCACCCCAGGACACGAGCGTCATGCTGTCGGCCATGTCCTGCGACATCGCAGGTGCTGCGGCGGCTGCGGTCAGCGCCGTCGTCGCAAGCAGGGTTTTCGTACGTTTCATCGGCATACTCCCAGTCATTTCCCGTTTGTGAGTGATCTGGCCCTGCGTCACGGGTGGAACGGCAAAAGCCTTGCTGACCGCGCACCGCTTTTGCGGCGACACGCGGGCATGTCGTCTAGCTCGCGTCGAGCGCGCGACAATCGTCCGGCAGCCAGCCCACCTCGATCTGTTCACCGGGTTGCAGACGGCGCTGATCCGGGGCGTTGCGGGTCTTGATGATGAACTCGTCGTTGCCTGCAACCCTCAGCCGGGTGCGAAAGATGTCGCCCATGTAGATGAATTCGAGCACCTCGGCCTTGAGCGTGTGCGCATCGGGGCTGAGGCGTTCACGGTTGAACTCGACCCGCTCGGGGCGAATGGAAATCAGCGTGCGGTCGCCCGCCTTCTCGACATTCACCGGCTTGGCATCGATCAATTCGCCATTGTCGAGCTGCACCACGGCGGTGCCACCCTTGATCTCCTTTATGGTGCCTTCCATCGTGTTGTTTTCGCCAATGAATTGCGCCACGAAACTGTTCTGCGGGCTCTCGTAAAGCTCATCCGGCGCCGCGACCTGCTGGATTTTGCCATCGTCGAACACCGCGACGCGGTCCGACATGGTCAGCGCCTCGGTCTGATCGTGGGTCACATAAACCGTCGTGATACCCAGATCATGCGCGAGATGCGTGATCTCGAACTGCATCTTCTCGCGCAACTGCTTGTCGAGCGCACCAAGCGGTTCGTCCATCAGAACCAGCTCCGGCTCGAAGACCAGCGCGCGGGCGAGTGCCACCCGCTGCTGCTGCCCGCCCGATAGCTGCGCCGGGCGCCGCCCGCCGAAATCGCCCATCTCGACCATTTCCAGCGCGCGCTTGATCTTCGCCTCGCGATCGGACTTGCCGATCTTGCGCACCTCGAGCGGAAAGCTGAGATTTTCGGCGATCGTCATATGCGGGAAAAGCGCGTAGTTCTGGAACACCATGCCGATACCGCGCTTGTGCGGCGGGATGTTGTTGATGCCCACCCCGTCCAGCCTGATCTCGCCATGCGTCGCCGTCTCGAACCCCGCGAGCATCATCAGACAGGTGGTCTTTCCCGATCCGGAGGGTCCCAGAAGCGTCAGAAACTCGCCCCTTGGCATCGACAGGTTGAGGTCCTTTACGACCAGCGTTTCCCCGTCATAGCTTTTTTGCACACGCTCAAAGGCAACGAACGCATCGTTGTGTCCTGTCTCTGCCAATGCAGACTCCCTGTCTTTTTGCTTC
>JAWLFT010000031.1:15743-29785 GCA_041685435.1 Roseovarius sp.
AGCGTTTCCCCGTCATAGCTTTTTTGCACACGCTCAAAGGCAACGAACGCATCGTTGTGTCCTGTCTCTGCCAATGCAGACTCCCTGTCTTTTTGCTTCGTGATTTTTTCACGATTGGGAGCAGTTAAACGTCAAAGATTTGTCAACGCAAGTGAACCAAGCCAGTTTTTTTGAACATTCCTGCCGCACCAGATCAAAATCTATGCACAATGTTCGGACCCGGTCGAACGATATTTGCCACCCCAAATGTCACGGGCCGCAGGACAGATGTCCCGCGGCCCGCCAGTTTCTCATGGGCTTAGCCAAGAATGGACCTGACGGCTTTCGCGGTCTTTTGCACGACCTCGTCGGCTTCGGCCTTCGTCAGGCAGAAGGGCGGCGCAAAGCCGATGATATCGCCTTGGGGCATCGCGCGCGCGATCACGTGATCCGCGGCAAGCGCCCCCGAGACCTGCGCGCCGATCTTCTCGGACGCGTCAAAGAACGTGCGACTGTCCTTGTCCTTCACCAACTCCACCGCGCAGATCATGCCTTCGCCGCGCACCTCGCCGACATGCGGATGATCGGCCAGGGCTTCGGCCATGGTCTCGTTGAGATAGGCCCCCACATCGCGGTTGTTGGCGATGAGATCGAGCTCGTCCAGCAGCTTGAGATTGGCCACTCCCGCCGCAGCCCCGATGGGATGCGCGGAATAGGTCCAGCCATGGCCGATCGGGCCGTTCTCGTCGGTGCCCTGTTCCAGCACCTTCCACATCTTTTCACTGACGATGCTGCCCGAGAGCGGCGCATAGGCGCTGGTCAGACCCTTGGCGATGGTGATGAGATCGGGCTTCAGCCCGTAATGCTCGGAGCCGAACATGGTGCCCAGGCGGCCGAAACCGGTCACGACCTCGTCGGCGATCAGCAGGATGTCGTGCTTTTCCAGTATAGGCTGGATCGCTTCCCAGTAGCCCTTGGGCGCGGGCACGATCCCGCCGGTGCCCAGCATCGGCTCGCCGATGAAGGCCGCGATGGTACCCGCGCCCTCACGCTCGATCATCGCCTCGAGTTCCGATGCGCAATGCGCGACGAACTGCTCTTCGGTTTGGTCGAGATCGGCGCGATGGTAATAATACGGCGCTTCGGTATGCAGAACCTGCGCCAGCGGAAGATCGAACTTCTTGTGGAAGAGATCGAGCCCGGTCAGCGAGCCCGTCATCAGGCCCGAGCCGTGATAGCCGCGCCAGCGGCTGATGATCTTCTTCTTTTCGGGGCGTCCGAGGATGTTGTTGTAATACCAGACCAGCTTTATGTTGGTCTCGTTGGCATCCGAACCCGACATGCCGAAATAGACCTTGCTCATGTGATCGGGCGCCCGGTCGAGCACCATCTTCGACAGGGTGATGGCCGCTTCGGTACCGTGGCCCACATAGGCGTGGTAATAGGCAAGTTCCTTGGCCTGTGCCGCGATGGCATCGGCGATATCCCGACGCCCGTAGCCCACGTTGACGCAATACAGCCCCGCGAACGCATCCAGAAAGCGATTGCCGTCGCGATCCTCGATATGGCAATTTGTGCCCCCGGTGATGATCCGGTTCGGGGCCTCGCCGCGGGCAAATTGCGCCAGATGTGTCGAGGGGTGGAAGAAGTTCTCGCGATCCCACTGGTCGAGTTGGTCATTGCGCAGCATTGTGTTTCCTTTCAACAGGGGCGCGCCCCGGCTTCATCTTTCCAAAAATACTCAAAAGCCGTCCGGTCACGCCCAATCGCGACAGACATACTTGATTTCCATGAACTCTTCCATCCCGCGTCGTGCGCCTTCTCGTCCCAGTCCGGACTGCTTGACCCCGCCAAAGGGGATGGGCGCGCCGGTGACCTTGGTGCGGTTGACCGCCACCATGCCGAATTGCAGCGCGCGGGTCATGCGGTAGATGCGGCGCGGATCATGGCTGTGCAGATAGGCGATCAGGCCAAATTCGGTCGCATTGGCCCGGCGCACGACCTCGTCCTCGGTCTCGAACGGCGTGATCGCGGCCACCGGGCCGAAGGTCTCGTCGCTCATGATCGCGGCCGTGTCGGGCACATCCGTCAGCACCGTCGGCTGATAGAAGAGCGGCCCGAGATCGTCGCGCGCACCGCCACAGGCCAGCGTCGCGCCGTGCTTCAACGCATCGGCCACATGGTCCTCCTGCTTCTGCACCGCACTCTCGTTCATCAGCGGTCCGATGTCGGGGTCGTCCATGCCGCGCCCGAGCGTCAGCTTGCGCGCCTCCTCGGTGAAGCGGCGGCAGAACTCGTCATAGATCGCGCGTTCGACATAGATGCGGTTGGCGCCAAGACAGTCCTGCCCGGAGGTCGCGAACTTGGCCTTGATCGATTCCTTGACCGCAGTGTCGAGGTCGGCATTCCTGAATACGATCACCGGCGCATGCCCGCCAAGCTCCATCACCAGTTTCTTGATGGTGCCGGCGCATTGGCGGTAGAGAAGCCGCCCGATATTCGTGGACCCGGTAAAGCTGAGCGCGCGCACGCGGGGGTCTTGCGTCCATGGCTCGACGACCGTCGCGGCGCGCCCTGTCACCACGTTGAACACGCCCGCCGGCACGCCCGCACGCTCGGCCAGTTCCGCAAGCGCCAGGGCCGAATAGGGCGTCTCGCCCGACGGATGCGCCACCACGGTGCAGCCCGCGGCCATCGCCGCCGCCGCCTTGCGCGTCAGCATCGCCGCCGGGAAGTTCCACGGCGTGATCATCGCCGCGACACCCACGGGCTCCAGCCACAATTCCACCTCGGCATCGGGCAGGTGGCTGGTCACCCCTTCGATATTGGGCCGCTTGGATTCCTCGGCGTAATATTCGACGAAGCTCGCCGCGTAGTCGATCTCGCCGCGCGCCTCACTCAGGGGCTTGCCCTGCTCGAGCACCATGATCCGCGCCAGATCTTCCCTGTGCTCGATCATCAGGTCGAACCAGCGGCGCAGGATGCGCGACCGGTCCTGCGGCAGGGTCATCGCCCAGTCCTCGAACGCGGCCTCAGCGGCATCCACGGCCAATCGCGCCTGACCGGCGCTCAGGCTTGCCACGACACCCAAGATCGCCCCGCTGCCCGGATCGCTGACGGTGATGGTCGCATTGTCGTCGCCGGCCACCCATTTGCCGTTTACATAGGCAAAGCTGCGGGCAAGGCGTGTGTCGGTGATCCCGTTCCGGGTCCAGATCGCTGAGTCGGACATATGACCCCCCTTTCAGCCGGAAAATTATCCTTTTTCTGCAGCAGTCGGGGCTGAGTTCCGGGACTATTGCAGATTTTTCATCTGTAAAGACCGGATATTTCAGACGATTCAGTCAAAGAACATCTCCAGCGGCGGCAGGCGCGGTGACTTGACGGGCTTGGTCACGATATAGGTGAAGTACCGCGCAAGGCCGATCCGCGCCTCCAGCATCCGGTCGATCAGCCGCTGATAGGCGTCGATATCCCGCGTCACGATCTGCATGAGATAATCGAAACCACCGCCCAAAGCCCAGCAGGCCGTGACCTCGCCATAGCGTTGCACGCTCTCCTCGAAGGCCTGAAATTTCGCCGGCGTGTGATCGGCCAGTTCGACCGCCACGAAGACCGTCACGAACGGTCCCAGTTTCTTCAGCGCAATCCGCGCGTTGTAGCCCTCGATCAGCCCGGCCTCTTCCAGCCGGCGCAGTCGCTCCCAGCAGGGGCTGGCCGACAGACCCACGCGTGTCGCGAGATCGGCCTTGCTGATGCGCCCCTCATCGGCCAGCACCCGCAGGATGTCGAGGTCGCGCTTGTCAAGCTTCATGCGCGGGTCACCGTGCCCACGTCGCTCCGCCCCGCCAGCCGCTGCATCACATGGGTGGCGATCGCGGTGTCCTGCACGCCGGTGCCGGTCAGATCGCAGATCGTGATCTCCTCGGTGGCTGTACGTCCCTGCGCGCGCCCCCGAACAACGCCCCCCAACTCCACGGGCGCCCCCTTGTCCCAAAGCCCGGCGGCAATGGCGGCGCGCAGCTCGCCCAGGGTTTTCACCTGCGCGGCGCTGTCGGCCACATAGAGATCAGCGCGGATCAGGGCCTCGGGATCGATCTCGTTCTTGCCGGCCTGATCCGATCCCATGGCGGTGATATGCAAACCGGAATGCAGCCAGTCCGCCTCGATCACCGGCTGCCGCGCGGGCGTCGTGGTGATCACAAGCTGGCTGTCGCGCACCAGATCGGCGATCTGCACCGCAATCTGCACGTCGCAGGCCAGATCGCGCGCCAGATCGTCCGCACAGGCCCGCGCCTTGTCGGCATCGCGCCCCCAGATCAGCAGCCGCTGATAGGGCCGCACCATATGGGCCGCCCTCGCCTGCAGCCGCGCTTGCACACCTGTCCCGATCACCCCTGCGGTTTGGACCACGTCCGGGGCCAGGTACCTTGCCGCGACCGCGCCTGCCGCCGCCGTGCGCAGGTCGGTCAGATAGCCATTGTCGAGAAACACCGCTTCGACCAGACCGGTCCTTGCGGAGAACTGGATCATCAGCCCGTTGAGGCTGGACAGGCCCAGCTTGGGATTGTCGAAAAAGCCCGGGCTGACCTTGATCGCAAAGCCAGAAAAACCCGGAACATAGGCCGTCTTCACGTCCACCTCGCCATGCGCCTCGGCCAGGTCCATCGACATGACCGGCGGCATCACCACGCCGCCCTCGGACAGTTTCGCGAAGGCCTGTTCGATCACGTGAACCGTTTCGAGGTCGAGATCCACCGCCCCGCGCAGCTCCGCCTCGGTCACGATCCGGATGTCATGCGCCATAATACTGCCCCTCTATCACCCTGTCGCCCAGATGCACGTCCTGCCCGGTCACGACGCGGGTGAACATCCCCATGTCCAGATTGCGCCCGGTGATGATGGTCGCGGTCGGGCCGGTCGGGGCGACTTTGCCGTTCAGCACGGCCGCAAGCCCCACGACGCAAGCCCCCTCGGCCACGATCCGGTCCTCGTAATACAGCACCTGCATCGCGTGGTAGATCTCTTCTTCAGAGACCAGCACCACCTCGTCCAGCAGATCGCGGCACATCGCGAAGGTCAGACGGTTCTTCATCCCTATCCCGCCGCCGAGGCTGTCGGCAAGGCTCGCCACCTCCTCGACCGCGACGGGGTGGCCCGCGCGCAGGCTCTCGTACATCGCCGCACCCCGATCCATGCTGATCCCCACGACGCGGCAGGCGGGCTTGATCGCCTTGGCGGCCATCGCCACCCCGGCAGCCAGCCCGCCCCCCGACAGCGGCACCAGCAGCGTCTCGACATCCGGACGCGCCGCCATGATTTCGAGCCCGATAGTGCCCTGCCCGGCAATCACAGCCGGGTCGTCGAAGGGCGAGATGTCCCACAGGCCCTCCTCGGCCACCAGCCGCGCGGCCTCGGCCTGCGCCGCGTCCTGACTGCGACCGATGATGCGTGCCTCGGCCCCGAGGGCGCGAATGCCGTCGACCTTGGCTTGCGGCACAAGTTCGGACATGCAGATCACCGACCGGATCCCGCGTGCGCGTGCCGCATAGGCCACCCCGCGCCCGTGATTGCCCGTCGAACAGCAGGTCACGCCCGCAGCCTCTCGGATCCCGGCCACGGCATTGAGCGCACCGCGCAGCTTGAACGCCCCGATGGCTTGCATGTTTTCGAGCTTCAGCAGGAACTCATGCCCGCAGACCTCCTGCATGTGCAGCGACGGAATCAGCGGCGTGTGGTCGGCGAAGCCGGAGATCACCTTGGCGGCGGCATGAACATCGGCCAGAACGGGCTGCATCGCTGTCTCCTTCCGAGATATGCGCGCAATCTGCGCCCTGACCGGGCGAGCGTCAACTCTGTGGCCTTTGTGTGGCGGCGTGGAACGAGAAAACCACGTGACCCGCCGCATTTCTTGGGGCAGGCTGCGGCAGTTGCCTGTAATCAGGCCGGAACAAATCGATGGATATCTCAATGATCGAAAAAGACCTTCCCTTCTCGGACCAGGAATTTCAGCGGCGGCTCGCCAAGACCCGCGACGCCATGGCCGCGCGCGATCTCGACGTGCTGTTTGTCACGGATCCCTCGAACCAGCACTGGCTGACGGGATATGACGGCTGGTCTTTTTACGTGCATCAGGGCGTCATCGTCCTGCCCGAGGCCGATCCGATCTGGTGGGGCCGCAATCAGGATGCCAATGGGGGCGTGCGCACCGTCTGGATGACCGATGACCGGGTGATCGGCTATCCAGACAATTACGTGCAATCCACCGAGCGTCACCCGATGCAGGATCTCTCTGAACGCCTCACCGGGATGGGGCTCGCCGATAAGCGCATCGGCGTCGAGATGGACAACTACTATTTCTCGGCCAAGGCGATGGACGTGCTGCGCACCGAACTGCCCGAGGCGACGTTCATCGATGTCACCGCGCTGGTGAACTGGCAGCGTGCGGTCAAATCCGAGGAAGAGCTTGCCTTCATGCGCAAGGCCGCCCTGATCTCGGAAAAAATCAGCGACGGGCTGATGGAGCGGGTCGAGCCGGGCATCCCCAAGAACGAGATCGTGGCCGAGATATTCCGCGATGCGATCCGCGGCGTCGAGGGGGCATGGGGCGATTACCCGGCCATCGTGCCGCTCCTGCCGTCCGGGTCGGATGCTGCCGCCCCGCACCTGACATGGAACGGGCGCGAATTCACCAGCGGCGAGGCGACGTTCTTCGAGATCTCGGGCTGCTACCGGCGCTATCACGCGCCGTTCTGCCGCACGCTCTTTCTGGGCAAACCGCCGCAATTCCTGCTCGACGCGGAAACCGCGCTGGTCGAGGGGCTGGAGGCGGGGCTCGAGACTGCTCAGGCGGGCAATCGCGCTTGCGACGTGGCCAATGCGCTGGCCGCGCCCCTGGAGCGCGCCGGCATCGAGCGCGGCGCGCGCTGCGGCTACCCCATCGGCCTCAGTTACCCGCCCGACTGGGGCGAGCGCACGATCAGCCTGCGCGCCGAGGATGAAACGGTGCTGGAGCCGGGGATGACCTTCCACTTCATGCCGGGGCTGTGGATGTCGAACTGGGGGCTCGAGATCACCGAGTCGATCCTCATCAAGGACACAGGGTCCGCCGAGACCTTCTGCAACCGCCCCCGAAAGATGTTCATCAAGAACTGAGACGGCGTGCAAGCCGTCACCTGCGGGAGCCTCCGGCGGGGATATTTTTGGCCAGAAGAAAACGGACGCGGCTGTGTCTTCTGGCGTCAAATATCCCGGAGAGTTGTGAGGGGCCGGCCCCTCCCAACTCTTCACGCGGCGGCCTGCATCAACCCTTCGTCGCGGATCTGCGTGGCCGCCTGATCGAGCGACATCCACGCGCGGTCGATGAGCGTGTCGATCTCGGCCTTGGTGATCACCAGCGGTGGCGAGATGATCATGCGGTCGCCCACATGGCGCATCACGAGATTGTTCGCAAAACACCGCTCGCGGCAGATATAGCCGACCGTGCCGGGGGTCGAGGCAAACTTTGCGCGGCTCGCCTTGTGCGGTGTCAGCGCGAGCGCCCCCATCATGCCGATGATCTGCGCATCGCCAACGAGCGGGTGCGCCGCGAGGCTCTGCCACTTTTCCTTGAGGTAGGGTGCGGTTTCCTCGGCCACGCGCGTGATGATGCGTTCCTCTTCGAGGATCCGAAGGTTTTCCAGCGCCACCGCACAGGAGACCGGGTGGCCGGAATAGGTGTAGCCGTGATTGAACTCGCAGGCGTTCATAACCTTTGCTATCTTGTCGGACACGATCGAGCCACCGATTGGCGCGTAGCCGGAACTCAGCCCCTTGGCGATCGTCATGATATCGGGATTTATGCCATAGGTCTGGCTGCCGAACCAGTTGCCGGTGCGCCCGAAACCGCATATCACCTCGTCGGCGATCAGCAGGATGCCGTATTTGTCGCAGATCTTCTGGATTTCCGGCCAGTAGCTGTCGGGCGGCACGATCACCCCGCCCGCGCCCTGCACGGGCTCGGCGATGAAGGCGGCCACGCGGTGCGCGCCAAGCTCTTCGATCTTGGCCTCAAGCTGTCGGGCGCGCTCGAGCCCGAAACTCTCGGGGTCGGTGTCGCCGCCCTCGCCGTACCAGTTGGGTTGGTCGATATGGTGGATGTCGGGGATGGGCATGCCGCCCTGCGCGTGCATGCCGGTCATCCCGCCAAGGCTGCCGCTGCCGACGGAGGAGCCGTGATAGGCGTTTTTGCGGCTGATGATGACGGTGCGCTCGGGCTCGCCCATCTGCGCCCAATAGGTGCGCACCATGCGGATATTGGTGTCATTCGCCTCGGACCCGGACCCGGCGAAGAACACATGGTTGAGATCGCCGGGCGCCAGTTCGGCCAGCTTTGCCGACAGGGCAATTGCGGGGACGTGGCTGGTCTGGAAAAAGGTGTTGTAATAGGGCAGTTCGCGCATCTGGCGCGATGCCGCCTCGGCCAGTTCCTCGCGCCCGTACCCGATATTGACGCACCAGAGACCGCCCATGGCATCCAGCATCTCGTTGCCGTCGCTGTCGGTTAGCGTAACGCCACGGGCGCGGGTGATGATGCGCGCGCCTTTGGTGGCGAGCGCGTCGCCATGGGTGAACGGGTGCATGTGATGGGCCGCGTCAAGCGCCTGAAGCTCGGCGGTCGGCATGTGGTTGGTGATCATTGTCATGGCGGTGCCTTTCACGGATGGGCGGCCCGGACCGGGCGCTCGGCGGTGCGGCGCACAATATGATCAAATTATTCGCTGTCAATCGAATCACGCGTCGTCGTGAAGGACTGGCGGACCTGTTCCATACCTTGAGTGACGTCCTCGCGGATGGCCGTGGCGGCCGCCGCGGCGTTTCCGGCGGCCATTGCGGCGAGCAGGTCCTTGTGCTTGTCGGGCAGGTTGCGGGTCCCGATCTGCGCACAGACGACGCGCAGGGACGGCCCGAAGCGCAACCACAGCCCGTCCGCCACATTTGCCAGGATCGGGGCGTCGGCAAGCCCGTAAATACTGCTGTGAAAACGGTAATTCATTTCCAGATATGCGCGCAGATCGCCCTGCGCGATGGCCCGGTCGAGCGCATCATCAAGCGCCCGGAGCCGGGCAAGATCCTCGGCCATCGCGCGCGCTGTCGCACGCACGGTCAGGCACGGGTCAAGCCACTGCCGCGCCATGATCAACTCGTCGACATGAGCCACTGTCAGCAGTGGCACGCTGACCCGTCTGTTGCCCTGAAATTCAAGCGCACCCTCGGCGATCAGGCGGCGAATCGCCTCGCGTACCGGCGTCATCCCGGCCTTCAGCCTGTCGGACAGGCCCTGAATGGTCACCGCCTGCCCCGGGGCCAGATCACCGAAGAGGACGAGCGCGCGCAATCGCCTGTAGATCAGCTCATGCGCCGGAAGGCGCGCGGCGGCAGGGTCCGGCATGGTCACATTCTGGGCGGTCAGGGGCATGAGGCGCGTCCCTCGTTTCGGGGTTTCCATCTTGACACTTGGCAATTTAACGGCTGCGTGAAACCATTACCATGTTGCCAGTCGCCGAAATGTTTGATCACATCCGGAGAAGATAACAAACCGACCCAACGGGAGACCATCATGCGTTACACGATGCTGACCGCCACCGCGACCCTCGCCCTCGGGGCCTTTGCCGCCACCGCACAGGAGGTGCGGGTCTATAACTGGTCCGATTACATCGACGAGGATCTGATCGACAAGTTCGAGGAGGAGACCGGTCTCGATCTGATCTACGACGTCTTCGACAGCAACGAATTGCTCGAGACAAAGATGCTGTCCGGCGGATCGGGCTACGACGTCGTGGTGCCGAGCGGAACCTTCCTTCAGCGCCAGATCAGCGCCGGCGCGTTTCAGAAGCTTGACAAGTCGAAGCTGCCCAATCTAAAAAACATGTGGGACGTGGTCACCGAGCGCACGGAGCAATATGACCCCGACAACGCCTATTCGATCAACTACATGTGGGGCACCACGGGAATTGGCGCCAATGTCGGAAAGGTGCAGGAGGCGCTTGGCGAGGATGCCCCGCTTGACAGCCTCGAACTGGTGCTCAACCCCGAAAACATGGAAAAACTGGCCGAGTGCGGCGTGCATTTCCTCGACGCTCCTGCAGAGATGATCCCGATGGCGCTTAAATATATCGGTGAGGATCCCGATAGCCACGACCCCGAGGTGATCGCAAAGGCCGAGGATGTTCTCATGCCAGTGCGCCAGCATATCCAGAAATTCCACAGTTCGGAATACATCAACGCACTGGCCAACGGGAATATCTGCGTGGCGGTGGGCTGGTCCGGCGACATCCTGCAGGCCCGCGATCGGGCGGCCGAGGCCGACGGCGGCGTGGAAATCGTCTACAATGCGCCCAAGGAAGGCGCGCAGATGTGGTTCGACCAGATGGCGATCCCGGTCGATGCGCCCAACCCCGAAGGCGCGCACGAATTCCTGAATTTCATCATGGATGCCGAGAACATGGCGGCCGCGTCGAACTATGTCTACTTCGCAAATGGAAACAAGGCGAGCCAGGAGGACCTCAACGAGGACGTGATCGGAGATCCGGCGATCTATCCGTCGCAAGAGGCGCTCGACAACCTCTTCACCACGAGGCCCTACCCGGCGCGCGTACAGCGTACCGTGACCCGGCTCTGGACCAAGATCAAGTCAGGCACCTGAAACGATGACATGCCTCCCCGCGCAGGGCCTTCACCCTGCGCGGGGTCAATCAATCCAGCCGGGGACAGGGATGTCACAAACCGTTTTCGAGCCGTGGAACGATCCGGACGCCACGCCGCTCATCCAGTTCAGGAATGTCACCAAGCGGTTCGGTGACTTCGTGGCGATCGACGATCAGAGCTTTGACATCTACGAGAAGGAATTCTTCGCCCTGCTCGGGCCGTCGGGCTGTGGCAAGACCACCATGATGCGCATGCTCGCCGGCTTCGAGACCCCGACCGAGGGCAGCATCCTGCTGAACGGTCAGGACATCGCCCCGATCCCGCCCAACAAGCGCGCGGTCAACATGATGTTCCAGTCCTATGCACTGTTCCCACATCTGACGGTCTGGGACAATATCGCCTTCGGGCTGAAGCGTGACGGCATGCCGAAGCTCGAAATCGAGGCGCGTGTCGACGAGATGCTCAAGCTGACCCGGCTGGAGCAATTCGCAAAACGCAAGCCGCATCAGATCTCGGGCGGCCAGCGGCAGCGTGTCGCGCTTGCGCGCTCGCTTGCCAAAGCCCCGAAACTTTTGTTGCTCGACGAACCCATGGGGGCTCTCGATGCCAAGTTGCGGCAGGCCACGCAGTTCGAGTTGATGGATATCCAGGAAAAGACCGGCACCACCTTCGTGATCGTGACCCACGATCAGGAAGAGGCGATGACGGTGGCCAGCCGCGTGGCGGTCATGGATACCGGCCGCATCATCCAGGCCGACACGCCGCGCGTCATCTATGAAGACCCGGCCTCACGCTATGTCGCTGATTTCATCGGCGACGTGAACCTGTTCGAGGGCATTGCCAAGGCGCGCGACTCCAAACCGGACCCGGTCACGCAACCCGAGACACCGGCATCCGCCGGCACGAAGACCGACGGCCCCGCACTGCACGCCGCCGCATCATCCGCACGCACGGCCCAAGCCATTGATCAGGGCAAGCGGCTTCATGATCGATTCCTGAAATACTTCATCAGGCCGCGCCAAGAGGCCCTCGCCGAACTGCCGAAGTCCGAGACCCTTGCGCCCGCCACGAGACAAGACCGGACGGAACCGGGCGGAATTACCATGGACTGGGCCGACGGGCAGCCGCCGCTGATTGCCAGCAACGGCGATCCGGCGCTTGACGGGCGGCGCGTCACCCTCGCGCTGCGTCCCGAGAAGCTGGCGATTTCCAAGACCCGGCCCGAGGCCGCCAACGCGCTGCAGGGCAAGGTGCTCGACATCGCCTATCTCGGCAACCTGTCCACCTATCATGTCGAACTGGCGGGCGGCGTGATGGCGAAGGTACAGATGGCCAACACGCGCCGCATCGCGCAGCGTGACATCACCTGGGACGACACGGTCTGGATCAGCTTTCGCGAGACCGCCGGCGTGGTGCTGACCGAATGAGGCGTGCGGCGCTCATACTCGTGCCCTTCCTGTGGCTGCTGGCGCTGTTTCTGGTGCCGTTCCTGATCGTGTTCAAGATATCGCTTTCGGACATTGCGCTGGCCATACCGCCCTACACGCCGACGCTCGACCTATCGGAGGGCTGGCAGGGCCTCAAGGACTTCGTCGCAGAGCTTGATTTCGCCAATTACGTCTTTCTGACCACGGACGATCTCTACTGGAAGGCCTATCTGTCCTCGGTGCGGATCGCGGTGATCGCGACGCTGCTCACGCTGCTGGTCGGGTATCCGATCGCCTACGCGATGGCCAGTGCGCCGGATCACTGGCGGCCGACGCTGATGATGCTGGTGATCCTGCCCTTCTGGACCTCGTTCCTGATCCGCGTCTATTCATGGATGGGGATCCTGTCGACCGAAGGCTACCTCAACCAGATTTTGCTGGGCCTCGGGGTGATCTCGTCGCCGCTGGTCATCCTGAATACCAACACGGCCGTCTATATCGGGATCGTCTACACCTACATGCCGTTCATGATCCTGCCGATCTATGCCACGCTGGAGCGCATGGACGGCTCTCTTCTGGAAGCGGCCGAGGATCTGGGCTGTTCGCGGATCAAGGCGTTCTGGCTGATCACCGTGCCACTTTCGAAATCGGGTATCGTCGCGGGCTGCTTTCTTGTCTTCATCCCGACTGTCGGAGAATTCGTCATCCCGTCCCTGCTCGGCGGTTCGGAAACGCTGATGATCGGCAAGGTTCTGTGGGAAGAGTTCTTCAACAATCGCGACTGGCCCGTGGCGAGCGCGGTGGCCATCGTCCTGCTGTCGATCATCGTCATCCCGATCGTGCTGTTTCAGCGCAACGTGGAAAAGCAGCGGGAGGCCGAGCGATGAAAGTCCCGTCGCAACCGAAATCCGTCACGGATTTCGATCCGATTTCTTTCGAAGAAATAGGAACCCGGAGGCGTTGCGCATGAGACGCGTGACATGGTTCAACGCGACCTCGCTGACGCTCGGCTTCGCCTTCCTGTATCTGCCGATGATCATCCTGATCGTCTACAGCTTCAACGTGTCGCAACTGGTCACGGTCTGGGGCGGGTTCTCGACCCGCTGGTACAGCACCCTGATCCGGAACGAAGCCTTTCTCGATGCGGCCTGGGTGACACTTCAGGTCGCGGTCATGTCCTCGACCATAGCCACCGTGCTGGGCACGATGGCGGCGCTGGTGCTGGTCCGGGCCGGGCGGTTTCCGGGGCGCACGCTCTTTTCGGGGATGATCTATGCACCGCTGGTGATGCCCGAGGTGATCACCGGGCTGTCGCTGCTGCTGCTTTTCATCGGGATCGGACTGGATCGCGGGATCCTGACGATTACCCTGGCCCATACCACGTTTTCGATGTGCTTCGTGTCCGTGGTCGTGTCGTCACGGCTGGTCAGCTTCGACATGTCGCTCGAAGAGGCGGCGCGCGATCTGGGGTGTTCGTCCTTCGAGGCGTTCCGGCTTGTCACACTGCCGCTCATCTCTCCGGCGGTGATTTCGGGCTGGTTGCTGGCCTTTACCCTGTCGCTCGACGATCTGGTGATCGCGTCCTTCACCTCGGGGCCGTCGGCCACAACGCTGCCGATCAAGATATGGTCCTCGATCCGGTTGGGTGTCAGCCCCGAGATCAATGCGCTTTCGACGATCCTGATCGGCATCGTCGCCGTGGGCGTGATCGCCGCCTCGCTGATCACCAAGCGCGCCAGCCTCATCCAGCAAGCCGACGAACGCGCGGCCGTAAAGACATGAGCCGCATCTATCCCGCGCATGCCTACGGGAGCGGCCCGCGCGCCCGCTGCTTCTGGACCAAGACGGTCCCGCCGCTTGATCATCCGCCCGCCAAAGGCGCGATGACCTGCGACGTGGCAATCATCGGCGCAGGGTTCACGGGGCTTTCGGCGGCGCTGCATCTGGCCG
>JAWLFT010000110.1:0-7581 GCA_041685435.1 Roseovarius sp.
CTTCAGGTTGCAGCGCGGTGTGCAAGCCTGGCTGGGTTGCGAGTCTGGCGGGGCCGGTACGGAGATGTTGCCGCGACCGGCTGGCCCAATCAGGTGACGATCCCCTGATGGACGGCGACAGCCATCGGCTCGGCCAGAGCCGCGCGCCTTTTGCGGGTATCCGAAGTTTTTGATTGATTATGCTGACCAAATATGAACCAATGACGAAATGGTTCAGAACCCCGAGAATGATCCCGACCCGGCCGGATCCGAAAACTCCAGTCGGGTGCTTTCGATCTTGCGCGACAGGCTGGAGGGGCTTGGCGCCGCTGATGGGCGTCTGCCGACGGAGCGCGATCTGTCGGTGCGGTTTGGCGTGGGGCGGCGCGCGGTTCGCAGGGCGCTGGAGGTTCTGGAATCCGAGGGCCTGATATGGCGCAAGCAGGGCAAGGGGACGTTCCTTGGCAGCGCCCCCAGAGAGGCACATTCCACGGTCAGTTCGCTGGTGGACCAAACCAATCCGGTCGAGATGTGTGAGGCGCGCGCGCTGCTGGAGCCGCACCTTGCGGGGCTGGCGGCGTTGCGTGCCACCCGCGCGCAGATAGAGCGCATGCACGAGTTGTGCGCCCGGATTGACAATGCCGGGGACGATGATGCGCGCGAATTGTGGGACGAGGCGCTGCACCGGATGATCGGTCAGGCGGCCGGAAACAGGCTGCTGTTCGGTCTGTGCGAGATCTTCGAGGAGGTGCGCCGGGACAACGGGTGGCGGGGCCTGCGCGAGCGGGCGCGATCGGTGCCGCTTGTTGCCACCTACAGCCGCCAGCACAGTGCCATCGTGGCCGCGATTGCCGCGCGCGATGCGAAGGCCGCCGAGACGGAGATGCACACGCATCTGCAGACGCTGACGGAAAATATCCTGAAACAGGATCGCACGGAGGTGACGCGTGCCGGGTGAGTCCCCCCTTCTGGAGGTGCGGGGCCTGTCGATCCGCATCGGCTCGGGCGGCTCGAACCTCGTGGACGATGTCAGCCTGTCGGTCGCGCCGGGCGAGACCTTGTGCATCGTCGGCGAATCGGGCTGCGGCAAATCCCTGACCGCGCTGGCCCTGATGGGGTTGTTGCCGACGCCGCCGGTCAACGTGGTCGCGGGCGAAATCCGATTTGACGGGCAGAACCTGCTGGAGTTGTCGAACGAGCAGATGTCGGAATTGCGGGGTGACCGGCTGGCGATGATCTTTCAGGAGCCGATGACGGCGTTGAACCCGGCCTTCCCGGTGGGCGAGCAGATCGCCGAAGCGGTGCGGCGTCACCGCCGCGTCACCCGCGGCGAGGCGCGGCAGAAGGCGCTGGAGATGCTGCGGAAGGTGGGCATTCCGGCAGCCGAGACCCGGCTGGACGCCTATCTGCACCAGTTGTCGGGCGGCATGCGTCAGCGCGTGATGATCGCGATGGCGCTTGCCAACGATCCGTCGGTGCTGATCGCGGACGAGCCCACGACCGCCCTTGATGTGACGATCCAGGCGCAGGTGCTGCATCTGGTGCGCGATCTGCAGCAGGAAACCGGCACGGCGATGATCCTTATCACGCATGATCTGGGCGTCGTCGCCGAAGTCGCGGACAAGGTGGCGGTCATGTATGCCGGGCGCGTTGTCGAATCCGGTCCTGTCGGCGCGCTGTTCGAGGACCCGCAGCATCCCTACACGATCGGATTGATCGGTTCGCTGCCCGGACTGGGTGCGCGCGCAGCGGGCGGGCGGCTGGTCACGATCTCGGGGCTTGTGCCGACCCCCGAAGCGATGCCGACCGGATGCCGTTTCGCCGAACGCTGCCCGTTCGCGGCCCCGGTCTGCGCCGAGGTGCCCGCCCTGCGCAAGATCGACACAGGCCACCGGGTCGCGTGCCATTTCGCCCCGCTCGAGGACACCGTCCCGGAACGGGCGGCGTCATGACGGATCTGGTCCTGCAGGCCAAGACCCTGCGCAAGCACTTCACGACCGCCAGCCCGCTTTTCGGCGCGCCCACCGTCGTGCGTGCCGTGGACGGCATCGACCTTGATATCCGGCGCGGCGAGACGTTCTCGATCGTCGGGGAATCCGGCTGTGGAAAATCCACCCTTGCGCGTCTGCTGATCCGGCTGCTGGACCCGACCGAAGGCTCGGTGATCTATAACGGGCAGGACATCGCGAGCCTGCCGGAAAAGGCGATGCGCGCGCTGCGCCGGGATCTGCAATTCGTGTTTCAGGATCCGTTCTCGTCGCTGAACCCGCGCATGACGGTGGCCGCCCTGATCGAAGAGCCGATGCGCGCCCACGGCATGGGGTCCCGCGCGGCGCGGCGCGAAGAGGCCTTTCGTCTGCTGACCCGGGTCGGGCTGCGCCCGGAATTTGCGGACCGCTATCCGCACGAGTTCTCGGGCGGTCAGCGCCAGCGCATCGGGATCGCGCGGTCGCTGGCGACGCGGCCCAAGGTGCTGATCGGCGACGAGCCGGTGTCGGCGCTGGACGTGTCGGTGCAGGCGCAGGTGATCAACCTGCTGGAGGATCTCAAGGACGAATTCGGTCTGAGCCTTGTCATCATCGCGCATGATCTGGCCGTGGTGCGGCACATCAGCGACCGGGTCGGTGTGATGTATCTGGGCGAGATGATCGAGACCGGCCCGACAGAAGCGTTCTTCGCCGCCCCGCTTCACCCCTATTCCCGCGCACTTCTGGCGGCGATCCCGGCGCCCGATCCGCAACTGCGCGGAACTGCGCCGCCGGCGCTGAAGGGCGATATCCCAAGCCCGTCGGCGCCGCCACCGGGCTGTCGCTTTCACACGCGCTGCCCGCATGCGGATGCGCGCTGCGCGGTCGAAAGCCCGAAGCTGCGGGACGCGGGCGGCGGCCGCAAGGTCGCCTGCCATCATTTCGAGGTGCTGCCCGCAAGCGCGGGGATCGCCACGCCACCGCCGCGCGCCGCCCATGTCGAACGCCGCTTTGCGCTTTATCGCGACCGCAGCGCGGCACCGGCGCCGGCACGTTCCGATCAACCAGAAGAAGCCCCCCGAACGGGCCGCGAGAAACAATCCAACCAGGAGGTCTGAGAACCGATGGAATTCAAACGAACACTTGTGACGACCGCAGCGATCGCGGTCCTGTCGAGCGGGCTGCAGGCGCAGGAGTTGCGCATCGGTCTGCAGGATGATGCCGACGTGCTCGACCCTGACCAGTCGCGCACATTCGTCGGGCGGATCGTCTACACATCGCTGTGCGACAAGCTGGTCGATATCACACCCGATCTGGATATCGTCCCGCAACTGGCCACCGACTGGAGCTGGTCCGACGACGAGACCCAGCTGACCATGACCCTGCGCGAGGGCGTCGTGTTCCATGACGGCACAGCCTTCGATGCGCAAGCAGTGGCCGACAACATCGACCGAAGCCTCACATTGGACGAAAGCCGCCGCAAATCGGAAATCGGATCGGTGACCGGTACCGAGGTTGTCGACGATCTCACGATCCGCATCGACCTGAGCCAGCCCGACGCCACGCTGATGGCGCAACTGGCCGACCGGCCCGGCATGATGCTGTCGCCCACGGCGACCGCGGAAATGGGCGCCGATTTCGGGTCGAACCCGGTCTGCTCGGGGCCGTTCAGCTTTGTCGAGAGGGTGCAGCAGGACCGGATCGAGCTGAAACGCTTTGCCGATTACTGGAACGCCGATGAGATCCATTTCGACACGGTCGTGTTCCTGCCGATCCCGGATACCACCGTGCGGCTCGCCAATCTGCGGGCCGGCGATCTGGACATGCTGGAGCGGCTGTCGGCGACCGATGTGGCCAGCGCGCAGGATGATCCCGATCTGACCGTCATGGATGTGGTCGCGCTTGGCTACCAGGGCATCACGATGAATGTCGGCAACGGCGAGGGCGCGGAGGACAACCCCTTTGCCGAGGATGCGCGGCTGCGCCGGGCGCTGCATCTGTCGATCGACCGCGGTGCGATCAACGAAGTGGTCTTCAACGGGGCATTCGAGCCGGGCAACCAGCACGTGGCGCCCAGTTCGCAATGGTACGACGAGCGCTTTCCGGTGCCCAAGCGTGACATCGAGGCGGCGCGCGCGCTGCTTGCCGAGGCCGGCTATCCCGACGGCGTGGACATCACCATCCAGGTCGCCAACAACCCCGTCCAGACGCAGGTGATGGAGGTTGTCCAGTCGATGGCCTCCGAGGCCGGGATCAACATCTCGATCCAAGCCAAGGAATTCGCGTCGATGCTGCAGGACCAGTCCGCCGGGGCCTATCAGGGCAGCCAGGTTGGCTGGTCGGGCCGTGTGGATCCCGACGGCAACCTGCACCCCTTCGTGCATTGCGATGGCGGGATCAACGATTCAGGGTTCTGCGATCCTCAGGTCGACGAGTATCTGGATGCCGCCCGTGCCTCCAACGAGTTCGATGTGCGCAAGGAGAACTATGATGCCGCGCGCGAAATCCTCAATGAGGAACTGCCGCTGATCTATCTCTATCACCCCAGCTGGATCTGGGCGATGGATGCCAGGATCGAGGGCTTCGTCGCCTATCCTGACGGGATGATCCGTCTCGAGGGCATGCGCGCCACGGATTGAACCGTCATCCCCGGCGCCCGCCAAAGGGCGCCGGGGATCCAGAGGCCATACGCGGAGAGGCTGTTCATGCTGAGCTTCATCGGACGCAGAGTGCTGATCGCGATTCCGACGATCTTCGTGATCTCGGTCTTCGTGTTCATGTTGCAAAAGCTTCTGCCGGGCGATCCGGTGCTGGCACTGGCCGGAGAGGACCGCGACCCCGAAACGCTGGCGGCGCTGCGCGAGCTTTACCGGCTCGACGATCCGCTGGTGGTGCAATACGCCCATTGGGCCGGAAACGCCCTGCGCGGCGATCTCGGGATCTCGCTGCGCACCAATCAGCCGGTGACCGAGCTGATGCTGGCCAAGCTGCCGGTGACATTCCAGCTTGCGGTCATGGCGCTGATCTTTGCGGTGGGTATCGGGATTCCGATGGGCATCCTGTCGGCAGTCCGCAAGGGCACATGGCTGGACTACATTGCCAATTTCACCGCCCTTTCGGGGCTGTCTATCCCGAATTTCTGGCTGGGTATCCTGCTGATCCTGCTGGTGTCGGTCAATCTCGGCTGGCTGCCCGCCTCGGGCTACAGGGCCTTCTCGGTCGATCCCGTCCGGTCGATCGAGACGATGCTGATGCCGGCCTTCGTGCTCGGCACGGCGCTGGCCGCGACGCTGATGCGCCACACCCGCAGCGCCATGCTGACAGTGCTGAAATCCGATTACGTCCGGACCGCCCGCGCCAAGGGGCTGCGCGAGCGTGTCGTGATCCTCAAGCATGCGTTGCGCAACGCGCTCGTGCCGGTGGTGACCGTCTCGGCGCTGCTGTTCGGCGAATTGCTGGCCGGGGCCGTGCTGACCGAGCAGATCTTCTCGATACCGGGTTTCGGCAAGCTGGTCGTCGATGCCGTCTTCAACCGCGATTACGCGGTGGTGCAGGGCATCGTGCTGGTCACCTCGATCGGGTTCATCTGCATGAACATACTGGCCGACACCCTCTACATCGTTCTCAACCCGCGATTGAGGTACACGCCATGAGCATGTCCTCCCCGATCGACAGGGCCGGCCCCGTCGCACCACGAGCCGAACGGCGCCGCAGCCGGGTCTGGGGCAAGCTGCGCACCCGCCCCGCCGCGCTCTTTGGCGGGACGCTGGTCGTCGTGTTTCTGGTGCTGGCCATCCTCGCCCCGGTCCTGCCGATCCCCGGATACGCCGAGACCGATTGGGGGGCCATCCGCCTGCCGCCGTCGCTGGCGCATCCCCTGGGGACCGACCATAACGGGCGCGACCTGCTGTCGCGCATGATCTGGGGCGCTCAGGCATCGCTCTTTGCCGGCGTGGTCTCTGTGGTGATCGCCGTTTGCGTGGGCGTGCCGCTGGGGGTGATCGCCGGCTGGCGCGGCGGCTGGACCGACGCCACCATCTCGCGCATCACCGAGGCGCTGCTGGCCGTCCCTTTCCTGATCCTCGCGATCGCCTTCGCGGCGTTTCTGGGTCCCTCGCTGACCAATGCGATGATCGCCATCGGGCTTTCGGCCACACCGGTGTTCATTCGACTGGCGCGCGGCCAGACGCTGGCGGTCAAGACCGAGGATTACGTCGAAAGCGCGCGCGCCGCCGGTGTCGGACAACTGCCGACGCTCTGGCGCTACATCCTGCCCAACATCGCCCCGCCGATCATCGTTCAGGCCACGCTGACCGTCGCCACGGCGATCATCGCCGAGGCCAGCCTGTCCTTTCTCGGGCTGGGCCAGCAACCCCCCGCGCCGTCCTGGGGCGCGATGCTCAACACCGCCAAGAACTTCATGGAACAGGCGCCCTGGATGGCGATATGGCCCGGCGCGGCGATCTTTCTGGTGGTGCTCGGGTTCAATCTTCTCGGCGATGGCCTGCGCGATGCGCTGGACCCGCGCGAAACCTGACACCCCCCCGGATTCCCCCGAGGGAAATGGACCGCACGGACATATCCGGAAAAGGGCAGCAACACCCTGCTGCTGGGCGCCAATGAGGACGTACACCCAAAGAGGACCTTTGCGCAGGTCGATCATGGACGGCGGGCCCGCATCTGCCTGTGATCAAAAAAATATACGGTCCGTTCCGGGATTTACTGTTGGTCCAAAGCCGCGTTGCGCGCATATCACCTTAATGAGATCGCGTTTTTTCACCTGGATCTGGCACAGGGCCCAGTACCTTCCCCTCTGGTCCGCGCTGTCGGCGACGCGCCTGCGCAGCGTGGATCATCGTGCGCGGCTGTTCGGCGCGATGGTCGGCGCTGCGATGCGCTGGTTTCCACCCGCACGGTGGAGGTTCGACGCGGAAGTGCTGAGGGTTTTCCCCGACATGCCCCGCGCGCAGCGGGCGGCGCTGAGCCGCGAGATGGGCCGCAACATGGGCCGGACGCTGTTCGAGATCCTCCACAGCGAAGAGTTCCAGACCCGACCGGAGCGCTTTCACGTGTCGGGACCGGGGCTGGCGGCGCTCGAGCGGGCCCATGCCGCGGGCAAGGGCGCGATCGTCGTGTCCGGCCATTTCGGCCAGTGGGATGCCGTGCGCGCCGTTCTCAAGGCCCGCGGAATGGAAACCGGCGCGGTCTACCGACCGCAGAAGAACCGCTTTTACCAGCGCGGTTTTCTGGCCGGCATCGAGCATGGCGGCAGGCCAGTTCTTGCGACCGGGCGGGCAGGGACGACGGATCTGGTGCGCTACTTGCGCAAGGGCGGATTTCTGGCAATCCTGCTCGACGAGAAATACGCAGGGGGTGTCGCCGTTCCGTTCCTCGGCCATCCCGCCCTCACATCCACCTCGGCGGCGGTGCTGGCGCTCAAGTATGATCTCCTTATGGTGCCCGCCTACGGAACGCGCCGCCCCGAGGGGTCCGAGTTCGACGTCGAGTTCGAGGCACCGATCCCCCACACGGATGCCCTCACCATGACGATGGCCGCCAATGACAGCCTGTCTGCACGCGTTCTCGAAAAGCCGGGACAGTGGTACTGGCTTCTGCGCCGGTGGGTGGGGGCCTG
>JAWLFT010000032.1:0-29600 GCA_041685435.1 Roseovarius sp.
GTCGAGGAGGGCCGCGAGCGCCGGTGTCTTTCCCATATCGGTGGTCTGGCCGAGATAATCGTAAGGCGCGTTGCCCGACCGCTTGAGCACGCGGTCCATGATCGGATCGATCACCGTGACGATGTCCTCGACGCCGGCACGCTTCGCGGCTTCGAGCGATGCGATCATCAATTCGCAGGTCGCGAAGGATACGGAATGCCGGTCGCGGCCGCGGCCAAGGCGCTTGGTATCCACGCAGAAGCGGGTCGATTCCCAGAGCGAAGCACTGCGCAGGGGCGGCTCGCCATCAAGGATATCCGCGAAGACATCGGCCAGCATGTGCGGTCCGGTGGTCTGCAGGGCGCGCACGCAGGATACGACATTGCCGTCGTCGTCGAGGCCGATCGCGTAGGATGGATTGAGATCGTCGAAAACGTCGCGTTCCTGCCCGTTCTCAACCGAAACCTGCCAGCCGAGCCGATCGCCGAACACCCGCGCACGCAGTTTGAACATGTCGTCCAGCACAGGGCCGAACTTTTCTTTGTTGGTAGCGTCTACAACCAGGATCATTTGCTTTCCCCATTTAATCCGATGTGTTCCGTGAGTTCGGTTCCACATGCCAGAGCAACGTGGATCAAAACCGGATCGGATACTATTGGGGGAATCCCGTAATCGAGCTTAACAATAGGCTCGAAAACGTTGAAAAGTCGACATATATGCAACTCTGGCTTTAGGCTTGCAACTACAGTACGCTACTTACCTAGGAAAGATCAACCCTAGATTGATTGCTCGTCCGACAGCCTGCGGTGTGGTCAGCGCATTCAGTTTCTGCCGGGCCGACCGCAGGTGAACTTCGACGGTCCGATGGGAGATCAGCAGAATGTCACCGATATCCTGCTGCGATTTTCCTGCGGCAATCCATTGCAGGATTTCCTTTTCCCGCGAGGACAGGCTGGGCGCATGCAGGAGACGGGTCAGCGGATCGGACTGGATGACCGTATCGTGCAGATGTACCGCCGCCGCTTGCAGATCCCCGACGATCTTGGGGATGAGCAACTCCCATTCCCGATCCGAACAGTCCCGCAACACGCTCAGGCCGCCCATGTCGCCATAAGGACCATGCACGGGAACCGTCAGGCCCCGATTGCTGATGCCGAACTCACGCGCGTCGCGGAACACGGTCTGAAACTCTGGGCTGCGATCCAGACGCGACCAGTCCACGGGCGCAATCGATTGCCGCGCCTTGAGCAGCGTCGGATCGATTTCGTAGAACTTGTTCTGCATGTAATGGGCAGACCACTCCGGCCCATAGGTCATGTGCGCGTGTTGCTTGCCGCTGATTGGATTGACACCCGCATATGCGGCATGATCAAGCTGAAAATTTTCGCGCAACTCGTCGAGGAACCGGCGAAACCGGGTCTCGTGATCCTTCGGATCCTCAGGTTGGATCGGTTCCATTCAAACGCCTATCGCAGTAAACAGTCATGCCGGTTTCAAAGCCGCCAACCCGAAATGTGTCACTGACGAGCGGCGAGGTGCGTCTAGGTGGAGACGAGTGCCACGAAATAAACTCGTGCAACTTTAGCGCGAAAAACCTTGATGTGTGAAGTCCCTCAGTTCCAAGGGGCTTGTGTGTCCCTGTCAGTCTTGCAGCGATCTGCTCTTTTGCTGTGCGGAGCGACCAGGCAGGCTGCTGCCCCGGTCGCTCCCTTGATGGTCGCCCGGATCAGGCGTCGTCCTGACGGCGCCTGGTGTCCGGGTCCTCGATGACCTCGGACAGGTTGTCGTCGTCTTCGGCTGCGGCGCCGATATCCTCGAAAAGTTCCGCGATCTCGTAATCGGCGGCTTCCTCTTCCTCGGCGGCGGCGTCCTGGATGGTCTTGCCGGTGGCCTGCAATTCGGCCTCGTTCTCGGTGCGTGCCACGTTGAGCTCGATCTTCGCCTCGACCTCGGGATGCAGCGTGACGATGACGTCATGCAGCCCCAGCTCCTTGATCGGGCGGCTCAGCGCGACCTGCTTGCGATCGAGCGTGAAACCGTTCGCGGTGGCGGCATCGGCGGCGTCACGGGTGCTGACAGAGCCGTAGAGCGACCCGTTGTCGGAGGCCTGACGAATCAGCACGAACTGCTTGCCGTCCAGCTCCCGCGCCATCGCTTCGGCTTCCTTGCGGCTTTCGAGGTTCTCGGCTTCCAGTTGGACCTTGCGCGCCTCGAAATCGGCGATGTTCTGCGCCGAGGCAGACAGCGCCTTGCCCTGACGCAGCAGGTAGTTGCGCGCGTAGCCCGGCTTGACATCCACGACCTCGCCCATCTGGCCAAGCTTGGCCACGCGTTCCAGAAGGATAACTTGCATTGTCTCGTCTCCTTATTTCACGGCGTAGGGCAGAAGGGCGAGGAAGCGTGCGCGCTTGATCGCCTTCGACAGCTCGCGCTGCTTCTTGGCCGACACGGCGGTGATGCGCGAGGGCACGATCTTGCCACGCTCGGAAACGTAGCGCTGCAGCAGGCGCGTGTCCTTGTAGTCGATCTTGGGTGCGTTGTCGCCCGAGAAGGGGCAAACCTTGCGCCGGCGGAAAAATGGTTTGGTGGCCATGATTTATCGTCCTTTCGTCAGGCTATGGATCAGCGGCGCTCGCGGCGTTCGCCACGTTCCTCGCGCTTTTGCATCTGCACGGATGGGCCGGTCTCGTGGGCATCGACCTTGATGGTCAACACACGCATGACGTCTTCATGCAGGCGCATCAGGCGTTCCATTTCCTGCACTGCGGATGCCGGGGCATCGGTGCGCAGAAAGGCGTAATGGCCCTTGCGGTTCTTGTTGATCTTGTAGGCCATCGTCTTGACACCCCAATACTCGCTATCCACGAGCGTGCCGCCGTTGTCGGACAGCACAGTGCCGAAATGTTCGATAAGGCCTTCGGCTTGCGCGCTGGACAGGTCCTGACGCGCGATCATCACATGCTCATAAAGCGGCATGTCGTCTCCATTTTTATCAAGGCGCATTTCAAAGGCGGGTCCGTACCTTTCGCGACCCGTCCACGAGAGACTGCGCGGTTCATGCATATTGCGAAAGGTATCGTGCATTTACATGGTGGCCCGGCGCCGTGCAAGCCCGATGCCGTACCTGATGCGATGGCGTCACGCGATCGGGCCGCCCGCAGAGGGGCGGCCCGATATTGAGGTCAGGCCACTTCGTCGCGCAGCCGCTGCATCCGCGTGTTCAACAGCTTCTGCGCGGTCTCGTCCAACAGGCGCCCTTCCTCGTCGAAGGCGTTCATCGCGCCGGCGACACAGACCGCAGGTCCGGGGATCAGGCGCGCCTGATGCTGCGACAGGCAGTGCTGCGTCATGAATTGCGAGGTCTCGCCGCCGGTACGCCCCGCCGAGGCCGAGACGACGACCGTCGGCTTGTCCTTCAGCGCCCAGCCGGGCAGGCGGCTGATCCAGTCGAGCGCGTTCTTCAGAACGCCGGTGATCCCCTTGTTGTATTCCGGGGCCCCGATCACGATCGCGTCAGCATCGGTGATCTGCTGCACCAGCGTGTGGACCTTCTCGGGGATGCCTTCGGCCTCCTCGACGTCGCCGTTGTAAAGCGGCAGGTCGAGATCGCCCTCCGTCACCTCGGCGCTGCCGAAGGCGCGGGCGGCGAGGATGATCAGCATCCGGTTATAGGATCCCTTGCGCAATGATCCCGACAGGATCAGAAGTTTCGGGTCTGCCATGGGCATTCTCCTTTGATTTGAGACAACGTGACGGAGACTTGGAGCGTGGCACGTGATTTGGCAATCGCGTTTTCAGACGGCTCGGCGTTCATCCTTATGGGCGGCTGCCGGCATATGCGGTATTTTTGCCCAAGTCACGGCAAGAACCGCATGGCTCGGGTGGTGACGGATTGCCTTGGGAGGGTAGCATGCATGACACATTCAGGCTTGCCAAGGGCGAGGATCTGACATGAGCACCGATCCCGTGCGCTGCCTCGTCACCGGGGGCAACAGCCGGATCGGGCTGTTCCTGCAGGCCGCATGGCAGGCCGATCCCGGTATCTCGCCGGTCTGGTGCGCGCGACGCCCGCCGGCGGATATCGTTTGGGCTCCAGGAGACGACGTGCCGGACCTGCCGCGCTGTGCAGCTGTCGCGGCGGTCTGGGGCCCGACGGTGGGGAACGCGCGGACGCTGGCGCAAAACAGCGAACTGGCCCACGCGGCGCGGCAGCTCGCGCGGGCCTGCGGGGCAGGGCGGGTGATCCACCTTTCGTCCGCTGCGGTCTACGGTCCCGGCACGCGGATGCACGAGACGCGTGACCCGGCCCCCGCCAATGCCTATGGCGCCGCAAAGCTGGAGATGGAGCGCACGATCGCGGATCTGCCGCGGGATGGCTTGCGGCACGTCATCCTTCGGGTGGCGAATGTCATCGGGGCCGACAGCCTTTCGACAGCGCTGCGCGACCGCACGCGTCCCGTGACACTGGATCGCTTTGGCGACGGGGCCGGACCCCGCCGCAGCTATGTCGCGCCGGGAGATCTGTCGCGGGTGCTTGCCGCGCTGACACGCCTGCCGGACGGCAGCCTGCCGGACATTCTCAACGTCGCGGCACCCGGGCCCGTGGCGATGGCTGACCTGGCCCGCGCGGCCGGGCACCCGCTGGTCTGGCGCGCGGCACCGACCACGGCGCAGGCTTGCGTTTCGCTGGATACGGCGCGGCTTGACCGGCTCCTGCCGGGGATCGTCCGCTGCACCACGCCGGCGCAGATGATCGCGGATTGGCACAGTCTGGAGAGCCCCGGCTGATCGCGACACACCAGCACCAGCAGATGGCGGTCCGTCACAGTACGGTGAGAGCGATTGCGCAAGTGCACGGCGGCCCGGTATACAGTCAGGTAGACGACCTTTTGCACGCCATGCCGTTTGGAGACCGTTTTGCCTGGGACCTTGTTGCAAATCCTGCGCTCCTTTCTGGCCAAAGCGTGGCCGGCGGGGCAGATCCTGCACGATAAGCAGAGCCCGCGTGACGCCCGCACCTGCGTGCTGATCTATGGCGCGGGACGCACCGGACGGCAGCTTGCGGCGGCGCTTGCCACCGATGACACGATCCGGCCCGTGGCCTTTGTCGACGACGACCCCCGCCTGCAATCGCAGAGCGTCGAGCGGCTGCGCGTGCATCCCGCGTGCGACATCGAAGATCTGGTCGCGCAGCATGATATCCGCCGGATCTTCCTTGCCATGCCGGGCGCCAGCGACGGCCAGTCCGAACGTCTCAGCCGCGAGTTGCAAAAGACGGGCTGCGAGGTGCATGCGCTGCCGTCCTTTGCGGATCTGGTGACCCGCAACGCGCGGACGCTGTCGGGCGGCCGCCCGGTCGATCCCGCCACGCTTCTGGGCCGCGAAGCGGTCGAGGGCGATCTGCGCGGCGCCACCGATATCTATTCCGGGCGGCGGATCCTCGTCACCGGTGCGGGCGGCTCCATCGGATCCGAACTCTGCCGGCAACTGGCGCGGTGCAAGCCAGAGACCCTGATCCTGATGGATCATGGCGAGCATGTGCTGTTCGAGATCGAGCGCGAGTTGCGCACGCTTGCGCCCGATCTCGACATCCTCCCGATCCTCGGCTCGGTCTGCGACGCGGCGATCGTCAACGTGCTGATGAGCGCCAAGAAGATCGACGTGGTGCTGCATGCCGCCGCCTACAAGCATGTGCCGCTCGTGGAATCGAACGCCATCGAGGGGATGCGCAACAACGTCATCGGCACGCGCACCGTCGCCAATGCCGCGCGCGAGGCCGGGGTGGAACGGTTCATTCTGGTGTCCACCGACAAGGCGGTGCGGCCGACCTCGGTGATGGGGGCCTCGAAACGCTTTGCCGAGATGATCGTGCAGGATCTCGCCACCCGGTCAGAGCGCACGCGGTTTTCCATGGTGCGCTTCGGCAATGTGCTTGGCTCGTCGGGGTCGGTTATTCCGACATTCGCCGACCAGATCGCGCGGGGCGGGCCGGTGACCCTGACGCACCGGGACGTCACCCGCTATTTCATGACCATCCCCGAGGCCGTGCGGCTGGTGCTGATGGCCGGCACCTTCGCGCATGACGGAGATGTCTTCGTGCTCGACATGGGCGAGCCCGTGGCAATCCGCGACATCGCGCGACGGATGATCGAGGCGTCGGGATATACTTTGCGCGACGCGGAGACGCCGCAGGGCGATATCGCAATCGAGGTCACGGGGTTGCGCCCCGGCGAGAAGCTGCACGAGGAATTGCTGATCGGCTCGGACATGCTGACCACGCCGCACCCCCGGATCCTGCGCGCGCAGGAAGGCCATCTGTCGGAGATCGAGCTGGCCAAGGCGCTGAAATCGCTGTCCGAGGCGATCGAGACTCGGGACGTGGCCCTGCTGCGCACCATCCTCGCGCAATGGATGGAGCAGGAAGAACCCGAGGAAGCGATCAACGACTGATCCGCTGGCGGGCCGGGGATCGTGCCCCCGGCCCCCGTGCCGCGATCAGCCGGGCATCACTCCTCGGATGTCGCATCCTCCTCGGAATGCTCGGCGATCCACGCGACCGAGACGACCTCTTCGCCCGCACCGGTGTTGAACACCTTGACCCCGCCCGCGCCGCGTGACCGGAACGAGATGCCCTGCACCGGCACGCGGATGGATTGTCCGCGCGACGTCGCCAGCATGATCTGGTCATCGGCGCTGACCGGGAACGAGGCGACCAGCGGCCCGCCCCGCATCGCCCGATCGATCGCCGCAACGCCCATGCCACCGCGCCCGCGCACCGGGTAGTCGTGGCTTGACGACAGCTTGCCGATGCCGCGCGCGGTGATCGTCAGGATCAGGCTCTCGGCGGCGCGCATCTCCTCGAAGCGTTCGGAACTGATTACGGTCTCGGGCCCGACCTCATCATCGATGCTGTCTTCCTCGGGTGCCCCGGCGGCGGCGCGGCGCCGCTTGAGATAGGCGGCGCGCTCTTCCGCGCTCGCCTCGAAATGGTCGATCACCGACATCGACACCACCCGGTCGTCGCCCTGCAGACGCACGCCACGCACGCCGGTGGATTTGCGGCCCTTGAAGATCCGCACATCGGTCACCGGAAAGCGGATGGCGCGGCCGGAACTGGTGACCAGCATCACATCATCGGCAGGCGAGCAGATGCGCGCATTCACGAGCTCCACCCCTGCGGGCAGATCCATCGCGATCTTGCCGTTGCGCATCACGTTGGTGAAGTCCGACAGCGCGTTACGCCGCACGTCGCCGGCCGAGGTGGCAAAGACGATCTGCAGGTTGTCCCAGTCCTCTTCGGGGCGGTCCACCGGCATGATCGCGGCGATCGAGACACCCGTCGGGATTGGCAGGATGTTGACGATGGCCTTGCCGCGCGAGGTGCGTCCGCCCAGCGGCAGCCGCCATGTCTTCAGCTTGTAGACCATGCCTTCGGTCGTGAAGACCAGAAGCGGCGTGTGCGTGTTGGCCACGAAGAGCGTGGTGACAACGTCCTCATCCTTGGTCGCCATACCAGACAGGCCCTTGCCGCCGCGCTTCTGCGCGCGGAAATCGGCCAGGGCGGTACGCTTGATGTAGCCGCCTTGCGTGACGGTGACGACCATCTCCTCGCGCTCGATCAGGTCCTCGTCCTCGAAGTCACCGGCCCAGTCGATGATCTCGGTCCGGCGCGGCACGGCGAACTGGTCGCGCACCTCGCGCAACTCGTCCGATATGATCTGCATGATCCGCTCGCGGCTGGCCAGGATGGCGAGGTAATCCTTGATCTTGCCCGCGAGATCCTGCAGCTCGTCGGTGACTTCGCGGACGCCCAGTTGCGTCAGGCGCTGCAGCCGCAGATCGAGGATCGCGCGCGCCTGGGTCTCGGACAGGTTATAGGTGCCGTCGTCGTTGGCGGGGTGGCTGGGGTCGTCAATCAGCGCGATATATTCGAGAATATCGCCGGCCGGCCATCGCCGCGTCATGAGCTTTTCGCGCGCCTCGGCCGCATCGACCGAGGATCGGATCGTCGCCACGACCTCGTCCACGTTGCTGACGGCCACGGCCAGACCGCACAGCACATGCGCCCGCTCGCGGGCCTTGCGCAGATCATGCGCGGTTCGCCGCGCGACGACCTCTTCGCGGAACTGCACGAAAAGCGACAGGAACCGGTGCAGCGTCAGCTGCTCGGGCTTGCCGCCGTTGAGCGCCAGCATGTTGCAGCCGAACGAGGTCTGCATCGGGGTAAAGCGGAACAGCTGGTTGAGCACCACGTCCGGTGTCGCGTCGCGCTTCAGTTCGATCACCACGCGCACGCCGGTGCGGTCGCTCTCGTCCTGCACATGCGCGATGCCCTCGATCCGCTTTTCCCGCGCGGCCTCGGCGATCTTCTCGATCATCGTGGCCTTGTTGACCTGATAGGGGATCTCGTCGGTGACGATGGCGTAACGGTCCTTGCGCAACTCCTCGGTCCGGGTCTTGGCGCGGATCACGACGCTGCCGCGCCCCTCCAGATACGCCTTGCGCGCACCCGACCGGCCCAGCATGATCCCGCCCGTGGGAAAATCCGGCCCCGGAACGTAGCGAATGAGGTCCGCGCTTTCGAGATCGGGGTCGTCGATCAGCGCCAGCGTGGCCTCGATCACCTCGCCCAGATTATGCGGTGGAATGTTGGTGGCCATGCCCACGGCGATGCCGCCCGCGCCATTGACCAGCATGTTGGGAAAGCGTGCCGGCAGGACCGTCGGTTCACGGTCCTTGCCGTCATAGTTGTCCTGAAAATCGACGGTGTCTTTTTCGATATCGGCCAGCAGGTAGGCTGCGGGCTTGTCCATGCGCACCTCGGTGTAGCGCATGGCGGCGGCGTTATCGCCATCCATCGAGCCGAAATTGCCCTGACCGTCCAGCAGCGGCAGAGACATCGAGAAATCCTGCGCCATCCGCACCAGAGCATCATAAATCGCCGAATCGCCATGCGGGTGGTACTTGCCCATCACGTCGCCCACGGCGCGCGCCGATTTGCGGTAGGGCTTGTCATGCGTGTTGCCGCCCTCATGCATGGCGTAAAGGATCCGCCGGTGCACAGGTTTCAGGCCATCGCGCAGATCGGGGATCGCGCGGCTGACGATCACGCTCATAGCGTAATCGAGATACGAGGTCTTCATCTCATGCGTGATGGAAACCTGCGGCCCGTCATACGAGGGTGGCATTTCGTCTGTGGTTTCAGGGGGTTGAGGCGTATCGCTCACGTTTTTTACCGTCCTGTGATCTGGCGCAATATCTTGTCAGCGCACCTTATCAGAGCCACGACATGAGGTGCAATGGCCCTGAAAGACCGCTTTTATCAGCCACATCAAGAGAGTGATAACATGTTGTTTTCATTGAAAAGTAATTTCTTTTCGGCATCATCGGGGGACAAACGGGTAAAGGAGCCAGACATGGAGACCTCTGAAACCGAACTGATGCTCAAGGGATACGGGCTGACCACCGCGGAATTCTTTTACCGCATGCCCGATCATCAATGCGTGCTCAACAGCTATCTCTGGCAGGAGTACGACCTCGCGCCGGATCATCCGAAATTGTTCGAATTCGTGGAATTCTGGCAGCGCGAGATCGAGGGGCCGCTGCACTCGGTGCGATTCACGCATCGCAAGCTGATCGCCGCCGGTGAATGGCGCAACGTCGTCGGCGAATTCAGACTGAACTGAGCGCAACAACGCGGGCGTGGCCGATCCCGGGCCGTCGGGGTCGCGGCGCGTGGCATCAAAAGGGCGTGAGACCCGGGGCGGGATGGCTTGTTGCACGTCCGAGAGGCGGTTATGTAGGCAGCCTACCGCCATTGTTGACGCAAAAGGATCCCGAGATGTTCATGACGATACGCGCGGCCTTGCTGGCTGCTGCCACAGGTGTCGTGCCGACATTTGCCCTGGCCGAGCTTGGCCCGCTGCTGGACCCTGCAGGCCTGCGCGAAGCGATCGAGACCCGCGCGCCCGTGGTGCTCGATATCCGCAGCAACGATGCCTTTCAGACAGGCCATGTACCCGGGGCGCTGAACGCGCCGTACGGGCTTTTCCGGGGCCCCGCCGACAATCCCGGCCAGCTGGTCTCGGAGGATCGTCTGACACAAGTGTTGCGAGGCCTCGGGATCGACACCGAAACGCCCGTCGTGGTGGTCCATCAAGGCACGGACCAGACCGATTTCGGTGCCGCCGCCCGCGTCTACTGGACGCTGAAATCCAGCGGTGTCAGCCCGCTGGCCATTCTCAACGGCGGCATGAATGCCTGGACGGACGCGAATGAAGAGATCGCCAACGGGCCGGTGCCCGACGCCACCCCGAGCGACATCACCGTCAGCTTTTCAGATAAATGGCATGCGACCCGTGAGGATGTGAAGGCCATTGTCGACGGCAAGCAAAAGGCCGAACTGATCGATGCCCGGCCCGAGGCGTTCTGGAAGGGTCAGGCCAAGCACGGGGCCGCCGCACAGCCCGGAACCCTGCCGCAATCGCGCTATTTCACGCATGATCGGTGGTTCGGCGGGGACGCACCCGCGCGCATTGATCCCGACCTCATCCGCGGGCTCGCCGCAGAGAATGGATTCACCGAGGGCGACAGCCTTGTGTCGTTCTGCAATACCGGCCACTGGGCCGCGACAAACTGGTTCGCGCTGAGCGAGGTGGCGGGCATCGAGGATGTGCGCATGTACCCTGAATCGGTGGTCGGCTGGTCGCAGTCGGGCTACGAGATGGCCAATGTCCCGAGCCTGTTTCAGAACCTGATCAACAAGATCACCGGCCGGTACTGACATCGCCATGACCACGATGTCCGACGCCTCCGCAGCCGCCCCGACGGCGCCCGGCATCGTGTCGCGCGCCGTGGTCCTGTCGATCGTCGGGGGGATCGTGGCCGCGGTCGCGCTGCTGGCCGGGCCGCGCTACGGTCTGCTCCTGCTGATCGGGCTGGGATTCGGGCTGGCGCTCGAAGGCTTCCGCTTCGGCTTTACCGGGCCCTGGCGGCGCATGATTCTCGAGCGTGACCCGTCGGGGCTGATCGCGCAGCTTGTCTGCATCGGCATCGTGGCCGTCGCCGCCTTTCCGTTGCTGGCCTCGTATGGCGCCGAACTGAAGGGCGCGCATGCCCCGGTCGGCCTTGCGATGATCGGCGGGGCCTTCGTGTTCGGCGCCTGCATGCAGGTGATCCTCGGCTGTGGGTCGGGCACGCTGGTCAACGCGGGCAGCGGCAATGCCGTGGGCGCGGTCGCGTTGCCGTTCTTCGCGATCGGCAGTTTCGCCGGGGCCTATCATCTGTCGTGGTGGACCTCTCTGGGCAGCTTGCCGGTGATGGCGCTTTCGGGAACTGACGGTCTGATGGTGACGCTGGCGGGGCTTGCGGCGTTTGCCGGGTTGGCCTTCCTGTTGGGAGCCAAAAGCGCCGTCCAAATGCCCGCCCGGTACCTGTGGGCGATTGCGGTACTGGCGGGGCTCGCGATCCTGCATCTGATCGTGGCGGGACAGCCCTGGGGCGTGGTCTACGGCCTTGGCCTGTGGGTCGCCAAGGGTGTGGTGGCTGCGGGAGGAGATTTGTCGGGATCTGCCTTCTGGGCGGCGCCCGCCAATGCAGCACAGGTCGAGGCGAGCCTTTTGACCGATATCACCTCGCTGACCGATCTGGGGCTGATCGCGGGTGCGGCCCTGGTAGCATGGTGGCGCGCCGGTCTGGCCTCGCCGGTGGGCAAGCTGCCCGCCCGGGCGTGGATCGCGGTGATCATCGCGGGGCTGGTGCTGGGATACAGTTCGCGTCTGGCCTTCGGTTGCAATATCGGCGCGTTCTTCAGCGGCATCGGCACGGGATCGGCGCATGGCTGGGTGTGGTTCATCGCCGCCTTCGCGGGCTCGTGGGCGGGGATCCGACTGCGGCCGCATCTCGGGCTGGAGGCAAGGCGATGACACGTCTGCATGTCGTCTTTCTGCTGGGGCTCGGTATGGCTGGCGTCATCGTGCTGGATCAGGTGCAGTCTCAGCCGCTCAACCCCTATACCGCGCCGCCGATGCTGGCGCTCGGCTCGGGGCTTTCCGCGTCGGGCGCACATTGTGCGGCCCCTCCGCCCCAGAAGTGATTGCCCGCTGACGCCAGAGATGCTGCGATCAGGACGGATTCAGATATCCGCCCGGATCGACGCTGTCGAAGCCATCGCGCACCTCGAAATGCAGCACCGCAGAGCCGTCGCCACGGATTTCAGCGATCTTCTGCCCGCGCGAAACGCTGTCACCTTTCTCGACCGCGACACCGGTGACGTTGGAATAGACCGTCAGCAGGTTGCCGGTATGCTTGATCACGATGATCGGCACTCCGTTCGTGTCCTCGGTGATGGCGGCCACAGTGCCCGCATCGGCGGCGTTGACGGCCGCGCCGGGTTCGGCGGCAATATCGATGCCGTCATTGCTGCCCCGGGCGTAGTCGCGCACGATATCGCCCGCGACCGGCACGACCATGCGTGCGGCGCCTGGATCACTACGGTCAGTGCCGAGATCGGGAGCCGCGACGGCCTCCGTCGGGGCCGAGGCGGGTTGCGTTTCCTCCTCGGGCAGGGGCTTTGAGGCGCTTGGCGGTGTGGGCGAGGGCGAGCCGCTGCCGGGCGGTGGCACGTCGTCGTCTTCGATCTCTTTCGCAGCGCCTCTTTCCGGCGCCACAGGGATCAGCAGGAATTGTCCCTCGCGCACCGTGAAATCAGAGTCCAGACCGTTCCAGTCGGCGAGCGCCCGGACCGACACATCGTAGAGACGCGCGATGCTGAACGCGGTCTCGCCGCGTTCCACCTTGTGGCGCACGGGCTCTGCCGTGGCCGTTTCTGCAGGTTCGAGCTGTGACGTCTCGACCGACTGCTGATCCGCCCGGCGGATCGCCTCACCGGCAAGCGTGTCGATATCCACATTGTCGGGCGACCGGATCGGGCCGCCTTCGGGTTCCGCGACGCGGTTGGGCAGGGCGATGACCTCGCCTGCGCGCAGCGGATCGCCGGTCTGGATGCCGTTGTAGCGCGCGAGTTCCTCGGCATTCGCGCCGATCCGGGTGGCGAGACGGGTCAGCGTGTCACCGCGCCGGGCGATGGCCACCTGATAGCCGGGATAGGAGATGATGCCACGGTCGTCCGGCTCGGGCCGATCTGCTTCGGCCCCGCGTGCGGCCTGGGTCGTGCTGGGGGCGTTCCCGAAGGCACCCCGCAGATCGGTGTCCACAGGTCGGTCGCAAGCCGCAACCGCGAGGCCCAAGCTGGCGCCAAGCGCCAGATTTCGCGGAAGGTGGCGCATCTCGATCATTGCTCTGTCCTGCCCTGTTGTCCCTGCTCTGGCCCCTTGTGGTGTGGCCTTCCTGTCACCTGTCGTTACCCGTCGCGTCCCAGCCCTTCGACCAGCGGCACGAAGCGCACCGGGCGCATCTCGTCATACTCGAACCCGGTCTCGGTCCGGGTCACCCGGATCAGATGCTGCACCGCATCGGACTGACCCACCGGCAGTACCATGATACCGCCGATTTTCAACTGCGCCAAGAGCGGCCCGGGGGGATCCTCGGCCGCCGCCGTCACGATGATCCGGTCGAACGGGGCCTGATCGGGCAGGCCGAAGCTGCCATCGACGGTGATTGCCGTGATATTGGTCAGATCGAGGGTACGGAACACCTCGGACGCCTCGTTGACCAGCCGCTTGTGGCGATCCACGGTATACACGCGGCGGGCAAGCTGGCTGAGGATCGCGGCCTGGTAGCCCGAGCCGGTGCCCACCTCCAGCACCTTGTCACGGCTTGACACCTTGAGCGCCTGCGTCATCAGCCCCACCACCGAGGGCTGGCTGATTGTCTGTCCGCAGGCGATCGGCAGCGGCATGTCCTCGTAGGCGCGCCCGGTGAAATAGCCGCGGATGAACGGCGCGCGGTCGATCTTTTCCATCGCCGTCAGCACGCGCGCATCCGTCACCCCCTTGGACCGCAGCGCGAAGAGAAACTGCATCTTGCGTTCGGCGTGATCGGGCTCGTTGTCGGTCATTCTATCGCCTTCAGCGCCTCCAGCGCGTCATGCGCGGTCAGATCGGCCCGCATCGGGGTGACGGAGATATAGCCCTGCAGGTTCACATCCGCATCCGATCCGGGGCTGGTGGGTTCATGCTGCGGCGCGCCCGTGACCCACAGAAAGCGTCGCCCCGAGGGCGCCGTGTACGGCTGCACGCCGAAACCCATGTCGCGGCGGAACCCCTGACGTGCGGCGCGCAGGCCCTTGACCCCCGAGGCCGGAACAGGCGGAAAGTTGATATTGTAGAAGATGCCGTAATCGTCATGCGTCCACACGCCCTTGTCGAGCAGCCGCTGCAAGGTGGCCAATCCGTGCACGCGCGCGGCCTCGAACGTGTCGTCGAGATCGCGATTGTCGGGGCCGTAGAACTGGCTGAGCGCGACCGCCGGGACACCCTGAAGCGCCGCTTCCATCGCAGCCCCCACAGTGCCGGAATAGACCGCGTTCTCGGCGGCGTTGTTGCCGCGGTTGACACCCGAGAGCACAAGATCGGGGCGCGCATCCTTCATCACGTCATGCAGGCCTGCCAGAACGCAATCGGCGGGGCTGCCCTCGGCGGCATAGCGGCGCTCGGCCATCTTCGAGATCATCATGGGGCGCGTGTAGGAAATGCAGTGCCCGACGCCCGATTGTTCGAACGCCGGGGCCACCATCCATACCTCGCCATCCGCCCCGGCCAAGGCATGGGCGATCTCGTCCAGCACGGCGAGGCCCGGCGCGTTGATGCCGTCGTCATTGGTGATCAAAATGCGCATGTCCGTGCCCCGCCGCTTGATTTTCCGGCCCCCTGTGTAGCCGGGCACCGCATCGGGGGCAAGCTGCGAGACCTCAGAGCAGAGACAGCAGACGCGCGGCCTCGTCGCGCGGATGGCTCAGCTTCGCGCGGTCCTCGCCGGGGTAAAACCGGGCGCGGGTCGCGGTCGGCATGGGGTGCGGCGTCAGGACGTGCACGCGCGGCCCGGTGCGGACGGTTTCGGCCTGCCAGCTTCGGGCAAGGGCGATCTGCGCGGCCTTGGTGGCGCCGTAGCTGCCGAAGAACTTGGCGCCCACATTCGGATCGTCGAAGAACAGCGCCTGACCGGTGTCCCCCAGAAGCGGCGCGACGAACGGGATGAGCGTGCCCATGGCCGTGACGTTGCAGGCGACGGATCTGGCCCAGTCCTTTTCCACCAGATGGGCGGCCGGCGTAAGGGGGGCGGCATGGACCGCGCTGTGCACCCAGATCGCGCAGCCGCCCCAGCGGTCGTGGATCGCCCGACAAAGCTGTGCCAGTTTCGCGCTGTCGGTGATGTTCATCGGGGCCAGTGTGGCCGTGCCCCCCTTCGCCTGGATGCGGTCGTCGAGGTCTTCCAGCGCACCGGTGGTGCGCGCCACCGCGACGATGTGGTGGGTCGGGGCCAGCGCCTCGGCCATGGCGGCGCCGAGGCCGCGCGAGGCCCCGGTCACGAGCGCGACGGGAAGGGGGTCATCTTTGATCATGTCATGCAAATCCCATTCGGCGCCCGCGTATTCAAGGACAATCGCTTGACTTTTGCAGCAGCGCAGCGAAAAACTGCGCCCCAGACATGCACTCAAGGAAGGATGCGACATGACGCGCGCGACAGTTCTAGCCAAGGCCGTGCCCGGCCATGAAAGTTTGCTTCGCAAGGCGGGGCTCGTGCTCGGCGGGTCATTCCTGATCGCGCTTGCCGCACAGGTCAGCGTGCCGTTCTTTCCGGTGCCGATGACGCTGTCGACACTGGCGGTTCTTCTGGTGGGGCTGACACTCGGGTCGCGGCTCGGGGCGGCGGCGGTGCTGGCCTATCTCGCCGAAGGCGCCATGGGTCTGCCGGTCTTTGCCGGCGGCATGAGCAGCGTCTCGCTGGTGGGGCCGACGGCCGGTTTCCTTTACGGCTATGTCGGCATGGCGTGGCTTGCCGGGCTGGCGGTGGAAAAAGGCCTTGCGCCCGGGATCATCTCGACCGCGCTGTGCGGCATCAGCGTGTCGGCGCTTTTGTACCTGCCGGGTCTGGCATGGCCGGCGGCCGTGATGGGCACGAGCGCGCCGGATCTCTGGGCGCAGTGGATGGCGCCGTTCCTGATCGGGGATGTGGTCAAGGCCGTGATCGCGGCGATGGTCGTCTGGGGCGGCTGGAAAGCGATCGAGACGCGCCGCGGCTGATCCCGAGGATACAATGCGAGAAAGGCCGTGACCCGGGTGCCCGGCACGGCCTTTTCAATGGCATCCTCGGTGTTCATTCGTTGGGAAGGCTCAGCCGCTCCGTGCGGTTGCCATGGCTGAGGGTGATCACACCCTCGCCGATCCCCGTGACCGTCGTCCGGTCAAGCGTGTCTCCGACCTGCAGCACGTGAATGTTGCCGCCGTGCCGCAAGAGGGCGCGTCCAACCGAGGGGCCGTGCATCGTTCCCACAAGGGTCAAACGACCCCGTGACAGCGCGCTTTCCTGCGTGGCCGCTTCCGAGTTGGCGACGTGTGTGTTGGCCTGATCTGTCATGAGACCTTCTGTCATGGGTTGCATCACCTTTACCAAATACTCTCGAAAAGTGTACGCGACTTCGCTATCGGCGAAAAGTCCCGTTTTTCTGTATTTGTCCGGCCGCGCACCACATGGTGGCGACAGTCACCGTGGTCATGCGAGAGGAGAGGGTTATTCGGCGGCCTCGGCCTTCATCTGGAACCCCTTTTCGATCTGGTCCGATGGCACGACGGGATAATCGCCGGAAAAGCAGGCATCGCAATATTGCGGGCAGGCATTGTCGCGTCCGCCCGGCTCGCCGACGGCGCGATAGAGCCCGTCGAGCGAGATGAAACGCAGGCTGTCCACGGTCAGATGCTCGCGCATCTCATCCTCGGACATGCTGGCGGCCAGCAGTTTTTCGCGCTGCGGCGTGTCCACACCATAGAAACATGGCCAGGACGTCGGCGGCGAGGCGATGCGGAAATGCACCTCTGCTGCGCCGGCATCGAGGATCATTTCCTTGATCTTGCGGCTGGTGGTGCCGCGCACGACGCTGTCATCGACGAGGATCACGCGCTTGCCCTCGATCAGGGCGCGGTTGACGTTGAGCTTCAGGCGCACGCCCATGTTGCGGATCTGCTCGGTCGGTTCGATGAAGGTGCGGCCGACATACTGGTTGCGGATGATCCCCATGGCGAAGGGGATGCCCGATTCGTGGCTGTAGCCGATCGCGGCGGGTGTGCCGCTATCGGGCACGGGACAGACGAGATCGGCGTCGACCGGGGCCTCGCGCGCCAGTTCCACGCCGATCTGGTGGCGGGTCTCGTAGACCGACCGCCCGCCGATGATCGAATCGGGGCGCGAGAAATAGACATGCTCGAAGATGCAGAAGCGCGGCTGGCGGGGCCGGAAGGGAAAATGGCTTTCGACGCCGTCCTTTTCCGAGATCACGACCATCTCGCCCGGCGCCACCTCGCGCACGAAGCGCGCGCCGAGGATGTCGAGCGCGCAGGTCTCGGATGACAGCACCCAGCCCTCGCCCAGTTGCCCCAGCACCAGCGGCCGCACGCCCAAGGGGTCGCGCACGCCTATCAGCTTGGTGCGGGTCATGGCCACGATAGAGAACGCCCCCTCGACCCTGCGCAGCGCGTCCTCCATCCGTTCGGGGATATTGCGTTGCAGCGACCGCGCCATCAGGTGGATGATGCATTCACTGTCGGACCCGGACTGAAAGATCGAGCCGCGGTCGATCAGTTCCCGGCGCAGCGCGTCGGCATTGGTGATGTTGCCGTTATGCGCGATGGCCGCGCCGCCCATCGAGAACTCGCCGAAGAAGGGCTGCACGTCGCGCATCTGCGTGGGCCCTTTTGCGCCGGACGTGGAGTAGCGCACATGCCCGATGGCCAGCGGCCCGGGCAGCGTTTCCATCAGGCTCTGGCGGGTGAAGTTGTCCCGGACATAGCCGAACCGGCGGGCACTGTTGAAGCCGAGCTCTGCATCGTGGCTGACGATGCCGCCGGCCTCCTGCCCGCGATGTTGCAGGGCGTGCAGTCCGAGGGCGACGAAATTGGCCGCATCTGCGAGGCCGATGACGCCATAAACGCCGCATTCCTCCCGTAGCGTATCATCGTCGAACGGGTGGGCGGGGGGCATTTGCGTGGACAAGAGTGGCAGCTCCGAATCCTGAGGTCAGTCGCTTGCGGCTTACATAATCGCTTGGTCGGGAGATGTCACGAAACTATCACACTGAGGTGACCGGACCGCAGGGCCCGGCGTCACTGTTGCGGGGCGTCGCATGCGCCGATCAGTTCCTCGTATTGTCGGGTGATCCAGCCAAGCGCCTGTTCGGGGTTGCGATCCTCGATATTGCCGGTGAGCTGCGAGAAAACCTGCGCCGAGCGGCTGTTGTCGATCATCGCCACCGGTTGCGATCCGGCCACGAGATCGTAGACAAAATAGGCGATGGCGATCAGCAGCACGCCACGCAGGACACCGAACACGAAGCCCAGACCCTGATCGACCCCGCCGAGCACCGACCGTTGCACCAGCGACGAAAAGAGCGGCGTGATCAGCGAGGCCACGATCAGCGCCACGGCAAACACGGCCGCGAAGGCCGCGATCATCGACAGCTCGCAACTGTCGGCGAGGAAATCCCCCAGCCAGGGCACTTCCTTGACCAGCGGCTCGACCTGCGGGGCAAAGACGAAGGCGACGATGCCCGCCACGATCCAGCCGGCAATGGCCAGCCCCTCGCGCACGAAACCGCGCGAATAGGCCAGCAGCGCCGACACGATGATGAACAGCGCCACGGCACCGTCGATGATGGTGAAACCCTGCATAAACCCTTGTCCTGTTCCCTTGGGCGCGCCTAGCCTGCGCCGAAAATGTCACCCACGAATGCGGTCAGATCGCCCATCCGGGTGAGGCTCAGCCCGCTCTCCTCGCCGGTTTTGCCGCCCGAGGGAATGATTGCGGAGGTGAAACCAAGTTTTTGCGCCTCTTTCAACCTGTTTTCGGACTGACCCACGGGCCGCAGCGCGCCCGACAGGCTGATTTCCCCGAAAATCACCGTTTCCGCCGGAAGGGCGGTGTCCTCGCGCGCGCTCAGCAACGCGGCGGCGACCGCGAGATCGGCCGCCGGCTCTGATATGCGCAGGCCGCCGGCGACGTTGAGATAGACGTCGAGCCCCGCGAACGGGATGCCGCAGCGCGCCTCGAGCACCGCAAGGATCATCGCCAGCCGCGCACCGTCCCAGCCGACGACTGCGCGGCGGGGCTGCGCATGCGGGGTGGGGGCGACAAGCGCCTGCATCTCGACCAGCACGGGGCGGGTGCCCTCGATGCCGGAAAACACCACCGAGCCGGGCGAGGGCGCGCCGCGCCCCGACAGGAACAGCTCCGACGGGTTGGCGACCTCGGCCAGCCCGGCGCCCGTCATCTCGAACACGCCGATCTCGTCGGCGGGGCCGAAGCGGTTCTTGACGCTGCGCAGGATGCGGAACTGATGCCCGCGCTCGCCCTCGAAATAGAGCACGCAATCGACCATGTGCTCGACCACGCGGGGGCCGGCGATCTGGCCGTCCTTGGTGACATGGCCCACAAGGATGACGCAGGTGCCGAACCGCTTGGCAAACCGTGTCAGCTCATGCGCCGCCGCACGGACCTGGCTGACACTGCCGGGAGCGGCCTCGACCGTGTCCGACCAAATGGTCTGGACCGAGTCGATGATCACCAGATCGGGTTTCTCGGTTTCCAGCGTGGTCAGGATGTCGCGCAGCGAAGTGGCCGCGGCAAGCTTCACCGGCGCATTTTCCAGCCCCAACCGCTGCGCGCGCATCCGCACCTGCGCGCTTGCCTCTTCGCCCGAGACATAGAATGTCCGCAGGCCTGCTCCCGCGAACTGCGCCGCGGCCTGAAGCAGCAGCGTGGATTTGCCGATGCCGGGATCGCCGCCCACGAGGATCGCGCTTGACGGCACGAGGCCACCGCCGAGGACGCGGTCAAGCTCGCCGATCCCCGAACAGGTGCGCGGCGGCGGATCCTCTTGCGTCGACAGATCGGTCAGCGTCAGCTGCGCGCCGCGCTTACCTCCCAGTGTCTTGCCCTTGGGACCGGTGGACAGCGGCACATCTTCCTGAATGGTATTCCATGCCCCGCAGGCGTCACAGCGGCCCGACCACCGGGTATGCACCGCACCACAGGCCGTGCAGGAGAAGGATCCGGGCTTTGCCATGGCGCGGTCATGCCCCAAGGCATCGGGGCGGTCAAACCCCAAATGCGGCGGGGCGCCGGCGCTGTCGCCTCAGGGTCGGGGGCAATCTCGTCACATCGGCTTGAACACGGGCGACCTGTGCGGCACATATACCTCAAAGGGCATGGCCCAGCAGGTTCGACCGCCGCAAAGGAGCCCCAGACATGCAGCTGATCGAGATCACCTTTCAAGGCGCCACCCCCATCGACGGCTACGGGCCGGGGTTCTTCCGCGTCGCCGGCGAGGTGGTGGAGGGGCCGATCCTCGTGACCGTCACGTCGGCGCGGGGCTGGGGCGGGTATGACGACAGCGCGTCCTTGCTGGATCTGGCAGAGGATGTGGATGTGATCTTCATCGGCACCGGGGCCGAGACGGCGCATATCCCCGCCGGCCTGCGCCGCATGCTGGAAGACGCCGAGGTCGGTGTCGAGGTCATGAGCACGCCCGCCGCGTGCCGCACCTACAACGTGCTCTTGTCCGAAGGGCGCCGGGTCGCGGTCGCCGCGTTGCCGGTCTGAGTGGCCGGTCCGATCCTGCGCGCGGGTTTGGCGCTTTTCGGCCCCCGTTGCCTCGGGTAGAGCAGGGCGCATGACACTCACCATCACCGATCTGAGCATAGCGCGCGGCGGCATTCCCGTGATCGAGGGTCTGAGCCTTGCGCTCGGGGTTGGGCAGGCGCTGGTGCTGCGCGGCCCGAATGGCAGCGGCAAGACGACATTGCTGCGCACGGTCGCGGGGTTGCAGCCGCCGCGTGCCGGGCAGGTCACGGTGCCCCAGGACAGCCTTGTCTATGCGGGCCATGCCGACGGTATCAAGCCGACGCTGACGGTTGCGGAGAACCTGACCTTCTGGGCGCAGACCTTTGGAATTGAAGATATCTCTTCTGCCCTCGAGGCCTATCGACTGGCGCCGCTGGCGCAGCGCCCGGCGGGGGCCTTGTCGGCCGGGCAGAAACGCCGGCTGGGGCTCGCGCGGTTGCTGGTGACCGGGCGGGCGATCTGGATCCTCGACGAGCCGACCGTGTCGCTTGATGTGGACGCGGTGAAACTTTTCGCCGATGCGGTGCGCGCCCATCTGGCACAAGGGGGTGCGGCGCTGATCGCCACGCATATCGATCTCGGGCTGGCCGAGGCGCGCGTGCTCGATGTCACGGCCTATCGCGCCAAGCCGTTGGAACTGGACGATTTCGACGGGGCGTTCCTGTGATCGCGCTGCTGGTCCGCGATCTACGGCTGGCGATGCGCGCAGGCGGGGGCTTTGGTCTCGGGCTGTCGTTCTTCCTGATCGTCGTGGTACTGGTGCCGTTCGCCGTCGGCCCGCAAACGGCGACCCTGTCAACGATCGCGCCGGGCATCCTGTGGATCGGGGCGCTGCTGGCATGCCTTTTGTCGCTCGACAGGATCTTGGCGCTCGACTGGGAGGATGGCAGCCTCGATCTGCTGGCCACCTCGCCGCTGCCCATGGAGGGGGTCGTGGCCGTGAAATCGCTGGCGCACTGGCTGACGACGGGCCTGCCGCTGGTGCTGGCAGCCCCCGTCCTTGGCGTGCTTCTGAACCTGCCCGAGGCAGGCTTCGTGTGGCTGACGCTGTCGCTCGCCCTCGGCACCCCGGCGCTGAGCGTGATCGGCACCTTCGGCGCCGCGCTGACCGTGGGGATCAAGCGCGGCGGGCTGCTTTTGAGCCTGCTTGTGCTGCCTTTATACGTGCCTACATTGATCTTCGGGGCGGAAGTGGCGCGGCGCGGGGCCGAAGGGCTCGCCACCACCACGCCGCTTTTCCTGCTCGCAGGCCTCACCTGCGGCACGATCGCCCTTTTGCCTTTCGCCTCTGCTGCGGTATTGAAGGTCAATCTGAGATGACATCACTGCGACGACCAAAGGACACGCGATGAGCCGAACTTCGCTTTGGGAACATGCCAACCCCCGGAAATTCCTGCAAACTACCGACCGGGTGCTGCCTTGGTTCGCGTGGCTGGCGGGGCTGACGCTGGTCGTGGGGCTGGTCTGGGGGTTCTTCTTCACGCCCGACGATTACCGGCAGGGATCGACGGTCAAGATCGTCTACCTGCATGTGCCTGCGGCGCTGATGGCGATCAATGCGTGGATCATGATGCTGGTCGCCTCGCTGATCTGGATCATCCGCCGGCATCATGTCAGCGCGCTTGCGGCGCGGGCGGCGGCGCCGGTGGGCATGGTCATGACGGTGATCGCGCTGCTGACAGGGGCGATCTGGGGCCAGCCGATGTGGGGCACATGGTGGGCGTGGGATCCGCGCCTGACCTCGTTTCTGATCCTTTTTCTCTTTTATCTCGGCTACATGGCCTTGTGGGAGGCGATCGAGAACGACGACACCGCCGCCGATCTCACCTCGATCCTGTGCCTTGTCGGGTCGGTCTTTGCGCTGCTCAGCCGCTATGCCGTGAATTTCTGGAGCCAGGGCCTGCATCAAGGGGCGTCGCTGTCGGTGCAGTCGGGCGAGCGGATGGCCATGACCTTCAAGTTGCCGTTATATATCACCATGTTGTCCTTCGGATTGCTTTTCGTCGCGTTGGTGCTTGTGCGGACGCGGACGGAAATCCGGGCGCGGCGGATGCGGGCGCTGCTGGCACGTGAACGGATGGGAGGGGCCTGATGCCGGATCTTGGCAAATACGCAGAGGCGGTTCTGTCGTCCTACGTGATCTCTCTGGCGCTGCTCGCGGCGATCATCCTGCTCAGTCTGTACCGCTCTAGGCGCGTGAAGAAAGAGCTTCAGGACGTTGAAAAGAAAGTGAAATCAAATGGCTAGGATATCGCCTCTCATGCTCGCCCCGCTGGTGATCTTCGCCGGGTTCGCCGGGCTGGCCCTTATCGGGCTGGGGCGCGACAACCCCGATGACCTGCCCTCGGCGCTGACCGGAAAAGCGGCGCCGGCGGTGGCGCTGACCTCTTTGGGCAATGGAGAACCGTTTGGTGACAGTGACTTGCGCGATGGCGAGGTGTCGCTGGTCAATTACTGGGCGAGCTGGTGCGCGCCCTGTCGGGTCGAGCATCCCAATCTGGAGCAGCTTTCCGACGAAGGCGTCACGATCTACGGTGTCAACTACAAGGACAAACCCGATAACGCCTTGGGATTCCTTGAAGAACTTGGAAATCCCTATGCCGCTATGGGGGCGGATGTCAAAGGCCGCATGGCGCTGGACTGGGGCCTTTACGGCGTGCCCGAGACCTATGTGATCGACGGGCAGGGGCAGATCGTGCTGCGCTTTGCCGGGCCGATCACCGACAGCATCATGGAAAAGACGATCCGCCCGGCCATCGAGGAGGCGCGGCAGTAGCGCGTACCGCATGTACGTTGCGTACACGGGTTGCGTACGCGCGCCGCAGGGCCTGTCGCGCGGCGCCTTATCGCGTCGCCGGTGCCGTGCAGAGATGCGCGGCGGATTTCGGCAGCGGGCAGGCCCGTTCCCGATCGCTGTCGCCATACGCGCCGATGACGGCCATCGCGCTGATGAAGGCGGCCTGTGCCAGAATGATGGTTGTTCGCATTGCCGTTGCCTCGTGATCCTTTTCAAAAAAGATGGCACGAGTTGGCAGGTTTGAGTAGCCACAAACATGCGCGGCGGCTGTACGGCGGTGCGATCGGCGGAAAACAGTGCTCCAGCGCCACAGATGCGGCGAGAATTTGGGCAGAGGTCAACACGGCGGACTGTGAATTATGGGGGTATGCCGGGGGCTCATGCCGGGCGCAAGCAGTGTGAGCCGGGATACCGGTCAGGCCTGTGCAGTCGTCGTGACGGGGAGGGGGCGGGCGTGAAGGAGGACCTGTAGCCGACATTTGCGCCAGGTGCTCATGCGCGGCACCTCTCCGGACATTCCCAAGCCCCCTTCAGGATAAACCCTGTCGCATCGACGCCACCCCCGTCCCGCACAGCCGCGCCTCGCGTGTTCATCCGCGTCGGTGAAACTCCGGCGACGGCAGGCGGGACCGATCTGTCAGGTGGCGCCCGCCGGGCTGCGGTGCTGCGACGGGATCCTTTCCGTACCTTATGCCCCGCAGATCGGGGTGGTCCGGGATCTCGTCGCGGGTCATCTCGCCGCGGCGCAGGGCGTGCGCCAGTGACAGGCGGTGGGTCTGCCACGTGCGCGTCCGGAACCTGATCCTGACCGGGATCTCGGTCAGCCCGAGGGCCAGTGCCACGCCCAGTCGGTGATTGCCGCCGGAGGTCCAGCAGAACGCGCCATCGTCGAGCACATGCACCCACATCTCGGCCTCGGGGTGCCAGTCGAAGCCGAAATCGCGGATGGACCGGTAGAGGCCGTCATACACGTCGCGGTACACCGCCTCGAGCGCATCGAGGCTCAACGCCCCCTTCACGCGGCCCTTGGTCGCCAGTTGCTGCGTGTAATAGTCCCGGAAGAGCCGCGTGTCGCGCCAGTCGGCCCCCTCGGTGATGCGCTGGTGCATCGCCTCGATCTTCAACTGGCTGACGGTGGCCTCGCGGTGCGGCATCACACCGGGTAGGGTCTTCATCACCTTGCCCTGATAATGGTAGCGGGCATAGGGCTTGTCTTCGGCAAACAGCGCGACCTGATCGAGCCGGATCAGGAACGGGTCGTCATCGCCGGGAAACGCGCCGCCCGACAGGGCATGGAAGATTTTGCGAACGTCCTTCTGACAGTCGTTGATGGCCCTGACGATACCCTTCATCCAAATCTTTCCCGGCCACTGTCATGAAAGTTCCATGACAGTGGCATGACACCCGTAGGGGATCAAGCTTTTTGCGCGACAGGGTGCGAAACGGGACAGACGGTGGACCCGCGCCGCAACGGGCGCGGGAGGAAGGGGGCTACAAGGCCTGGCCGAGCCGCTTGGCAAAGCGGACGAGATCGGCAAGGTCGAGCGGATAATGATCGGTCTCTTTTATCAGGCGGGACTTGTCGAAATCGGAGTCCGGCCCGGCGATGCAGGGATCGGGGCGCCAGTCGCCGGTCGTGAAGGGCTCGACGAAAGTGTCCTCGCACAGGCGCAGCATGCCGCCGAACACTTCGAGCAACAGCGCCGAGCCCAGGGGGCCGTAGCGCGCGCCGCCCGAGACGATCTCGCTTTCGCGCAGCAGGTAATAAAAGAGCGGCGTCTCCTTGGCAAGATCCGTGCCGGACTTGTGCAGCACGGCCGCGACGCGCTTCCACTCATGCACATCGTCGAGTTTCAGATCGGTCACATCCAGCGGATAGCCCTTGTCCTTCATCTCGCCCGCGACGGCCTGACCCGAGGCCACGCCGAGCGCCGAGGCGCGCATCAGGTTGCGAAAAGCCAGCGCGCGGTCATTGGCGTTGCGGCTGCCGACGACGGGCAGATCCATCAGCTCGTCGGCAAAGGCCGGATCGAAGGCCTTCGACATGTGCGGGGTCACGCAGGGATCGAGCGCCAGCAGGAAGCGCCAGTCCGGGGCAAGCTCCTCGGGCAGGGCGGCAAAGCCGAGCGTGTTGAAAGCCGCGTCGAAAAGCTCGACCTCGCGATGCTCGGCGTTGAGCGCGTAGCGGTCGCGCACCATCGTGTGCCCGACGCGGTAGGCGGCGGTGGAGAACTCCACCGGCATCGGCAGCTTGCCATGCGCGTCGAGCCCGTAGCACAGCGGAAAGTCCTTTTTCGGATCGCAGATCTTGTCGGCCGCGAAGCTGAAGATCTTGGGGTCGCAGATCCGCTTGAGGAAATCGAAGAGCACCACGAACTGGTAATGATACCGGGTTTCGCGCTGCGCCGCCTCGAACCGGTTCCAGCCCTTTTCGCTGATGTCGCGCTGATAGACGCGTTCGTCGAAGATCCGGTTGTGCAACTGGTGAAACGCAAGCTGGATCTGGCCGATGAAGATATTCTCGTCATTGCGCGGATCGCCGATCAGCGCCGTGCCGCCGGGCGCGCGGGCCAGATCCACGCCATTGGCGGCGACCGCCAGATGCTCGCCTTCGTAGAGATGCGGGCTGGCTTCGGGGCCGAAGCCGTAGACGCAGTCAAGATCGAGGCTGGCCGAGCGGATATTGCCGAGCGTGTCCTTGACGAAGGCCCTGGGATCCTTGCCTTGCAGGCTGTCGGGATCCGGGCGCAGCGCGCTGGTGGCATCGAGCGTGACATCGTGGTCGATGAACTGCGCGAAGAAGATATAGCCCGCCGGCACGGTGGAATCGGCCGAGGTGCTGTCGTGATCGTGCATCACCCCGCCGACGCCGCCGATGGCCGCGGCCTCGTCCTCGGTCAGGACAAGCGGCTTGAGCTTGGGAAAGAGGTGAGAGAACTTGCCGACGGCGATGTGGGAACATCCGCGGGCCTTCGCCATGCCGTGATGGCAAGGAGTGGGGGCGGTCATGATCGTCTCCATTTGCCTGAGGTAAAAATTGTCCGCGGCAGAGGCTGAAAATGCCCTTGGGCCGCATTGTCAGGGTATGGTTAATAATTCCGTTCGATCAAGATAAAAATGACGTAGCGTCAAGCGAGGTGGGTCCGACGCGGTTGCCGCACCGCGCGGGTCAGGACAATTCGGTGACCCGGCGCGTGGCCAGCCGGTGCGCGATGGCCGCGATATGCTCGGGTCCGGTCTCGCAGCAGCCGCCGACGATTCGCGCGCCTTGCGCCACCCATGCCATGGCGTGATCGGCGAAGGCATCCGGGCCGAGATCCTGTCGCGGCTGGAGCGCATCGACCGATGCCTTGGCGCGTCGGAACTCGGGGCTGATGCGGGTGAAGGCGTTGGCATAGGCCCCGATCGGCAGACCCGCCGGGGCCAGTGCCCGCAGCGCCGCCGGCATCGATTCCGGAACCGAGCAATTGGCGAGCAGGGCCGACGCGCCTTCAGCCAGAGCGATGGGGACGACATCCGCCACGGCCTCGCCCGAGCGCAGGCGCGTGCCGTCGTCGTCATCGACCGTCACCGCCAGCCAGACCGGGACGCCGGCGGCGCGGGCGCCCTGCAGGGCGGCGCGGGCATGGGCGAGCGAGGCGACGGTTTCGCAGATCACCAGATCGACGCGGCCCGCCATCAGCGCCGCGCATTCGGTGTAAAGCGGCAGCGCGGTGGCCAGATCGGGATGCGCGTCGGGGCGGTAGCTGCCGTTGAGCGGCCCGAGCGCGCCGGCGATGCGGCCCGATCGGTGATCCGCGCGCGCGGTCTCGGCCGCGGTCAGCGCGGCGTCATAGAGCGCCGCGAACCGGTCCTCGAAGGCGGTGCCGTCGAGCCGGTCCCGGTGCAGCGCGTAGGTATTGGCGGTCGCGATCCCGGCCCCGGCGGCGAAGAAATCCGCGTGGATCTCGCGCACCAGCTCGGGGTTGTCGATCATCAGCCGCGTGGACCACATATGCGTCGGCGCATCGCCGGACCGGCGCAGCAATTCCTGACCCATGCCGCCATCGAGCAGTGTCACGTCGTCCATATCCGTCTCCCCTTGCGCCTTATGTGGGCTGCGGATGGCATCTCCGCAATGGTCCGGGGCCGGGACGTAGCCGCGCGGCGGGTCGGATCAAACGCGAGGCTGGGAAAAGCCAGGGAAATTTCGGGGAAATTTCGGGGGGCCGGGCCGTGGGGACAAGCCATCCGGCCGGTGCCGGGGGCGGCGGTGACGCCGCCCGCAGAATAGGAAGGGGCGGCGTGACCGCCACCCCCGGCTGTGTCACGAGATCAGGCGGCCGATTTGGCCAGATCGCGCAGCACGTAATGCAGCACGCCGCCATGCTCGACATATTCCTTCTCGATGGCGGTATCGATCCGGCATTTCAGCGTGATCTCCTTCTCGGTGCCGTCGCCGTAGGTGATGGTGCAGGGCACCTGCTGCTGCGGCTTGATCCGGTCGAGCCCGGTGATCGACACCGCCTCGTCGCCCTTGAGGCCAAGCGAGTTGCGCGAGTCGCCTCCGGTAAACTCGAACGGGATCACCCCCATGCCCACGAGGTTGGAGCGGTGGATGCGCTCGTAGCTTTCGGCGATCACGGCCTTGACGCCCAGAAGCGCCGTGCCCTTGGCGGCCCAGTCGCGGCTGGAGCCGGCGCCGTATTGCTCGCCGGCGAAGATCACCAGCGGCGTGCCCTGGTCCTGCCATGCCATCGCCGCGTCGAAGATCGAGGTCTGCTGCCCGTCCGGCCCGAGGGTATAGCCGCCCTCGACCCCGTTCAGCATCTCGTTGCGGATGCGGATATTGGCGAAGGTGCCGCGCATCATGACCTCGTGATTGCCGCGCCGCGAGCCGTAGGAGTTGAACTCGCGCACCGGCACCTGCCGCTCCTGCAGGTAGCGCCCGGCGGGGGTGTCGGGCTTGAACGAGCCCGCCGGCGAGATGTGGTCGGTGGTCACCATGTCGCCGAGGATCGCGAGGACCCGGGCACCCTCGATATTGCTGATCGTGCCGGGATCTGCAGACATGTTCTTGAAGTAGGGCGGATTCTGTACGTAGGTCGACTGCGCGGGCCAGTCATAGGTTTCGCCGCCCGAGGTGTCGATGCCGCGCCATTTCTCGTCACCCTTGAAGACATCGGCGTATTTTTCCTGAAACGCCTCGCGGGTGACGGTCGCCTCGACCAGTCGCGCGATCTCGGCCTGTGTGGGCCACAGATCCTTCATGTAGACGGGGTTGCCGTCGGTATCCTTGCCGAGCGGCTCGCGGGTGACGTCGATATTCATGTCGCCGGCCAGCGCATAGATCACCACCAGCGGCGGCGACGCCAGATAGTTGGCGCGCACATCCGGGCTGATCCGGCCCTCGAAGTTGCGGTTGCCCGACAGCACCGAGGTGGCGATCAGGTCGCTCTCGGCGATCGCCTCGGAGATCTCGGGCTGCAGCGGGCCGGAATTGCCGATGCAGGTGGTGCAGCCGTACCCCACGAGGTTGAACCCGATGGCGTCGAGATCTTCCTGCAGGCCGGCGGCCTCGAGGTAATGCGACACCACCTGGCTGCCGGGCGCGAGCGAGGTCTTGACCCAGGGTTTGCGGGTCAGCCCCTTTTCGCGCGCCTTGCGCGCCACGAGGCCCGCGCCGATCATCACGTAGGGATTGGACGTGTTGGTGCAGGACGTGATCGAGGCGATCACCACCGAGCCGTCGCGCAGGCTGTACTCCTCGCCCTTGACCTTGACCGACTTGCGCATGTCGCGGCCGGTATCGGGCGCCGGCGCCTCGGCCAGCATGTCGCGCGCCGCGTCGCTGTCGTCGCAACCGCGATACTCGCACACCTCGTCGTAGAAGGCCGTCGCGGCGCGGTCGAGCGCCACGTGATCCTGCGGACGCTTGGGGCCGGAAATCGCGGGTACGACCGTGCCCATGTCGAGCGTCAGCGTGTCGCTGTAGATCGGCGCATAGCCCGGGTTCCGCCAGAAGCCGTTTTCCTTCGCATAGGCCTCGACCAGC
>JAWLFT010000033.1:0-29491 GCA_041685435.1 Roseovarius sp.
AAGAGTTCTGATCAGTGCAGGTTGGTATCAGACGCGCCGTTCGACCATCTGCTTCTTGATCTCGGCGATCGCCTTGGCGGGGTTGAGACCCTTGGGGCAAGCCTTGGCGCAGTTCATGATGGTGTGGCACCGGTAGAGCTTGAACGGATCCTCCAGATCATCGAGCCGTTCGCCGGTCGCCTCGTCGCGGCTGTCGATGATCCAGCGATAGGCATGCAACAACGCGGCCGGGCCGAGATACTTGTCGCCGTTCCACCAATAAGACGGGCACGAAGCCGAACAGCAGGCGCACATCACGCATTCATACAGCCCGTCAAGCTTCTCGCGATCCTCGATCGACTGCTTCCATTCCCTGGCGGGCCGGTTTGTCTTGGTCTCCAGCCACGGCATGATCGAGGCGTGCTGCGCGTAGAAATGCGTCAGATCCGGGATCAGATCCTTGACCACCGGCATGTGCGGCAACGGGTAGATCTTCACGTCGCCCTTGACCTCGTCCATGCCGTAGATGCAGGCCAGCGTGTTGATCCCGTCGATATTCATCGCACAGGAGCCGCAGATCCCTTCGCGGCAGGACCGGCGGAAGGTCAGCGTCGGGTCGATCTTGCTCTTGATCCAGATGAGCGCGTCCAGAACCATCGGCCCGCAATCGTCGAGATCGACGAAATAGGTATCCACGCGGGGGTTTTGCCCGTCATCGGGATTCCAGCGATAGATCGTGAACTTGCGCAGGTCGCCCGCAGTGTCGGGCTTGGACCAGGTCTTGCCTTTGACCATGCGCGAATTCTTGGGAAGGGTCAGTTGAACCATGAGTTACTCCTTTCAGCTGCCCAGCAGAACGAGGCTGTTCTGGGCGATACATTGCACGGATTCGGGGCGGCGCGCGATGGTGACGACCTCTTGGCTGATTTCCGGCGTCACGCCGGTGACACTCGCCCCGGCGATCCGGATGATCTCGCCGGCCGATGCCGCATCGATGATGCAGTCGGTCACCGGCGCGGCATTGACCCCCGGAAAGCGCCGCGAAACCTCGGCATTCACGACGCTCTTGGCGCGCTCGCGCGCCACCGCGTCGGCCACCTGATTGGCCGAGGCGCAGGCCGCGAGCGAGGCAAGCGCGCTGCAGGCCAGTCCGATGCGCATCAGAATGTCCGTTCCTTCGGCGCGATCCGCTTGAGCTCGATGCCGCCCATATCCTCGGGCGTCAGCGGCGCTTCGATGATCGGGCGGTAGCTCAGATTGAAATGGATCGCGTTGACACGGTTGTCCTTCGTCCGCGCGATCGTGTGCACGCGCCAGTTGGCATCATCGCGTTTGGGATGATCCTCGGACGCATGCGCACCGCGACTTTCCTTGCGGGCTTCGGCGGAATAGACCGTCGCAAGCGCGTTCGGCACGAGATTGGTCAGTTCCAGCGTTTCCATCAGATCGCTGTTCCAGATCAGCGAGCGGTCGGTAACGCTGAGATCATCAACCTTGCCGGCAACCTTCGTCATCTGCTCGACACCCTGCGCGAGCGTCTCGTCGGTGCGGAACACGGCGGCATAATCCTGCATCGTCTTCTGCATTTCGAGCCGCAGATCGGCGGTCGGCACCTCGCCCGAGGCATGGCGCAGCCCGTCGAACCGGTCGAAGGCGCGGTCCACCTCGACGGTGTTCGTGGACGGCACGGCGGAGTCGGGGTCCACTGTCTTGCCGGCGCGGATCGCGGCGGCCCGGCCGAACACCACCAGATCTATGAGAGAATTCGATCCCAACCGGTTCGCACCATGCACCGAGGCACAGCTTGCTTCGCCCACAGCCATCAGCCCCGGGACGATCGCCGTCGGGTTGTCCCTGGTGGGGTTCAGCACCTCGCCCCAGTAATTCGTCGGGATGCCACCCATGTTGTAATGCACCGTGGGCAGCACCGGGATCGGCTCCTTGGTGACATCCACGCCGGCAAAGATCTTGGCGGATTCGGAAATCCCGGGCAGGCGCGACTGCAACGCCTCGGGAGGCAGGTGCGACAGGTTGAGATGGATGTGATCCTTGCCCGACCCGACACCACGACCCTCGCGGATCTCCATCGTCATGCAGCGGCTGACATAGTCGCGCGGCGCCAGATCCTTGTAATTGGGCGCGTAGCGTTCCATGAACCGCTCGCCCTCGGAGTTGGTCAGATACCCGCCCTCGCCGCGGGCGCCCTCGGTGATCAGGCAGCCGGCGCCGAAGATGCCGGTCGGGTGGAACTGCACGAATTCCATGTCCTGCAGAGGCAGCCCGGCGCGCGCCACCATGCCGCCGCCGTCGCCGGTGCAGGTATGCGCCGAGGTGGCCGAGAAATACGCCCGTCCGTAGCCGCCGGTGGCCAGCACGACGGTCTTGGCGTTGAAGACATGCATCGTGCCATCGTCCAGCTTCCAGCACACCACGCCGGTGCAGGCCCCGTCGGTCATCACGAGATCAATCGCGAAATACTCGATATAGAACTCGGCCTTCTGCTTCAGGCTCTGGCCGTACAGCGTGTGCAGGATCGCGTGCCCGGTGCGGTCGGCGGCGGCACAGGTGCGCTGCACGGGGGGGCCTTCGCCATATTCGGTCGTGTGCCCACCAAAGGGACGCTGATAGATGGTGCCTTCCTCGGTGCGCGAGAACGGCACGCCGTAATGCTCCAGCTCGTAGACCGCCTTCGGGGCCTCGCGGGCGAGATATTCCATCGCATCCGTGTCGCCCAGATAATCCGACCCCTTCACGGTATCGTACATGTGCCATTGCCAGCTGTCGGGGCCCATGTTCCCAAGGCTTGCGGCAATGCCGCCCTGCGCGGCCACGGTGTGCGAGCGCGTCGGAAACACCTTGGTCACGCACGCCGTACGGAGCCCCTGCTCGGCCATGCCGAGCGTGGCGCGCAAGCCGGCCCCGCCGGCCCCCACGACCACGACATCGTAATCATGTGTCTCATATTCGTATGCAGCCATATTCTCAGTTCCTCACAGCGCAATCTTGGCAAGGGCGAAAAGCCCAACGGCAATCATCCCGTAACTTAGAATGGTCACTGCAATAATCAGCCCCCGGCGGGTGCCGCCATGGCTGTAATCCTCGATCATCGTCTGGGCACCGGCCGCGAAATGCCGCAGCCCGACAACGATCACGAGACCCGTCAGGGTCGCCATCAGCGGGTTGGAAAAGACCGCGAGCACGTCCTCACGATCCCCGCCCAGAGCGCGACCGAATGCCACGAGGAAAACCGGGATGATCAGCGCGAGACCCACACTGGTCACCTTCATGAACCAGTGATGCTCCGTGCCGGTGCCGGCCGCGCCCAGATTCTCGGCCTGTTTCAGCGGTGTAATGTAACGCATGATGTCCTCCTCAGACCAGAAGCAGCGTGATGACGGTCAGAACGACCGAACCGATGATGCAGCCCCAGCCCATTTTTTCGGCGGTCGGCAGGTCAAGCCCCTTGCCGGCATCCCAGACAAGGTGCCGCAGCCCGGCGAGGTAATGATACCAGACAGCCCAGAGCGACAGAGTCAGCACCAGATCCCCGAACCACGAGGTCAGCACGGCATCGGCCGTCCGGAAAGCGTCCTCCGAGGTCGCGGCGGCGAGCAGCCACCAGATGAACATCAGCGACGCCACGATCAGCGCATTGCCGGTGATCCGCGTCAGAATGGAGGTGATCGATGTCAACTGGGGTCGGTAGATCTGCAGATGCGGGGAAAGCGGGCGTTCCGTCGGGGCGGTACGGGCCTCGTTCGTGTCGGCCATGAAGGACCTCCTTTTGGCTTGCGGCGGCGCGCGGCCGTCTGTGCTGCTAATGTTTTGGTACCTTTCGCCGGTGATGTCACCTGTTCTGACCGGAAAATTTTGGCAAAAGGACAATAGGACGCAAAAAACCGGGTGCCTGTGATCACATGAATAACGCTGTGATCACATCTTGCCGGACAGGCCGGCATCGCGGCACCACCCCCGAATGCGCTGCAATTCGGTCGTTGAGTCTCCGCAGGCACGCCAAGGCTGCGATGCATTTTACAAGCGGGCCGGTCCAGGCAACGGAATCTTCAAAAACTTCCGGACAAGAAAATTTCAAATTTTCTTGGCGCTCCGCACTGCACGGGCCGAAAAATCGCCCATAACTTGACGGCGGCACCCCCTTGGGTCCACACGTCCGTCACACATGTTCCGCTCATGAAAACGGCCCGCGCCGTTACCGGAGCGGGCCGTCCTGACGGCATACCTCGACTGCACTGTCCTAGTGCAGCTTGGCCTCGACCTCGTCGATCGCGGCGTCAATAGACGCGTTGCGATCCTCGGTCGTCATCTGCCCGGCGATCACGTCGCGGGCTGCGGCGATGGCCACCGCGACAGCCTGATCACGGATGTCGCGCACCGCGCGCGCCTCGGCGCTGGCGATCTGGTCCTCGGCGGCCTGCAAGCGGCGTTCGACGGATTTCCGGATGTCTTCCTTGGCCTCTTTCGCGGCCTCGTTGGCCTCGTCCCGCGCCTGCGCCACGATCCTGTCGGCCTGGGCCTGCACGTCCTTCTGCTGACGCTCGAAACTTGCCAGAAGGCTTTGCGCCTCATCGCGAATCGCGCGCGCCTCGTCCATTTCGGACTTGATGCCCTCGGCCCGCTCGTCGAGCTTGCGGGCCAGCAGGTTCGGCACCTTGTAATAGACCAGCACCCCGATAAAGATGAGGAACGCGATCAGCACCACGAAGTCGGTATTGGCGAGCGAAAGGAACGGGCCCTCTGCCGCCCATGCGGGGCTGGCAGCCCCGAGCGCGACAAGAAGCATTATCGGTCTCATGGCGCTATCCTTTCATCTGTGCGGCGACCGCCGCCTCGACGGCCTTCTGATCGGCCTTGCCACCCATGGCGACGACGATCTCTCCGGTCGTGTCGCGGGCGACCTCCCGCACGCTCTGCATGGCCTCTTCGCGGATCTCCGCGATCCGCTTTTCGCCCTCGGCGGTCTTCTCGGCGATCTTGGCGTCGGCCTCTGCATTGGCCTTTTCGAGGTCGTCCTTGATCTGCGCCTTGGTCTCGGCGATGATGTTCTGCGCTTCGACGCGCGCATCCGCAAGCGCCTTGTTGTAGGCCTCTTCGGCCTTTGCGGCCTTGGCCTTGAGATCCTCGGCGACGGTCAGATCGTTGGTGATCGTGCCTTTCCGCTCGGCCAGCACGGCAGAAATGCGGGGCAGCGCGACGCGCTGCAGGATCAGGTAGATCGCGACCAACGCAACAAGCAACCAGAAGATCTGGTTGGCAAACGTGTCGAAATTGAGTTGGGGCAGGCCCTGTGCGGATTCGGCCCCCTGCGTTTCGCTCTCCATGGCGTCCTCCTTGGGGAGTGTTCCGGTCACGCCGGGGCGCGGTGTGTCACCGCGCCCCGGCCGTCGGGATCAGAGACCCGCCAGGTTCAGACCGCAAACATCAGCAGAAGCGCGACCAGGAACGAGAAGATCCCGAGCGCTTCGGCAAACGCGATGCCGATGAAGAGTGTCGCGGTCTGACCGGCAGCCGCCGACGGGTTGCGCAGCGCGCCGGCGAGGAAGTTGCCGGCCACATGACCCACACCGATAGCGGCGGCGCCCGAACCGATGCCGGCAAGGCCTGCACCGATATATTGACCCAGTTGTGCGATATCGCCTTCCATGAGATGTCTCCTTGATTTGGAATTGGCAGGGATGGGTGTGATTGGCGGCGCATGCCGTCACGCGCCGGTCGTTGCTTCGTCTTGCTTCAGTGATGCGGGTGGAGGGCATCCTTGAGATAGACGCAGGTCAGGATGGTAAAGACATAGGCCTGAATGAACGAGACGAGCACTTCGAGCCCGTACATCGCTACAACGGCCGCGATGGACAACGGCGCGATCACGGCGATCTGGCTGAACCCGGCGAACACCTTGATCACCGCGTGGCCGGCCATCATGTTGCCTGCAAGACGCACGGAGTGGCTGACGGGCCGCACGAAATACGAGATAAGCTCGATCAGCGCGAGCACCGGGCGCAACGGCAATGGTGCGGATTTCACCCAGAAGATATTGAGAAAGGCCGCGCCATTCTTGACGAATCCAAGGATCGTCACGGCCAGGAACACCATCATCGCAAGCACTGCGGTCACGGCGATATGGCTTGTGGTGGTGAAGGCCATCGGCACCAGCCCGAGGAAGTTGGCAAAGACGATGAACATGAACAGCGTCAGGATATACGGAAAATAGACCAGCGCCTCCTTGCCCGCGACATCCTCGACCATCTTGCGCACGAAGTCATAGGCCAGTTCCGCGACCGACTGCATGCGGCTGGGGATCGTCGCGCGGCCACTTGTGCCCAGCACCAGCAACCCGAAGACCGCCAGCACCGTCAACGCCATCCATAATGTCACGTTGGTCAAAGTGAAAATCCCGACCGCCCCGTCTCCAAAAAGCGGCTTGACGAGAAACTGATCCATCGGCTTAAAAACCAGATCGCTTTCCCCGGCCCCTTGCGCGTCAGTCGCCATCCTTTTCCCTCTCATCCGCGCCCGCCTCGGGCGTGTTCGCCTTTTGCTGCATTTCCTCGGCGCTGCGCATCATCGTCTTGATGCCGGCGGCGAGGCCCAGCAGTGTGAATATCACGAGGAATATCGGCAATGTCCCAAGCAGCAGGTCCAGACCGTATCCCATTCCAAAACCGATCATCAGACCGGCCACAAGCTCTATCACCATCCGCCAGGCATGCTGCGCTTGCGAATAATGTTCCTCCTGATGGGGTTTGTCCGCGTCTTTCCCACGCAGCTTGGCCATCCGCTCTTCCAGCTTGGCCATGCGGTCGCTGTGATCGGGATCGCTCACGCAACACCCCCTCTTGATGTTGCGCAGTTGCTATGTCGCGCAGCCGCCTGTGTCAAGTATCGACACGGCCATGACGGGTGCTTTCCAAGTCCTGGATAAACAAAGGTTTTCTTTCGGGTCCGCCATGATCAGGGTCCCGAACGACACGTCCCGGCACATGGCCGGGACGCGCGGGCATATTCAACTGTTTGGTTGATCGTCAGCGCACCACGAAAACCGAGACCTTGGCATGCTGTGCGATATAGCCGCCATGCGAGCTGAAGATGTGCTCGAAAAATCCCGGCTCGTGGCTTGCCATGATCACCAGATCCGCACCGACCTTCTCGATCCCCTTCATCAGTTCCGAGGTCGTCTCGACCGCCGGATCATGCGCCATCAGCGGATCGGCCTTGACGGTCACGCCGTATTTCTCGCGTAAATCGTTGGCGAAACCCTGCAACCGGTCGCCGAATTCATGCGGGTTGTGACCAAGCTGGCTGGGAAGCTCGCCGCCCACGCTGACCACATCGATCGTCGCATCATAAAGCTTGGCCATGTCACCCGCCACGTCGAGCGCCTTTTGCAGGGTCTCCTTGTGGACCAGATCAACGGGAACCATGATTTTGGAGAACATAATCTTTTCCTTTCGCGGTGTGCTCTGTTGCGTCAAACGCTAGCAATCTCAGCCTGCCACCGCTTTGCCTCAGATCAAACCCCTTTTCCGGCCGAATTCCCGCCAAAGGCGACGGTTTGCCCGCACCTCGCCGGGGAATGGCGTTGACGGACTGGACGCCTTGAGGCTTATGGGTGGCATGGACAAGGCCCGGGCCCTCGACACCGTTTTCGCCGCGCTCGCCGACCCCACGCGGCGCCGGATCCTGTCGATGCTGCTGGAAGATGACATGGCGGTCACCGATGTCGCCGCCCCGTTCGAGATGAGCCTCGCGGCGATTTCCAAGCATCTTGGCATCCTCAGCCGCGCCGGCCTCATCAGCCAGGAACAGCGCGGCCGCGTCAAGTGGTGCAAGCTGGAGCCCGACGCGCTGCGCGACGCCTCGATCTGGATGCAGGGCTTCGGGCAGTTCGAGGCGGTGCATCTCGATGCGTTCGAACGCTTCCTGCGCTCGGAACTGCCCGCGGAAGTGCCCGATGACACCTGACCTCGGGCCGCTGCCCGCGCCCGCCATGACCCGCATCTCCGGGGCCACCGTCCTGCCGATGCACAGCGCGACCGACCCCGCCTGCGGAGTGATCGACGCGCATGGCATGCCGGTTGCGGCCTCCCGCACGCGGCTGTCTCACAATCGGATCACGCCCGATCCGGCGCCGGAAGCCGCGATTGCGCATCTGCCCGGCCGCTGGCTTTTCGCCGGGGTGGGGCGGCATCATTTCGGGCATTTCCTGATGGAGGCCACGCCGCGCCTCTGGGCGCTCGACCATCTGACCGGGGCACCCGACGGCATCCTGCTGATCCCGATGGCCGGACGCGATATCGCAGCCGTGTTGCGCCGCCGCCTCGCCCCGCTGCTCGACGGGTTGTCGCACGGCCTGACGGTGCATCTGGTCGAGACGCCCCTCCGGGTGGACGAGGTGATCGTGCCGACACAGGGCTTCGGTCATCTCGACTGGAGCCACGGCACCCCGGAGGCACGCCGCTACATGCGCCGCCACGTCCGGGCCATGGCGCCCGCGCAGGGCGCGGAAAAGCTCTATCTGTCGCGCCGGCGTCTGAAAAATCCGGCCCAGCAGGTGCCGCACGAGGCGCAGATCGAACGCTGGGTGGCGCAGGCGGGGTACGAGATCTTCTACCCCGAACGCCATTCTGTCCCCGAACAGATCGCACGCTACCGGGCCGCGCGGGTCATCCTCGGCCCCGATGGCTCGGCCTTTCACCTCGCGGCCTGCGCAATGCTGCGCGGGGCCCGCGTCGGGCTGATCCAGCGTCGCACGCGGCAGCCTGTCTTCGACGCCATCGCGCGCCAGATCACCAGCTTTGCCGGGGCCGATCTGTGGACCAGCGCCGCGATGTCCCATCTGTCCGCAACCGACCCGGAGGCGCGCACCGACAGTATGCCGCCCGAATTGCAGCACGTGCGCGCCGCGCTGCAGGCGGCGGATTTTCTGTGACCGGAGGCTTCAGTCGCCCTGCCACGCGCCGGCCCGCTCCTTGAGAAAGGACAAAAGCGCCTGCACCTTGGTGCTGCGGTGCAGATCCATATGCGTGACCAGCCACAAGGGCGCCGCCCAGTCGGGACGCGGCGGCATCACCTGCAGCACGCCCGGCAGCGTCGCGCCATGCAACACCGAAATGAACCCGATCCCCGCCCCGGCGCGGATCGCGTTGCATTGCGCATTGACGTCGCCGCTGCGGAACACGATCGCGCCCGCCGGCACGGTCTCCTGCAGCCATCGCAGGAAGGGCACGCGGGTTTCGGGATCGTCGCCCCCGACAAGGCGATGCGCGCCCAGATCCGCACAGGTCTCCGGCAGCCCGTGCCGCGCGACATAATCCTCACTGGCATAGAGCGCGAATTGCTGTCGAAAGAACGGCTGCACCACGTTGTCGGGCTGATCGGGGGCCGCGCCGGCGCGGATGGCCACATGCGCCTCGCCGTATTCCAGCCGGAACAGGCGCTCTCCAGTCAGGTAGCGCACCACCAGATCGGGATAGCCCTGCTGGAACTCCGCCAGCGCCGGCGCCAGAAGATGGCTCAACCCGCCGATGGAGGTCACGACCAGCTCGCCCGAGACATCCTTTCCGCGCCCCCTGATGCGCCCGGCCAACTGGTTGAACTGGTCGTCGGTGGCCTGGGCCACGCGCAACAGGTCATCGCCGGCCTCGGTCGGCGTGTAGCCCCGCGGGTGCCGCTGAAACAGCTTCACGCCGAGCCGCTCCTCCAGCGCGTCGATATGGCGGATCACGGTCGCGTGATGCACGCCCAGCACCTCGGCGGCCCCGCTCACCGTGCCGACCCGCGCGACATGGTAGGCGGTACGCACCTCATCCCAGTTGTGCATTCCGGCCTGCATGGTGACGCCTTTTTCCTCGTGAATTCCCGTGCGGAACCCGGCACTGGGCCCAAGTATGAACGTATTACCTTACGCGTGAACTGCAACAGCGCGATGCACGCATAAGGTGTTTTCACGATCGCTTGCTTGACAGCTTACCGGCGCAGGCATACACAAACATCCATTCCGGAGGCGCCCCGCTTCCGGTCCCGGGCGCAGTCCGGGATCGACCCCCGTCAGCGCGTTGCGCCCACGGGGGCATTTATTGTGCGACCCGGCGCCCCTATATCGGGCGGCAGACAGCCACCGGCGACAGGAGCCAGAGCGATGTTTGAAAATCTGTCCGAACGCCTCTCCGGCGTCCTCGACCGGCTAACCAGGCAGGGCGCGCTCTCAGAAGACGATGTCAAAACCGCCCTCCGCGAGGTGCGCGTCGCCCTGCTGGAGGCCGACGTGGCGCTGCCGGTGGCCCGCGATTTCATCAAGCGCGTCGAGAAAGAGGCGACCGGTCAGGCGGTCACCCGCTCTGTCACCCCGGGCCAGCAGGTCGTCAAGATCGTGCATGACGCGCTCATCGACACCCTGCGCGGCGAGGGCGACCCCGGCAGTCTAAAGATCGACAATCCGCCCGCGCCGATCCTGATGGTGGGCCTGCAGGGCTCGGGCAAGACCACCACCACCGCCAAGCTTGCCAAGCGGCTGCGCGACCGAGACGGCAAGAAGGTGCTGATGGCGTCGCTCGACACCAACCGCCCCGCAGCGATGGAGCAGCTCGCCATCCTCGGCCGCGAGATCGGCGTGGACACGCTGCCCATCGTCAAGGGCGAGGATCCCGTGGCCATCGCCAAACGCGCGAAAACCCAAGCCTCGCTTGGCGGCTACGATGTCTACATGCTCGACACTGCCGGGCGGCTGCATATCGACGCCGATCTGATCGCGCAGGCCGCCGCGGTGCGCGACGTGGCCAACCCGCGCGAGACGCTGCTGGTCGTCGATGGACTGACCGGGCAGGATGCGGTCAACGTCGCCACCGAGTTCGACGCGCAGATCGGCGTGTCGGGCGTGGTGCTCACCCGAATGGATGGCGACGGGCGCGGCGGTGCGGCGCTCTCGATGCGCGCGATCACCGGCAAGCCGATCCGTTTCGTGGGTCTGGGCGAAAAGATGGACGCCATCGAGACCTTCGAGCCCGAGCGTATCGCCGGTCGCATCCTCGGCATGGGCGATGTCGTGGCGCTGGTCGAAAAGGCGCAGGAAACCATCGAGGCAGAGCAGGCAGAGCGCATGATGCGCCGCATGCAGAAGGGTCAGTTCAACATGAACGACCTGCGCAGCCAGCTCGAGCAGATGCAGAAGATGGGCGGCATGGAAGGGCTGATGGGCATGATGCCCGGCATGGGCAAAATGGCCAGGCAGGTGCAGGATGCGGGCTTTGACGACAAGGTGATCACGCGCCAGATCGCTCTCATCCAGTCGATGACCAAGAAGGAACGCGCCAACCCCGCCCTGCTGCAGGCCAGCCGCAAGAAACGCATCGCCAAGGGCGCGGGACAAGAGGTGTCCGACCTCAACAGGCTTCTCAAAATGCACCGCCAGATGGCCGACATGATGAAGAAGCTCGGCAAGAAGGGCGGGCGCAACTCGCTCAAGCAGGCGCTCGGCGGCATGATGGGCAAGGGCGGCGGCATGCCCGAGATGAACGACCCCCGCGCGATGCAGGAGGCGGCAAAGGCCATGGGCGGACAGATGGGCGGCATGGGGGGCGGTCCCGCCCTGCCCCCGGGCCTGTCGGGCTTCGGCAAGAAAAAATGACCATGCTCCAGTCTGCGGCTTCATCTTTCCACAAATACTCGAACACGCCGGTGCGGCCCGCGCCCCGGTCGGAGGCTGCGTGATGCCGCTGACCCATGCTCCCGTGCTCGACACGCCCAACCTCGTTCTGCGCGGACCCGAGCCGCGCGACGCCGATGCGGTCATGGCCTTCCTTCTGGACCAGACCCGCGCGGCAGGCTTCGGGCCGTCCGCCAATCGCGGCGAGGCATGGCGCTGGTTCGCGCTCAACGTGGGTCACTGGCATCTGCACGGCTACGGCTATTTCACGATCGAGCACCGCGACACCGGCCAGCCCGCCGGCATCACCGGTATCTGGAACCCCGAGGGCTGGCCCGAGCCGGAACTTGGCTGGGTGGTCTTTGATGGCTTCGAGGGGCGCGGCATCGCCCACGAGGCCGCGACCCGCGCGCGCCGCTACGCCTACGAGGATCTGGGACTGACCACGCTGACCTCGAACATCGTGCCCGGCAACATCCGCTCCATCGCGCTGGCCGAGCGCCTCGGCGCATGGTTCGAGCGGGAATATGTCAACATCTCGATGGGCCGTGATTATCTCTACCGCCATCCCGGCCCCGAGACCGTGCTCGGCCGCGACGATGACGGACAGGTCGAGGCTTACGCATGACCGACGCCACGACCCGCGCCGCAGCCCTGCTTGCCGAGCACCGCCAGAGCATCGACCGGCTGGACGCCATCCTCGTCTTCACGCTGGCCGAGCGGTTCAAGCACACCCAGGCCGTGGGCCGGCTCAAGGCCGAACATGACCTGCCGCCATCCGATCCCGCGCGGGAAGCAGCACAGATCGAACGGCTGGAAGAGCTGGCGGAGACGGCCGATCTCGATCCCGAATTCGCCCGCAAGTTCCTGAATTTCATCATCGCCGAGGTAATCCATCATCACCAGAGGCAAAAGTCGTAGGGCGCGTGACGCCACGCGGCCCCCGACCCCACCCGATCATTCACGCCATCAAAGGAGAAACTCAATGGCCATGAAAATCCGCCTCGCCCGTGCAGGCTCCAAGAAACGCCCGTTCTACCACATCGTGGCGGCCGACAGCCGCATGCCGCGCGACGGCCGCTTCCTTGAGAAGCTGGGCTACTACAATCCGCTCCTGCCCAAGGATCGCGAAGACCGCGTCAAGATGAATGTCGAGCGTATCCGCTACTGGCTGGATCAGGGCGCGCAACCCACCGACCGGATCAGCCGCATGCTGGAAGCCGCCGAGGTGCTGCCCAAGAAGACCCGCGCCAACATGCAGAAGGCGGTTCCCGGCAAGAAGGCCCAGGATCGCGCCGAGGCACGGGCCGCCAAGGCCGCAGAGGCCCCGGCCGAGTAAGCCATGCAAGGTGCTGGAATGTCGATGTCTCGCGCGGCGTTTTCCGAAGACTTCCAGAGCGATCTCCGCGATCTCATGCGGTGGCGGCGTGATGTGCGCCGCTTCCGCACCGATCCCGTGGACGAGGCGACATTGCGCGATTGCCTCGACACGTTTCTGCTGGCCCCCTCGGTGGGGCTGAGCGAGCCGTGGCGCGTCGTCGAGGTGCAATCGGCCGCCGCGCGCGCCGCCGCACTGGCCAATTACCGCACCGCCAATACCCGCGCGCTTGCGGGGTATGACGGCGACACGGCCCATCTTTACAGCAACCTGAAACTGTCGGGCATGCAGGAGGCCCCGGTGCAACTTGCCGTCTTTTGTGACGAAGCCACCGACAAGGGTGCCGGGCTCGGCGCGCAGACCATGCCCGAGATGCGGCGCTATTCCGTGGTGGGCGCGGTCACCCAGTTCTGGCTGGCGGCCCGGGCTCACGGCCTGGGCGTCGGCTGGGTTTCGATCCTCGACCCCGAGGATCTGGCGCGCGACCTCGACATCCCCGCCGACTGGGCGCTGATCGCCTATCTCTGCGTCGGCTGGCCCGAAAAGACCAGCGACACGCCGGAGCTTGAACAGGCCGGCTGGGAAACCCGCCGCGCCTCCCTGCCCCGCGAGATCCGGTGATGCGGATACCCGACACCCCCGAGAGATCCGCATGAGTGATGATACCCTGATCTGCGTCGGTGCCCTTGCCGGCGCGTTCGGCGTCAAGGGCGAGGTCCGGCTTAAAAGCTTTACCGCGATCCCCGAGGATATCGCCACGTACGCGCCGCTCACCTCCGAGGATGGCACACACAGCTTCGATGTCACCCTCACCGGCCAGACCTCCGGCGCGCTGACCGCACGACTTTCGGGAATCGCGACCAGGGAACAGGCCGACAGCGTGCGCGGGACACGGCTCTACGTGCCGCGCAGCCGCCTGCCCGACCTGCCCGATGACGAGTTCTACCACGCCGATCTGATCGGTCTGGAGGTGTTCGACACCGGCGGCACGGCGCTTGGCCGGGTGCGCGCGGTGCTCAATCACGGCGCGACCGATCTGCTGGAGATCCACGCGCCAGGCCGCTCCGAGACGGTGCTTCTGCCCTTCACGCGCGAGGCCGTGCCGACCGTCGATCTGGCTGCGGGGCGCATCGTCGCCGACCCGCCCGAGGGCCTGACATGAGCGACACGCCCAGATCCCACGGCCGCAAATCCATCCGGGCCACTCTGGAACCGCGCGAGCTGGTCAGCCCCGCGCCACTGCTCGCGCGGGCATGGCGGGCGCAGGTGATCACCCTGCTGCCGCAGGCCTTTCCGGGTGTCCTGGGCGAAAGCCTGACCGGGCGCGCACTCAAGGACGGGCTGTGGTCGCTCGACCCCATCGATCTGCGCCCCTTCGGCGAGGGGCGGCATCGCAACGTCGATGACACACCCGCCGGCGGTGGCGCGGGCATGGTGCTGCGCGCCGATGTCATGGACCGCGCCATCGCGCAGGCGCGGCGGACCGCGCCGCCCGCGGCCCCGCTGATCTATCTCAGCCCGCGTGGGCGGCGCTTCGATCAGGCCATGGCGCAGCGTCTTGCGGACGGCCCCGGCGTCACGTTGATCTGCGGCCGCTTCGAAGGGCTCGACGAGCGGGTAATCGAGCATCACGGCCTCGAGGAGGTCTCACTGGGCGATTTCGTCATGACCGGCGGCGAAATCGCGGCACAGGCGCTGATCGATGCCTGCGTGCGGCTGCTGCCGGGGGTGCTCGGCAACGCGTCAAGCGCCGAGGACGAAAGCCATTCCAGCGGCCTGCTGGAGCATCCGCATTACACCCGCCCCGCCGAATGGCAGGGCCGCAAGATCCCCGAGGTGCTGACCTCTGGCGATCACGCGCGGGTGGCCCGTTGGCGCCGCGAGATGTCGGAACGGCTGACCGCCGAACGCCGGCCCGATCTTTGGGAAAAACACCTGCGGGACCCGCACGACGAGACTTGATCCGCTGTTCGAACTCGGCTAGACGCGGCGTGTCCGGGGCGGCCCGCCGTGCCGGGCAGTTCTTGCAGTGGCGGCCCCCGTCGCAGGATCTTCTTCGGTCCACCGCGCACGCCATCTGCACCCGACGCGACACGACAAGACGATCCCGACCTCTGGCGGGCGTCCCCAAACACTCGGGGACGGACCCGGAAGAAGACCAAGAGCTCTCTGGGACGCGACATAAATTTGCGGGCGAAACCGCAACCAGTTCAGGAGATAAGCGATGGATATTATCGCGCAGTTGGAGGCGGAACAGATCGCCTCGCTCGGGAAGACGATTCCCGATTTCAAGGCCGGCGACACGATCCGCGTCGGCTACAAGGTGACCGAAGGTACGCGCAGCCGGGTGCAGGCGTTCGAGGGCGTGTGCATCAGCCGCAAGAACGGCCACGGCATCGCCGGCTCGTTCACCGTGCGCAAGATTTCCTTTGGCGAAGGGGTGGAGCGTATCTTTCCCCTCTATTCGACCAATATCGACAAGATCGAGGTGATCCGCCGCGGCCGTGTGCGCCGGGCCAAGCTTTATTATCTGCGCGAGCGTCGCGGCAAATCGGCCCGCATCGCGGAAGATACGCGGTACAAGCCCCGCAAGTTCAAGTCGACCTGAGGACCAGAGCCATGAAACAGAAGATCCACCCCGATTATCACATCATCGACGTCAAGATGACCGACGGCACCATCGTGCAGATGCGCTCCACCTACGGGTCCGAGGGCGACACGCTGTCGCTCGACATCGACCCGTCGGTGCATCCGGCCTGGACCGGCGGCACCTCGCGCCTGATGGATGCCGGCGGCCGCGTGTCGAAGTTCAAGAACAAGTATGCCGGTCTCGGCTTCTGAGACGTGCGACCAGGCTGACACTGATAACGCCGTCCTTCGGGGCGGCGTTTCGCGTTCGGAAGCGAAGCCCACTTTACTATTCGCTAACAACTTGGCAATATCCTGAGCATCCGAAAGTCGTTTTCAGTCTAACCACCGAAAACGTGACCCTGCGACGCGGCAACGTCGCAGGGTCTTTTCTTTCTGAGGACCTTAAAGCCCCATCAAAAGCCGGATGACTGTTATCAGCAGCGTTCCCGCCCCGAGAATCACCATCCATTTCCGAAAGTCATTATCACTCAGCCTGATCACCTCCTTCTGATGCAATGGGTTGCAGCACCACTACACTTTGATGTCAGCATGAAGGAAAGGTAAAAATCGGCTCAATTCATGGCGAGGATCACGCCACCATCGCTTCGGCCTTTTTCAGATCGACCGACACGAGCTGGCTGACCCCCTGCTCGGCCATCGTCACGCCGTAAAGGCGATCCATACGGCTCATCGTCACGGCATGGTGGGTGATGATCAGAAACCGCGTATCGGTGCGGCGGCACATCTCGTCGAGCATGTCGCAGAACCGCGTCACATTGGCATCATCCAGCGGCGCGTCGACCTCGTCGAGCACGCAGATCGGTGCGGGATTGGCCAGAAACACCGCGAAGATCAGCGCCAGCGCGGTCAGCGTCTGCTCGCCCCCGGACAGCAGGCTCAGGCTCGACAGTTTCTTGCCCGGCGGCTGGCACATGATCTCGAGCCCCGCCTCGAGCGGGTCGTCGCTTTCGACCAGCGTCAGCCGCGCCTCGCCACCGCCGAAAAGATGCCGGAAGAGCATCGCGAAATTGGTGTTGACCTGATCGAAGGCGGTCAGCAGCCGCGCGCGCCCCTCGCGGTTCAGGCTCGCGATGCCGCCGCGCAGCGTCTTGATCGCCTCTTCCAGATCGGCCTTTTCGGTGCACAGGCTGTCATGCTCGGTCTCGACCTCGCGGGCGTCCTCCTCGGCGCGCAGGTTGACCGCGCCAAGCGCCTCGCGCTGCCGTTTCAGGCGCGCCACATCCGCCTCGATCGTGTCCGTATCCGCCATGCTGTCGGGATCCACCCCGAGGGTGTCCAGCAGCGCCTCTGGCGAAAGATCCAGCGCCTCCTCGATCTGCGCCACAGCCCGGTCGCGCGCCTCGCGCGCCGCATCGACACGCGCTTCGGCCTTTGCGCGCGCCTCCCGGGCCTCGCCGGCGCGGCGTTCCGCGTCGCGCTCGGCCAGCGCGGCCTGCCGTGCGGCGCCTTCCGCCCACGACAGCGCATCGACCGCCGCTGCGCGCCGCGCCTCGCTGCGGGTGATGTCCGCGCCGAGATCGGCGCGCTTGGCGGCCAGCGCCTCGGGCACCGCGCGCGCCTCGGCCAGTTCCGTCTCGGATTTGTCCTTGCGCGCGATCAACTCCGCGCTGCGCGTCTCGGCGCTCTCCAGCCGGTGCCGCCAGCCGCCGAGGTCCTTGGCGATCGCCTCGGCGCGCCGGGTCCGGCGCTCGTCCTCGCGGCGCAGCTCGTCGGCGGTCGAGCGTTTGGTCATCATCGTCATGCGCGCCGCCTCGACCGTCATCCTGGTGTCATCGAGCGCCGTGCGCATCGTCTCCAGATCACCCAGATCGGCCAGCACCGCCTCGGCGTCGGCCAGTGCTGCACGCGCCGCCATCGCCTCATCCTCGTGCCGGGTGACAGCGAGGCCAAGCTGTTCGAGCCGTGACCCGGCAAGGTTGCGATCCGCCTCGGCCCGGCTGAGCGCGCGATTGGCATCGTTCACCGCCGTATCGGCGGTGCGCCGCGCCTCGCGGGCCGCGCGGTCCTCGGTGCTGCGCTGATCGAGGGTGTTGCGCAGCGCGTCATGCGCGCGCACCGCCGCCTCGGCCCGGGCCTCGGCCTCTTGAAGCTGCTGCGACAGATCCTGCAATCGGTTGATCTGCTGAAGACGCAGGGCGGCCGCACTCGGCGCATCCTCGGCACGCGCACGATATCCGTCCCACCGCCACAGATCGCCCGCGACCGTGACGAGCCGTTGCCCGGGCCTGAGGCGCGCATGCAGCCGCGGCGCCTCGGTGGCATCGACAAGGCCCACCTGACCCATGCGCCGGGCCAGAACGTCGGGCACCGTGACATGATCGGCCAGCGGCGCGACCCCCTCGGGCAAGGGCTGCGAGTCGGCGTAATCGGGCAGGACGGCCCAGCCCGACGGCCCGTCGGCGGCCACCTCGGGGGCGTGCAGATCATCGGCCAAAGCGGCACCGAGCGCCGTCTCGTAGCCCGGCTGCACCTGCACGGAGTCGAGGATCTGCCCGCCCTCGGCGCCGTCACGCGCCACCAGCCTTTTCAGCGCGGTGACCTCGGCGCGCAGCGCGCCGGTCTCGCCCTCGGCCGCCGCGCGCGCCGCGCGCGCCTCGGCCTCCTCGGTCTGCGCGTCGGTCAGCGCGGCGCTGGCGGCCTCCAGCGCGGCCTCGGCGGCGGCGGCCCCGGCCACGGCCGCCGCTTCGGCCTCGGTTGCGGCGGCATGATCGGTCCGCGCCTTTTCGAGCGCCTCCCGCGATTGCTCTTGGGTGCTGCGCGCGCGGTCCGCCTCGGCCTCGCTGCGCGACAGGGTCTTGCGGTTGTCGTCTGTCAGGCGTTGCGCGGATTGGTGGCGCGCCGACAGCCGCGCCATGTCCTCGGTCATCTGGCCCAGATCGCTCTCGCGCGCCTGCAGGATGCGCGCGGCCTCCTCCGCTTCGGCCTGGGCTGTGGCAAGCCGGCCGTCATGCCCGTCTGCGGCCTCGGCGATCTCGGCCGCCTCGGCCTCCAGCCGTGTGATCGTCTCGCCGGCATCGCGGTTGAGGCCGGTCTCGCGGTCGATGTCGCGCGCCAGCTGCGCAATGCGGCCCTCCAGCGTGGCGATGCGGTCGCGCGCCGTGCTCTCCTGTTCGGCCAGCGTGTCACGCTCCACCACAAGCCGTTGCAGGATCGCGGCCGCGATCGCCTCTTCCTCGCGGGCGCCGGGCACGGCCGCATCGGCCTTCGTGTGCTGGACTGCAGCGTCGCGCGCGGCCGCCTCGGCACGCGCCACCTCGGTCGTGCAGCCGCGCAACTCTTCCTCTGCGGCGGCAAGGGCAAGATCGGCCTCCCTCCAGCGCCGGTAGAACAGCAACCCCTCGGCCTGCCGCAGATCCTCGCCGATCTGGCGGTAGCGGGCGGCCTGCTTGGCCTGTCGTGCAAGCTGTGCCAGCTGCGCCGAAAGCTGCTCGACCACGTCATCGACACGCGCGAGATTGGTCTCTGTGGCGCGCAGTTTCAGCTCGGCCTCGTGGCGACGCTGATAAAGGCCCGAAATCCCCGCCGCCTCTTCCAGAACGCGGCGCCGCGCCTTGGGCTTGGCGTTGATCAGCTCCGAGATCTGACCCTGCCGGACCAGCGCCGGGGAATGCGCACCCGTAGAGGCATCGGCGAACAGCATCTGCACGTCGCGCGCGCGTACATCTTTCGTGTTCACCTTGTACGCGCTGCCCACATCGCGCGTGACCCGGCGCACGATCTCCAGATGATCGGCATCGTTGAACGCGGTCGGCGCCAGCCGGTTGGAATTGTCGAGATGCAGGACGACCTCGGCGAAATTGCGCGCCGGGCGCGAGGCGACCCCGGCAAAGATCACGTCCTCCATGCCGTCGCCGCGCATGGCCGTGGGGCGGTTTTCGCCCATCACCCACCGCAGCGCCTCGAGCAGGTTCGACTTGCCGCAGCCATTGGGACCAACCACGCCCGTCAGACCATCCGCGATCACCAGATCGGTGGGATCGACAAAGCTCTTGAAGCCCGTCAGCCTGAGTTTGGAGAACTGCACGCGTGCCCCTGAATCCGTGATTCCGCCTTTGCCACAATCTGACCGTGCCCTGGCCCGCCTGTCAATGACCAACCACAGCATATGGGGAGAGATGCGCGACCGTCCGCAGGATATTGCAAGGGTGCGGGGCATCGCGGTTCTTGTACGGGGCGTTGGGGCTGCTAAGATGAGAAGCTGATCGACAGGAAATGGATCCCCATGCGCCCATCGCACGCTGCAGCCCCCGTCACGGTCGCGCCCGCCGATCCCGGCGAGGCTGGCGCGGCCGCGCTGCTCGCGGCCAGCCATGCGCTGATGCAGACGCTGTTTGCCCCCGAGGAGAATTTCCATCTCGACATCGCGGCGCTGCGCGGCCCCGATATCCGGTTCTTCGCGGCGTTTGACGGCGACACCTGCCTCGGGACCGGCGCGCTTGCGCTGCGGGACGGGTATGGCGAGGTGAAATCGATGTTCGTGGCCGAGAACGCGCGCGGGCGCGGCGTGGCGGATGCCATCCTGCGCCGCCTCGAGGACGAGGCGCGCGCGCAGGGGCTGGCATCCCTCAAGCTTGAAACAGGGACCGGGCTCGACGCGGCGCAGAGGCTTTATGCGCGCCACGGCTTTACCCGCTGCGGGCCGTTCGGCAGCTATCCCGACGCGCCACCCTCTGTGTTCATGCAAAAGCCTGTCTGATCCGTCGCGGATCATCCCGGGCGTGGGCGGCAGATCAGATCGGTCTCGCCCTTGCCCAGATCCTCCACCGCGCAGAAGAACGCGGGCGGCGGTCGCGGCGGCGGTCCCGCCCCACAATCGAGCTGGGCCACGAACACCGCCTGATCCCCGCCAATGCGCTTGACGCGACAGGCGCTGACACGCTCGATCGCGGAAACGGCCCGCGGCAAGACGGCCGCGGGCCTCGGGGCCCATTCCGGGGACAGGCGAATGGCCTGCGCCCAAAGACCCGCGATGCGCACATCGAACGCGCTTTGCCCAGCCTCCACGCGGACCGGACCCACACCACGAAAATGTGGCCCCGGCATGTTGCAGGCCGCAGCGAAAGCCAACAGAACAAGACAAACAGGACGGCGCATGGCCTATCCTGCGCTGCAAAAGGTTAATAAATTCCTTTCGCGACCGCGATCCCGCGCAAAACGTGCCCCGATGACGATCCCGGCCTTGTTCCCGTCGCGCATCGCTCTTATCGTCGGTGAACCTCGCAGGGATGCACCGATGCCGTTTGAACCCGTGACACCGGATCGATTGCCAGCGGCCGTGACCCGGCAGATCGAAAAGCTTATCCTGCGCGGCATCTTGCGGCCCGGCGAACGCCTGCCATCCGAGCGGGAACTGGCCGATAAATTCCGCGTGTCCCGCCCGTCGGTGCGCGAGGCCGTGGCGGAACTGCAGCAAAAGGGCCTGCTGAGCACGCGCGCGGGGGCCGGCATCTACGTGGCCGATGTCCTTGGCAGCGCGTTCTCGGATGCGCTGATCCGGCTTTTCGCGGATCACGACGAGGCGGTGTTCGACTATATCAGCTTTCGCCGCGATCTCGAAGGGCTCGCGGCCGCGCGCGCCGCGCAATTCGCGTCGGATACCGATCTGCAGATCATCCAGACCCTGATGGACAAAATGGAGGCGGCGCATCGCAAGACCAATCCCGCCGACGAGGCCCGAATCGATGCCGAGTTTCATATGGCGATCATCGAGGCCAGCCATAACGTGGTCATGCTGCACATGATGCGATCGATGTTCCAGCTTTTGCGCGAAGGGGTGTTCTACAATCGCACGGTGATGTTCAAGCGGCGCACGACCCGCGAAACCCTGCTCGGTCAGCACCGCGCCATCAACGCGGCGATCCAGGCGCGCGATCCCGAGGCCGCGCGGCGCGTGATCGAGGACCACCTCAGCTATGTCGAACAATCGCTGGCCGATCATCAGCGAGCCGAACGCAATGAACGGGTCGCACGGCAAAGGTTCGACCACGAGCAATCACGCTGAAGGCTCCGCCATGTTGTGACGGATGGGGCATCGCGCCTTGGCGGACGCAAGATATAGATCACCCTGGCCGCGCAAAAACCGAATTACGTTTAAGATTAGAGCTTTATGCGAAACCGTTTATGTGGTATCGTGCAATAAAATGCCAACCGGAAAAACCGGCGGCGCGAGGCAGTGAAAGAGCGGGTCAATGAAAAAACGGGGCAGTGCGCCGGCCCGATTGGGGCTGGTTTTGTTCGCGGTGATCGGGATGCTGGTCCTGTTGCCGCCAAGGGCGGAGGCCGCACCCTATGCGGGCTACGTGATCGACGCGCGCAACGGCCAGGTGCTTTACGCGCGCAACGCCGAGACGCGGCTGCATCCGGCCTCGCTGACAAAGATGATGACGCTTTACATCGTGTTCGAGGCGGTCGAGAACGGCGAAATCGGCCTCGATGACACCATGACCATCTCCAGAAACGCGACCCGCGAACCGCCCAGCAAGCTTGGCTTGCGCACCGGCCAGAAGATCGCGCTGCGCTATCTCATCCGGGCGGCGGCGGTGCGGTCCGCCAACGACGCCGCCACCGCGCTTGCGGAGGCGATCGAGGGATCGGTGGATCAGTTCGCCAAGCGGATGAACCGCACCGCGAAATCCATGGGCATGACGCAGACCACCTTCAAGAACGCCCACGGGCTGACCGAAAGCGGACACCTGTCGACCGCGCGCGACATGACCCTTTTGGGCCGGCAGTTGTTTTACGACTATCCGCAATATTACAACCTGTTCTCACGGATCACGGCGGATGCGCAGGTAGCCACGGTGCATCACACCAACCGGCGCTTGCTGCGCAGCTATCGCGGTGCGGACGGGATCAAGACGGGCTATACACGGGCTGCGGGCTTTACCCTCGTGGCCAGTGCGCAGCGCGGCGGCAAGCATGTCATCGCAACGGTGTTCGGCGGCAAATCGACTGCGACCCGCAACGCCAAGGTCGCCGAACTTCTCGACCTGGGGTTCGGCAAGGTGCCATCCCGCGTCGCCCTCGCGCGTCCAGCGCGCCCTGCCTATATCGGCAAGATGGGCAGCGCGCCGGTGCGCATCGCAGTCGGAGAGAACCGGCCTGCACTCGCCGCACGCACGGTCCGGGCGCATGTCGCGGCGGCCGTGACCCGCAGCTTGCGCCCGATGCCGCGTCCGGGATCGAAGAGCGCGCCGATGCTGGTGGCCGACAGCGACGGAATCGAGCGCGCCCTTCTTGCGGCACAGGAGACGGCTGCGGCGGCCGCCCCTGCCACCCGTCCCGAGGGCAGCGCATCCCCGGAGGACGACCTGCCCGCGGTGCGCCCGAAGCTTCGCGAGCCGGTGACCGGTCAGACCGCCGCGGCGGCCGCGGACCCGGTGCAGGAGGTGGTGCGCCGCGTCTCGACCTCGGGCGGGCGGAACTGGGGCGTCAATATCGGCCGCTACCCGACCGAGTACAAGGCACGACAGGTGCTTTTGCAGACTGCGCTGACCGAGATGTCCACGCTGGACGACAGCCTGCGCAAGGTCGTGAGGCGCCCCACGGGGTTTGATGCGAACTTCATGGGCATGACGCGCGACGGCGCCGATCTGGCCTGCCGCCGCTTGCAGGCCAAGCAGATCAGCTGCTTCATGATCGGACCCGGCTGACTGCAGGTCGGTCGGGGGAAGTCGGTCGGGGGCTCTGCCCCCGCCGCCCGTTCCGGGCGACTCCCCCGGGGATATTTGAGGCCAGAAGAAATAAGGGCTACGGTTTAGGATGATCGTCCCAGTCATCCGACAGGATCCGGCGCGCATCGCCTTCGGGGTCGTCATACTGGTCGGATTTCACCGTGTAGATGAAGGCTGCAAGGCCGAGCGCGCCCAGGGTCAGGGAAATCGGGATCAGATAGGTGAGGATGTTCATCGCTTACCTCAATCGCAAGGCATTCAGTGATACCGTAATCGAACTGAGCGACATGGCCAAGGCCGCGATCAGCGGCGTGGCAAGCCCGGCCACCGCCAGCGGCACGGCGACGATGTTGTAGACCGTGGCGATGCGGAAATTCTCGGTGATGCGACGCGTCGCGGATTTCGCCGTGAGGCAGGCCGCGCCGATGGTCGCAAGATCATTGCCCAGAAGCACGATATCGGACGCCACCCTTGCGGCATCGAGCGCGGAGGCGGGCGAGATCGACACATGTGCGGCCGCAAGTGCGGCGGTATCGTTGAGCCCGTCCCCGACCATCAGCACGCGCGCGCCCTCGCCCGTCAGCGCCTCCACGCGGGCGGCCTTGTCGGCGGGCAGCGCCTCGGCAATCCAGTGGGCGATGCCGAGGCGGCGGGCCAGTGCCTCGACGGCCGGGCGCGTGTCGCCCGAGATCAGGATCACGCGCTTGCCCTGCCCGATCAGCGCCGCCACGGCCTCCTCGGCCCCCGGGCGCAGCGCATCGGTGAAGGTGAAGGCGACGGGCGGCTGGTCGTCGATCTTGAGAAAGGTGGCTGTTTCCGGCACGCCCTGCGCGCCGGTCCAGACGGCGCGCCCGAGCCGTACCTCGCGGCCTGCAACGGTGCCTTTGGTGCCGTAACCGGGCATCTCGGTCACGTCATCGATATCCGCGGGTGCGACCCCCGCCTCGGTGGCCGCTTCGGTGATCGCACGCGCCAGCGGATGCGAAGAGCCTTGCGCCAGCGCCAGCGCCAGCGGCAACGCCTCCTGCGGCAGGCTGTCGAGATTGGTCAGACGCGGCGTGCCCGTGGTCAGCGTGCCGGTCTTGTCGAACACCACGGTGTCGACCTGCGCCAGCCGCTCAAGGGCGGTTTCGTGCTTGATCAGCATGCCCTGACGAAAGAGCCGCCCCGAGGCCGCCGTTGTCACCGCCGGAACCGCCAGCCCGAGCGCGCATGGACAAGTGATGATCAGCACCGCTGCGGCGATATTGAGCGCCGTGCGCATGTCCCATGAGTAGAGCAACCAGCCCAGAAAGCTGAGACCGGCAAGGATATGCACGCCGGGCGCGTAGAGCCTGGCGGCACCATCGGCAAGCGACGTGTAGCGCGAGCGCCCCGATTCGGCGATTGCCACCAGATCGGCCATGCGGTGCAGCGAGGTATCGGACCCCACGGCGGTCGCGCGAATGATCAGCGGACCGGTGAGGTTGACCTCGCCCGCGCTCACCGCCTGGCCCTCACCGGCAAAGACCGGCACCGTCTCGCCGGTCAGAAGCGAGCGGTCAAGCTCGGACGTGCCGGTGACGATCTCGCCATCGACCGGCATCCGGCCACCGGGGCGCACGCGGATCATGTCCCCCACGGCAAGGCTCGAGACGTTGACCTGTTGCTCGGCCCCGCCGGTCAGCCGCGTGGCGCGCGGCACCTCCAGCGCCGTCAGCTCCTCGGCCGCCGAGCGCGCGATGGCGCGGGTGCGGTGATCGAGATAACGCCCGGCCAGCAGAAAGAACGTGAGCGCGAGCGCCGCGTCGAAATAGGCATGCGCGCCCGACAGCATCGTCTCCCACAGCGATGTGACGAGCGCCAGAACGATCGCCAGCGTGATCGGCACATCCATGTTGAGCCGCCCCTGCCGAAGCGCGCCCCAGGCGTTGCGGTAGAACGGCATCCCCGAAAAGGCGATCGCCGGCAGGGTGATCGCCGCCGAGATCCAGTGAAACATGTCGCGCGTTGCGGCCTCGGCGCCCGACCAGACCGACACCGACAGGAGCATCACGTTCATCATGGCAAAGCCGGCCACGGCCAGCCGCATCAGCAGATCGCGCCCGGCGCGGTCGGTCGCGGTGGCCTGCAACGTGCCGGGATCGAGCTCGTGCGCCTCGTATCCCAGCCCTTCGATCAGCGCGCGCATCTCCTCGGCGGTGACCTCGGGGGCGGCCTCGATGCTGGCGCGTTTGAGGGTCAGGTTGACGCGCGCCGAGATCACCCGCGGATCGGCGTCGAGCCCGCGCTCGATCTTCGAGATGCAGGCCGCGCAATGGATCGTCGGCAGCGACAGCGCGATCTGCGCGCGCGGCAGATCGCGCACCGCCTGCGCCTCGGCCGCGGGGGCGGCGGCGCAGGCCGGACAGGCCGAGGGCGTCGGGCGCATGGGCGCGGTCATCGCCTAGTCCTTGTGCAGCACGACCCGCTGCTCGAACAGCGTGCCGTCCTGCGCGCGGGCCGTCATGCGGATGTTCCAGTTGCCGCCACCAAGCGCCACAGGCGCCACGTAGGCATTGCCGTCGAACTTGAAATCCGGCTCCTGGTCGTCCTGCACATGGGTGGCCCGGCCCAGTGTCGCTTCGAGATCGGCCACGGCGACGGGAATGCCCTCGTCGTCGGTGATCCGCAGGATCAGGAGCCCGCCCGTGTGTTCCGCCGAGACGGTCCAGCCAAGCGCCTCCTGGGCTGCCTTGCGGTCGTCGAACTCCTGGCTGGCGACATAGGAGTTGTCCACCTCCAGCCCCGGAAAGGTGCGGATCGCGGAGAACGCCAGCAGCAGATTCACCGCGATGATCACACCGAACGCTCCGACGAAGATCATCAGCACATGCTTGCCGGTCAATTCACGCCCTGCCATCATTCACCCTTCCCGTTGAAGACCGTGTCCTTGTAGCTGCGCTCGCCGTTCTGAGAGTCCTCGATCCAGAGCCGCACATCGGTGCGATCGGACTCCGCAGGGTCAGATCCCGCGGGTGCGATCAGGTAGACCCGCTGCAGAAGCATCTCGTCGGCGGGCACCTCGATGGAGGTATCGGCCGTGCCCTGAAGCTGCAGCCGGATCGCCGGATCGCCCTTCACGGACAGGTCGAAGCGCCTTTCGTTCTGGTTCATGTTGCGCAGCCGTACCTCGTAGGTGTTCTGCACCGATCCGTCGGCCAGCGTGACATGGGTCGGATTGCGCACCGGCGCCACGGTCATGTCCATGTCAGACCGGATGAACAGCGCCACCACAAGACCGATCCCGACCAGCGCCCACAATGACGTGTAAAGCACTGTACGCGGCCGGAACACATGTTTCCAGACCGGTTTTGGCGGATGGCCCGCGCGTTCGTTGACCTCGTCGGTCAGCGCCATGTAATCGATCAGACCGCGCGGCTTGCCGATCCGTTCCATCACCTCGTCGCAGGCATCGATGCACAGCCCGCAGGTGATGCACTCCATCTGCTGGCCGTCGCGGATATCGATGCCCACGGGGCAGACATTCACGCAGGCCATGCAGTCGATGCAATCGCCCTGCTTGGCGCCGTTCTTCACCTCGTCGGAATGCTTGCGCGGCTCGCCCCGCCAGTCGCGATAGGCCACCGTCAGCGTGTCCTCGTCCATCATCGCAGCCTGAATGCGCGGCCACGGGCAGGCATAGATGCAGATCTGCTCGCGCGCGAAGCCGCCGAAGAAAAAGGTTGTCGCGGTCAGAATGGCGATGGTGGTATAGGCGATCGGATGCGCCTGAAGCGTGAACAGATCCACCAGAAGCGTCGGCGCATCGGCGAAATAGAACACCCACGCGCCGCCCGTCGCCACCGCGATCACAAGCCACGTGGCCCATTTTACGAGGCGCAGGCGGATCTTTTTCAGGTTCCAGTCCTGCCGGTGCAGGCGCAGGCGGGCATTGCGGTCGCCCTCGATCCAGCGCTCCACCGTGATGAAGAGATCGGTCCACACAGTCTGCGGGCAGGTATAGCCGCACCAGACCCGGCCAAGCGCCGAGGTGAACAGGAACAGCCCCAGCCCCGCCATCACCAGCAGACCGGCGACGAAATAGAATTCATGCGGCCAGATCTCGATCCAGAAGAAGAAGAACCTGCGATCCGCCAGATCGAGCAGCACCGCCTGATCGGGCAGGTTCGGGCCCCGGTCCCAGCGGATCCACGGGGTCACGTAATAGATCCCGAGCGTGACGAACATGATCGCCCATTTCAGGTTGCGGAAACTGCCACGCACCTTCTTGGGAAAGACCGGCTCTCGCGCGGCGTAAAGCGATGGCGGGGTGTTGGGCTGGGTATCGGTCACGCGGACACTCCGATGTGGTCAAGTCGTTCGGATGAGCTTTGGCAGGATGCCCGGTCAAGGGCCTTGACCTGCATCAAATGGTGAGTCCTGAACCTATCATTTAAGGTCAGGACCCTTCCCATGTCTCATGAATTCAAGATAGGCATCCACGTTCCACGCGCTCAGCCCCTGCGACAATCCGACCATGCCGTGCGTGTCGCAGGGCGCAATCTTCCCCGGCCTGCAGGCAAGGCCGACACCGGCGCAGCGGCGCCTCTCCCCGGTCGCGGCCTTGCCCGACCGGGGGGCGCCCCGCCGGCGCTTACTCGCCACCGCCCAGCTGGTGGACATAGACCGCCACGGCGCGCACCTCGGCATCCGACAGACGCTCGTTCCAGGGCGGCATGACGCCATAGCGGCTATAGGTGACCGTTTCGATGAGCGTCTCGTAATCGCCGCCATAAAGCCAGATCTGGTCGTTGAGGGCCGGCGCACCAAGATCCGTGTTGCCGCTGCCATCTTCCATGTGACACGCGGCACAGTTTTCCGCAAAGATCTCCTCGCCTGCGTCGGCATTCTCGGAATCGCGCGGCTCGCCCGTCAGCGACATCACGTAATTGACCACCTGATCGATCTCCTCGCGTTCAAGGATCTCGCCATAGGCCGGCATCTGCGAGGAACGCGCGTCCGGATCATCCTCGTTTCGGATGCCATGCGCGATGGTGTACTCGATCTCGTCCAGAGTGCCGCCCCAGAGCCAGTGATTGTCCAGCAGGTTGGGATAGCCACCCACCTGCGCGCCCGCCGCGCCAGAGCCGTGACACTGCGCGCACCATGTCTGATAGACCGACGACCCCGCCGACGCGGCATAGGTCAGCAATTCGTCGTCCTCGGGGACCTCCGACAGGTCGGCCGAGACCAGCCGTTCGTTGATGTCGGAATTCGCGGCCTCCGCCTCTTCGATGTCGCGAGCGACATTCCCGCGCGTCGACCAGTCCTTGTAGCCTTCGGTCGCCCCCTGAACCAGCGGCCATGCCGGGTAGGCGATGACATACCAGACACCCCACAGGATGCAGGCGTAGAACGTCCAGAGCCACCATCGCGGCATCGGGTTGTCGTATTCCTCGATCCCGTCCCACGAATGCCCGGTCGTCTTGGGTTCGGGCGCCTTTCCCCGGCGCCGGTTCTTGGGGTCCGGATAGTGGCGCTCGGGCGGGACGACCTTGTTGTCGGGACTCTTGTTCTTGTCGGAAACCATCAGCGGTTCTCCTTGCCCTGCGCGCCATCCTCATGCTCAGAGTTGTCATGCGCGGCTGCGGGTTTGTCTTCGTATCGGAACGGAATGTTGGACGGCTCTTCGTACTTCTTGCGTGCCCCGGGGCGGAAGACCCAGATCACGACCCCGATGAAGAACAGGAACAGGGCCAGCAACATCCAGCTGTCGGCGAACTGGCGCAACATTGAATAGGTTTCCATGTCGATACCTCCTTAGCGGCTCGGATCCGGGGTGAAGGTCGAGAAATCGACCAGTGTCCCCAGCATCTGCAGATAGGCGATCAGCGCATCGGTTTCCGAGATGCCGGGCTGCCCGTCGAAGTTGCGAGTCTGCGCCTTGGGGTACCGCTCCAGCAGCCCGTCATGGTCGCCATCCGGATCGGCCTGGGCGCGGAAATCGGCCCGCGCATTGTCGATCATCTCGTCGGTATAGGGCACGCCGACAAACCGGTCGGTGCGCAGCCTGTCCTCTACATACGTGGCCTCCAGCATCCGGTTTTCAAGAAACCCGTATTTGGGCATCACCGATTCCGGCACCACCGATTGCGGGTCGCGCAGGTGATCGACATGCCAGTCATCCGAATA
>JAWLFT010000111.1:0-7397 GCA_041685435.1 Roseovarius sp.
CCGGCTTTGCCGGCAGAACGATGCACTTGCTACTCAGCCGTTTTCCACCGCTCCTGACGGTCGCCCGTCTGAACGAATAAATGCACCTTGTTAAGGTTTGACGCTAGCTGGCATGGTGGCCTAGCCATATGGTCAGGCCGGCGGGCCGGTGCCGCGTGCCGCAGTCACAAGAGCGCTTTTCACTCCGTCAGCACATCCTCGACCTTTGCCACCAGATCGGCCTTGCGGAACGGCTTTTGGAGCATCGGCATGTCGGCGTGCAGATCACGCTCTTTCGCCAGCACCTCGGGGTCATGGCCCGAGGTCAGCAGCACCTTCGGCGCGGGGTCCATGGCGCGTGCCTTGCGGGCCAGCTGCACCCCATCCACACTGCCCGGCATGGCGATATCGGTGACGACCAGATCGAACGCGCCTGCGGTCTTCAGCAGGTCCAGCGCGCCGTCGCCGTTTTCAGCCTCGACAATGTCATGGCCTCGGCGGCCCAGCACCCTGCACTCGAACGCCCGCAGGTCGTGATCATCCTCGACCACGAGGATCCGGTGGCCGGCCTCCGGCAACGCAGCCTCCCGGTCTGGCACTGTCGTCGCCGCAGGCTGGGCCGCGTCGGTGACCGGCAGGCACAGCACGACAGTCGTGCCCTTGCCCGGCGCGGTTTCGAGATTGGCGTGGCCCCCGGACTGCTTCACCAGACCGTAGACCGAGCTTAGCCCCATGCCCGTGCCGACCCCGGCCTCCTTGGTGGTGAAGAACGGCTCGAACGCGCGCTCGGCGACCTCGGGCGTCATCCCCGACCCGTCATCGATCACATAGATCTCGACGTAATCGCCGGGCGCGTAGCCCGCGTGATCGTCATCGTCGCGGATGCGCGTCGGCCGGGTTCTGACGGTGATCGTCCCCTCCTGCGGGATCGCGGCCACCGCGTTGATCACGAGATTGAGCAGTGCCGCCTGCAGCTTGTCGGGATCGACATAGGCCGTCGTCGGCGCGGTCGTCAGATCATAGCCAAGGACCACTCTGGCATCGACGGCGCGGTCGAACAGACCCGACGAGCGGCGGATCAGCTCGTTCACATCCGTCGGGCGCGGCTCGAGCGGCTGTCGCCGCGAGAAGGCCAGCAGATCGCCCGAAAGCCGCGCGCCGGATTCGGCCGCGTTCTCGATCGACCAGAGCGACGGGCCAAGCACCGGATCCTCGGCGATATCGTCCATCAGGATATCGCAATTTCCAAGGATGATTGTCAACAGGTTATTGAAATCATGTGCGATTCCGGCGGTCAGCTGGCCGATGGTCTCCAGCTTCTGGGCCTGGTGCAACTGGGCATCGAGCGCGCGCAGATCGGTCACATCCGACATTGCCCCGACCATGCGACGGGGCGCGCCGGCCTCGTCCCGCAGAATGAACGCCCGATCTGTCATCTGCCGCCACGCACCGTCCTGCGCCCTGACCCGGTACTCGCAGCGCCAGGCCTGCGCATCGCCGATCAGCGCGTCGTTCAGGCTCTCGATGATCTTCGCGCGATCCTCGGGGTGGATCCGCTCCAGCATGTTCTCGATGCGGCCCTCGAATATGTTCTCCACATGCAGGTTCGACCCCGGCGCGAAAACAGATCCGGAATTATTGCTGTTCCAGATGAAGCCGGTCTGCATGTCCCAGTCCCAGACGATATCCTGACTGGCAAGGCTCGCGAGGCGAAAGCGTTCTTCGCGAGATTGCAGGGCCAGTTCCTTTTCGCGCCGCTCGGTCGTGTCCCTCTGGACAGAGACGAAATGCGTGCATGCGCCGTCGGCGTCGAAAAGCGGGGTGATGTCAAGCTCGACCGTGAAGCGGGTGCCATCCTTGCGGTAATTGGTGAGTTCCGTGCGCATGGCGGTCCGGGCCGTGATCGCATCGCGGATCTCGTCGAGGCGCGCGCGCTCGGTCTCGGGGCCCTGCAGGATGCGCGGTGTGGCGCCAAGGATCTCGTCCCGGCTGTAGCCCGTCATCTTCGTGAACGCCTCGTTGACGAAGACGACCCGGGGGCCGGCCGCGTCCGGATGCGCCGCATCCGTGATCAGCACCACGTCGTCCAGCTGCGCCACGGCCGCGTCGAGCAGACGCAGACGCGCGCGCCAGTCGCGGGTCTCGGTCACATCCTCCAGATAGATGGCGACCCCGGCGGGCGTCGGAAGCACCGCGATTTTGACCCACTGCCCGGGCGTGGCGATCTCGCTCTCGAAACCCTGATTGCGGTCGGTCTCCAGCGCCTCGGTGACCGCGTTTTCGAATTGCAAATCGAGGCTGCCGGGAAGGGCCTGCCGGATGTCGCTGCCGACAAGGTCCTGATCCGGCACACCAAGAAGGCTGTGCGCGCGCCGGTTCATGTACTCGACCGTGCCGTCGCGATCACAGATGACAAAGCCATCCGTCAGCGCATCCAGCGTTGCGCGCAGGAGCGTCCGAAACGACTCTGAGGTGGATTTCGCAAGGGTCATCTCTCCGACATCCTGAAGAGTGCCATAGATCCCGATGATACTGCCGGACGTGTCGCGTTCCGCCTCGCCGATAATACGCAGACGGGTCTTGATGCCGTCCAGCCGGCGAAATCGGATCACGTCGTCGAAGCGGGTGCCCGCGCCCGCGCAGGTCCAGAAGTCACGCTCTATCCGCCTGCGCTCGTCTTCATGCTCGAAGCGGGCGATCACATCCTCGATCTCGACGGTCTGGTCGCTTTCAGCGCCGACAAGATCGCTGGTCTCCTGGGTGGCGCGCAGCTTGCGGGTCGCGATCTCGTAGCCCCAACCGCCGATCCGCGCGGCCTCGCCTGCCTGATGCTCCAGCCGCAGCGACCGCGCCAGCTCGGTCTCGTTATGCCGGAGATCCGTTATGTCCTGAATGACGCCTGATATCGCGCCCTCGCGGCCCTCCGGCACCGCCCCGCCCGGACCTGTGCGGGCGCGGAAAACGCGGGTTTTTCCGACTGCATCGCTGGCGCGAAACTCCACCTCGGTCATGCACTTTTGCTGCACTGCGCGATTCAGGGCATCCTCGAAGGTGGCGCGGTCCTCCGGCAGGATCCGGTCTCGCAGCGCCTCGATGCGCACGACCTCGTCCTTGTCGGAGAACCCCATGATCCTGCGCATGTGGGAAGATATCCGAGCCGATTCGAGATCCGGAAGAAGCACCCATGTCCCCAGCCCGGCCAGCTCGCAGGCCTGATCCAGAACCGCGGTCTGCGCCTTGAAGAGTGCCGTCATATCGTCCAGCGCCGCGCCGAGGTGGTTCACATCTTCCAGCACGCCATCCGCTTGCACGGTCGCGGCGCGCACGCCGACAGGTGCATCCTCGCGCAGGTGGCAGAGCGTCACACGCAGGCGACGCTTCACACACAGCAACACGACAAGCGCTGCAGCAAGGCTGAGCAGCAAGGCCAGCATAAGTGCCGCAGATATTGGCATTTCCGTCATTCAGGCCGATCTCTCTGGCGTCACCATCAAAAAAGCGAAAGTCACGGGTCGAGGTGCAGCATCACGTGGAGGAACGGCTTGCAACCTTGACGCGAAGTCAGCCTGGCCAGATCTGCCAGGGCCCCGTGCCTTGAACGCCGCTCGTTCACAGGCGGCGTCAACGGGTTTGTGACCCCCGCCGTTGAGACCCTGCCAAGCGGCCGCGCCATTTCGGGCATGGCGCGCCGACCTGTGCGGGCGTGGTGCGCGCCTTGCGCCATCACACCCACGGGCCATGACCCATCGAACGCTGAACGCCTCGATTATGGCCTCGACGTGACGCATGCAGGATCTCCTTTAACGCATGTCAGGCAGGACCGAGAGCAGGTGCTGTGTCTTGCCGGTCGATTTCTCCACGTCGCCGACAGTCACGGGGATAACGGGCGGCGCGCGGACTTGAATGTCGAGACCGGGCTGTCAAACGACCTCTCTCGACGGTCCATTTAACACTCAAAGGTTGTCTAGCCCATAACCTCCGTGACATGGCTGGATGCCGTGATCCATTCCCGCATCAAGGTACAAACCGGGCATCCGATTGCGGGATCCCGCGCGTGACCCGTCCGAACCGAGCTCCGGATGCAACAGGTCACAACAATAAAGCCACAGTTTAGCGAGTTGAATTGACGTGGCTTGACTCAATCTTAACGGGTAATCAGTTATAGCGTTCGATGCAAGCGAAAGCACGCGAAATTCAGGGCCGCATGGAACAGCAAAAAACAATTTCATGGCTTGCACCCGTCATCGTCATTGATGATGACGAGTTCTTCAGGGTTGCGATGGATGCCGTGCTCGGGGAATGGTTCGGGACCGATTCCGTCGTCACTTGTGCCACCGCCGAAGAGGCGGTGGACCGGCTTTCAAACGGGACCAATTTTGGGCTCGGCCTTGTCGATCTGAACATGCCGGGGATGGACAATCGCGATCTGCTGAACACCCTGAAAGCCGCACAGCCGGGTATCCGTCTCGTCGTGCTTTCGGCCTCCAGATCCCGCGAGGACATCCTGATGGCGCTGTCGGCTGGGGCGCATGGCTTCATCAACAAGGGTCTCGGGATCGGCGAGGCGGAATCGGCCATTCGCCAGATTGCCGGCGGGGCGGTTTACGTGCCCCCGTTCACACCGCAAACCGACATGGCAGCCACCCCCGGCAGAAGCAGTGGCAAGGGGTCCTCCGCTTCGCTGGACGCACTGACCCCGCGTCAGATGGAGGTGCTGCGTCTTCTGGTCGCCGGACAGCCGAACAAGGGGATCGCGCGCGCCCTTGGCATCAATCCCAGCACCGTGAAATTTCACCTGTCCTTCATATTCCAGGCCCTCGGTGTGTCAAACCGGGTCGAGGCGGCAACGCTCGGGACAAGGCTGCTTCAGGACGAAGACTGACACCGGATCGACAGCGAAAGCGCCGGGCGCGTCAAAGCAAACGTGACAGGCAGTCCGCAAGCTCGTGTCGGCGGTAGGGTTTCGTCAATAGCTCGACATCCTGCCGCATCTCCCCTGCGGCGCTTTGCAACGCCCCGTGATCGCCCGAGGTCAGAAGCCCCCGGATATCGGGTCGCATTGCTAGAGCCTGCCGCACCAGAAACGCCCCGTTCGGTGGCCGCCCCAGACGCAGGTCGATGATGACAGCGCGAATGTCCCGGTCCTCTTCCAGCACGCGCAGCGCGGTCGCGGCATCAGGCGCGGTGACAGACGCATACCCCAGAGAGGCCAGAACCCGTGTGGCAAAGTCCAGCATCATCTGATCGTCATCCACGACAAGCAGTTTTGTATCATCTTCCATCTCGCACCTGCCTTTGCAGAGGAAATCAGAGCCGGAAACGGGACAATCGGCGGCGACTGCATGGTCACCCAACAGAGTCGCATGATCTGCGGTCAAGGATTCTCGTGAACAACACGCCTACCCGGCGCAATCCCGCTTCCACATGCTCATACTGATGACGCGACGGGAAAACACGCTTCAACTGTAATATCAGAGTCCGGCAGGGCCGGCAGGACGCTGGAGAACCCATGCACAATCACCACCTTCCCGAAACTGGCAATGTCGTTACACTCCACATAGAGATCGGGCGTGACCGCACTCGGGGCAACGCGTATGCCCCAGTCCGTGGCTTGCTGCCGCACGAATTCCTTCGTTGCGGACGCATCCATGCTCTCATCCACAACGCATGGGGCAAGGCCCAGCCCCAGACAGCGCGCCCCGGCCGAGGCCGCATCCTGCAATGCGACCCGCGTCCAGGTGTAGCGGCTGATTTCCATCGTGCCGGCCAGCAAAAGGATGAACGGCAGCGCGATGGCCGCAAACTCGATCGAGACGGCGCCGCGCCGATCCTCCAGAAACCTGCGAAATACCTTGCGCCGGGTCAATTCAACCGCAACACGGCGCTTGCGCGTACCATGTCCCCGTCGATGAAGGCGTAGCCCGGAAAGATCGAGACATGGTCCGCTGTCGCGGAAATCTGCACGAACCGCCCGGCGCTATCGCCCGAGGTGTCGCAGGACGTCTCGCAGCCCACCGACGATCCCCATTCGATCTGCCCGTCCGACCGGGTCGGACAGTAGCACGCCATGGCATCTCCCGACAGGGATTGCGTCGTCACCTCAGACCCGTCCCACTTTGCCTTGGCCGCGTTGTTGACGACCACCTCGGCGGTTTCCGAGGCGCGCCCCCGCAACAAGCCCATGGCGCTTTCGGCCAGAGCGTCTGCGTCAAGGTCCGCCATCAGCGCAAATTCTCCTGCGGTCGTCACCCGGCTTTGCAGGGAAAGCCTCGCATAAGCGGCGCTGCCGACGTCGATCACGCCGGCCAGCATGATCATCAGAACCGGGGCGACAAGGGCAAACTCGACCGCGATACTGCCGCGCGTATCTCCGAGCAGCTTTCGGATCCTGCGAGTGACATGCCGGTTCATCGCAACAGCACCACCGGTCCGCCACCGCCATCCGGTTGCGGCAGGCTCTTGCATTCGGACGCGACCGAGGTTCCACCGGACATGGTGACTTCTGCACCGATCAGCTGCAGGCACCCGCCGCTGCCCCCGCCCGCGACCGCGGATGCAACGACATCGACCGAGGTGTCGCCGTCGACAAGGCGCGGCAGGTCGAGCGGCTTGGGTGTCGTGATCGTTGCCCGCACCGCGGCAACGGACGCGGTGCTGACGGAAGGATCGAGCCCCACGTCGATCTCGGTATCCCTGAACCCGTTGAGCCGCGCGACCGCCCGCGCGGCATCGGTCATCTCGGTCAGGTCACTGGACCGGCTATAGGCCACCGCGGCGGCATGCGAGGCGAAGTCGGCGGTGCGCTGCGCCTCGGCGCGCACCCCGACGATCTGACCGTACTCAACCGCCAGCCCGGCAAAGCCCAGAAGCACGGGGATCGTCAATCCGGTGATGATCGCGACCGCGCCGCTTTCGTCCCGGGCGAGACCGGCCATGGCGCTCTTTGACCGCGTGTATCGGGACGGTCCCGTGCTACGCACCGATCCCGGTTCAGGCGATCTCTGCGGTATCGGTTTTCTTTTGGAAAACGGTTTCATCTTCAGGATCCTGTGATGATGGGCGGCGTCTGGATGACACATCCGCATCCCCCGAAACTTAGCGATTGTAAGCCGTTTAGATGCATCGCGGTAGCTGTCCTGACGGCCAGTCCCTTTGGCCAGTCCGTCAGCCGGAGGCTATCGGATTTCGTGAAGACACGCAGGCGCCTGCTGCAAAGCCGGGCCGATGGATGCCTTACCCGCCAGGCGGCACAGCGCTGCTAGAAACGCCGCTGCAGGGCCTTGTCGTAGCCGTCTATCACCTTGATGATCCATGGAATGTTCGGCATGAAGATGAAGATGCGCGTCAGTTGCAGGGCCGTGACCATCGCCAGATCGACCCCGAGGAACTTGGCCGTCAGCGCCATTTCGGTGACACCG
>JAWLFT010000034.1:0-29195 GCA_041685435.1 Roseovarius sp.
GTGCCGTCGATCAGGAATTTCGGAAAGCTCGGTTGCATCACCCCGCCATATCCGAACTCGGCCAGCACGATCTTGCCGCGCTCGACCGTCAGCGGGCAGATGCGCGAATGCGGATCGCGGACGACATAGCTGATCGTGTTGGTGACCTCATCGAAGAACGCGGCCACCCGCGGTGTCACGCCCATGTTCACGGGATAGACGGTCATGCCAGGGCTCCTGTGCCTGTCAGTCTGTCTTGTAGTGTGCGTGCCGTCCAGAGCCCGGCCAGAAGGGCCGCGACAAACAGCGCGACCTCCCATCGGCCGGTGCCGAGGGCGGGCACCGCTGCGCCGGGGCAGAACCCCGCGATGCCCCAGCCGATGCCGAACACCGCCGAACCGCCGATCAGCCGCGCGTCGATGACGCGGGCGGTCGGCAATTGAAACCGGGATTCGACGAGCGGTGCGTCCCGCCGCAGCACGAGGCGGTAGCCAAGCGCCGTGGTGACAAGCGCGGCGCCCATCACGAAGGCGAGGCTGGGATCCCATGTGCCGGCGATGTCGAAGAAATTGAGCACCTTGGCGGGGTTGATCATGCCCGAGACTGCAATGCCCACCCCGAAGATCAGCCCCACGAGAAATGCGGATAAAAGACGCATGGTTCAGCCCCCCAAAACGTGACGCAGGACATAGACGGTGGCACCGCAGGCGATCATGAAGGTGATCGTCGCGGCGATGGACCGCGGCGCCAGTCGCGCAATGCCGCAGACCCCGTGCCCCGAGGTACAGCCCGATCCGAAGGTCACGCCAATGCCCACGATGAACCCGCCGGCAATGATCATCGGCCAGCTGACCGGCACGTCGAGCGCTGGCATCTGCCCGGTCATGGCCAGAACCACCAGCGGACCCGCGATCATGCCCGCGACCATTGCCGCGCGCCAGCCTTTGTCGCCCAGGTCTGTGCCGGTGATGAGACCCGAAAGCACTCCGGTCGCGCCCAGCACCCGGCCCTGCAGCACCATCAGCAGCACTGCGGCGATCCCTATCAGCACACCTCCCGCAAGCGACTGCAGCGGGGTGAATACGGTCTCCATTCCTGTCATCTCTGTCATCCTGTGTTTGTCGCGCCGCAGTCTGTGCTGTGCAGCCGCGATGATCATATATTCAGGAAAGGATATATGAATGACCCCCCGATTTTACAGGGCAAACTTTTGTCTGAATGAAATTTGATCGATCCGCAGGTTTCGCCATGTCGGCGCACTCCCGGCACCATATGCCCTTTTAGTAGGCGGCCTGGGTCATTTTGCGCCGAAAGCGGGTGTTTTTCGCATAAGGTCGTATCATCCTGGTTCCTGTGGCAGCGGGATTCGGTCTCAAGTCAGAGGTGGCGGATTATACTGAGCGGAACGAAAATGACGGAATGTTTTGACGAGATGTGGGGCAGGGACGGCGTGTGCCGCTCCGCGTACCGGGGGTTTCACGACTGGTTCAACGGTGAGGATCCCAAACGCCTGCGCGCCAAGCAGCGCGAGGCCGAAGAGATCTTTCGCCTGACTGGCATCACCTTCAACGTTTATGGCCGCGATGCCGCCGAAGAACGGCTGATCCCCTTCGATATCGTGCCGCGCATCATGTCCGGATCCGAATGGCACCGCCTGGCGCGCGGGATCGAGCAGCGCGTGCGCGCTATCAACGCCTTCCTGCACGACATCTACCACAAGCAGGAGATCGTGAAGGCCGGCCGCATTCCGCAAGAGATGATCGCCCGCAACGACGCCTTCCTGCCGCACATGATCGGGGTGGCGCCGCCCGGCGGAGTCTACACGCATATCGTCGGCATCGATCTGGTCTGTACCGGCGAGGGCGATTTCTTCGTGCTGGAAGACAACGCGCGCACGCCGTCGGGCATGAGCTACATGCTGGAAAATCGCGAGACGATGCTGCAGATGTTCCCCGAGCTTTTCTCGCGCAACCGGGTCCGGGCGGTGCAGGACTACCCCGCCAACCTGCGCCGGTCGCTGGCCGCCTGTGCGCCGCCCGCCGCCGGGTCGGATCCGGTGGTCGCGGTGCTGACGCCCGGGATCTACAATTCGGCGTATTTCGAGCATGCCTTCCTTGCCGACAAGATGGGCGTGGATCTGGTCGAGGGGCACGACCTGCGGGTGATCGACGGCCGCGTCGCGATGCGCACGACGCGCGGCTACACGCCGATCGACGTGCTCTACCGCCGGGTCGACGACGATTTCCTCGATCCGCTGAACTTCAACCCCGAAAGCCAGCTTGGCGTGCCCGGAATCATGGATGTCTACCGGACCGGCGGTGTCACCATCGCCAACGCGCCCGGCACCGGCATTTCCGACGACAAGGCGATCTATTCCTATATGCCGGAGATCGTCGAGTTCTATACCGGCGAGCGGCCAATCCTGCAGAATGTGCCGACATGGCGCTGCTCGGAGCCCGACGCGCTGGCCTATGTGCTGGAAAACCTGGGCGATCTGGTGGTCAAGGAGGTGCACGGCTCGGGCGGCTACGGCATGCTGGTCGGCCCTGCAGCCACCCGCAAGGACCTCGCCGCGTACCGCCGCAAGCTCAAGGCGCGGCCCGGCAATTACATCGCGCAGCCCACGCTCAGCCTGTCGACGGTGCCGATCTTCGCGCGCAGCGGGCTGGCGCCGCGGCATGTCGATCTGCGCCCCTTTGTGCTGGTCCGGCCCGACGGCATCCGCGTCACTCCCGGCGGGCTGACGCGGGTGGCGCTGAAGAAGGGCTCGCTGGTCGTCAATTCAAGCCAGGGCGGCGGCACCAAGGACACCTGGGTGCTGGAGGACTGAGGATGCTGGGCAAGACTGCCAACGGCCTTTTCTGGATGTATCGCAACCTCGAGCGGGCCGAGCATACCGCGCGCCTGATCGAGGCCGGGCAGCGGCTTGCGCTGACCCGGCTGAGCGACCCGGACGCCGAATGGCGCCCGGTGCTGCAATCGGCCGCGGTCCTGCAGGCCTATCTCGCCAATAACGAGACCGTCACGCGCGAGGCGGTGATCGACTGGCTGCTGCGGTCGCGCGACAATCCCGGCTCGGTGCTGCGCTGCATCGAACAGGCCCGGATGAATGCGCGCATGGTGCGCACCGCGCTGACCGGCGATGTCTGGGAGGCCGTGAACGCCACCTATATGCATGCCCGTCAGATACTGGCCCGCAAGGTGAGCGAGCGTGACCTGCCCGAGGTTCTGCGCGCGCTGCGCCAGCAGACGGCGCTGGTGCGCGGCATGACCCAAGGCAGCATGATGCGCGACGAGATCTACGAATTCGCCCGCCTCGGCACCTATATCGAGCGGGCCGACAACACCGCCCGCATCCTCGACGTGAAATACTATGTGCTGCTGCCCTCGACGCTGGCCGTGGGCAGTTCAATCGACAATGTGCAATGGGAAAGCATCCTGCGGTCGCTGTCGGCAGAGGGCGGTTTCCGGATGCATTACGGCTCCGGCCCCGCGCCGCGCGAGATCACGCATTTCCTGATGCTCGACAAGCGGATGCCGCGCAGTCTGGCGTTCTGCACCGACAAGATCCGCGAGAATCTGAGCTATCTTAACCGCGGCAACCGGGACCAGAGCGAGTCGCTGCGGCTGGTTTGTCAGATCGAACAGCAATACCTGTCGCATGACGTGGACCGGATCTTCGAGCGCGGCCTGCACGAGGTCATGGTCGCGCTGCTCGGGGCCTTCGCCACGCTCGCCCACCAGATCGAGACGGAGTATCGCTTTCATGAGTAGCCCACCATGCGTCTGAACATCCATCACGTCACCAGCTACCGCTTTGCCGGCCCGGTCCGGTTCGGCCTGCAACAGGTGCGCAAGACGCCCAAGACCACGCCGCATCAGACCGTGCTGCACTGGCGCACCGAGATCACCGGCGGCCACAAGGAGCTGGTCTTCGAGGATCATCACAACAACACGACCGAACTGATCAGCCTCGACCGCGAGACGCAAAGCCTTGACGTGCTCAGCGAAGGCGAAATCGAGGTCAGCGACACGCATGGCATCGTCGGCGCGCATCGCGGGCCGGCGCCCTTGTGGCTCTACCGGCGGATCACGCCCCGCACCGAGGCGCGTGAGCATGTCCGCGCATTGCTGCGAGGGCTGTCCGCTGACGGCGATCTGGACCGCCTGCACCGGCTCTGCGCGATGATCCGCGACGCTGTTCCTTACGAGACCGGCGTTTCGGAACCCACATGGAGCGCCGAGGAAACCCTGAAGGCTGGGCGCGGCGTGTGTCAGGATCACGCGCATGTCTTTATTGCCTGCGCGCGGCATCTCGGGCTTCCCGCGCGCTACGTGTCGGGGTATCTTCTGATGGACGGGCAGATCGACCAGACCGCGATGCATGCCTGGGCCGAGGCGTGGCTGGACGATCTGGGCTGGGTCGGGTTCGACGTGTCGAATGTCATCTCGCCGGATGCGCGCTATGTCAGGGTGGCGACCGGGCTGGACTACTCGGATGCCTCGCCGGTCACGGGCACGCGGATCGGCGGGCTCGACGAGACGCTCGGCGTGCAGATCAGGGTCGCGGAACAGTAGCGGCCCAACAGTAAAGGCGGCTTGATGACCTATTGCGTGGGCATGACCCTCAACCGGGGCCTCATCTTCATGTCCGATACCCGCACCAATGCCGGGGTGGACAATGTCTCGACCTTTCGCAAGATGACCCTGTGGGAGGTACCGGGGCAGATGGTGCTGACGCTTCTGTCGTCTGGCAATCTGGCCACCACGCAGGCGGTGATCAGCCAGCTTGAAGAGCGCAGCAAGGCGCATAAGGAACGCGATCCCGATATCCTGTCGGCGCCATCAATGTTTCAGGCCGCGCGGATCGTGGCCGAAACCCTGCGCGAGGTCGTCTCGAAGCACGCCAATGGCGGCATGACGTCAAGCTCGTCGTTCAAGGCGACGCTGATCCTTGGCGGGCAGATCGCGGGCGGGCCGCCGCGCCTGTTTCTGATCTACCCCGAGGGCAACTTCATCGAGACCGGCGAGGACACGCCGTTCCTGCAGGTGGGCGAAACCAAATACGGCAAGCCCATCCTCGTGCGCGCCTACGATCCCGGGCTGGACTTCAATGAGGCGATGCGGCTGTTGCTGGTCAGCTTCGACTCGACGGTCAAGGCCAATCTCAGCGTCGCGCCGCCCTTCGATTACCATTTCTACGAAACCGACAGTCTGTGCAGCGGATATCAGGGCCGCATTCAACCTGACGATCCGTATTATAATTTGATTTCAGAGGCTTGGGGGCAGGCGCTCAAGGATACGCTGAGCAGCCTGCCAGCCTATCCGGGCGGGCATGACTGACGCCCGCCATATGCGTCAGGCTTGGCTGCGGCCCCAGTGGATACGCGACCACACGCGCTCGTAGCAGAAATATGTGAGGAACCCGATCGCGGTATTGATCGCCGCGATCATGCCGCCGGCGGTGGCCGATCCGGTGACCAGCACGCCGACCACCGTCATCACGGTGAGGCCGATCAACTGCCAGATGAATGCCTTGAGAATACTGCGCACCCGCGTTTCCATACCGCCTCCTTTTCTGATCTGCGTTGACGGGCAAGTCATGCGCGACTTTGTGCAGCGTCGCCATTCCGAAAACAGTTAACAATGCGCTACATATGTGATTAAACTCACCATATGAATAAAAAGATCGACAAACGTTTGCGCGCCGACCTGTTCCGCACCCGTCTGGCCGAGGCGATGCGGCTGCGCGACATCAACCAGAGCGTTCTGGCACGGGCTATCGGGGTGGACCGCTCCACCGTGTCGCAGTTGCTCAAGGGGACGGCGGCGCGGCTGCCCAATGCGCAGGTGGTCGGCGAATGTGCCGGCGTGCTCGGCGTGTCGGCCGACTGGCTTCTGGGCCTGACCGACCGGCCCGAGACGGCCGCCGACATGCTCGCCAACACGCTGTCGCTGACGGAGGCGCCGCGCGCTCTGGTCGACGAACAGATCTTCCAGTGGCACAAGGAGGCTGCCGGCTACAAGATCCGCCATGTGCCCGCCGGTCTGCCCGACATGCTCAAAACCCGCCCGATGCTGGAATGGGAATACGCGCCGCATCTGGGCCGGTCCACCGATCAGGCGATCGGGGCGTCCGAGGACCGCATGAACTGGATGCGCGCCGCCCGGTCGGATTACGAGATCGCCGTGCCGCTCTACGAGATCGAGAGCTTTGCGCGCGGCGAGGGATATTACCGCAATCTGCCCGGCGATGTGCGGCGCGCGCAGCTCGATCATCTGATCACCGTCACCGGGCAGCTATATCCAGGGCTGCGGCTTTATCTCTTTGATGCGCGCCGGCTTTATTCCGCGCCGGTCACGATCTTCGGCTCGCTGCTGGCCGTGCTGTATCTGGGGCGCAACTACATGGTGTTTCGCGATATCGAACGGGTGCAGGCGATGACGCAGCATTTCGACGGGCTGGTGCGCGAGGCGTCGATCACCGCGCGCGGCCTGCCCGATCATTTGCGCGGCCTGCGCGATATGATCGGCTAGGCGCGTTGCAAACGCACCGGGATCTCGCGCGCCAGACGCAGCAGATGCGCCATGTACGGTTTGTCGGCATCCTCGTCGCGGATCGCGGCATACAGCCGTTTGGTCTTGCCCTTGGCGGTCAGCGGGCGCGTCACGTAATCCGAACTGGTGCGCAGTTCCCGTACCACCCAGTCGGGCAACACCGCCACCCCGCGATTGGATGCCACAAGCATCAGGATCACCGCCGTCAACTCGACCTGCCGGATGCTTTTCGGCTCTACCTTGGCGGGGGTCAGAAGCTCTGTGAACACATCCAGCCGCGCCCGGTCCACCGGATAGGTGATCAGCACCTCATCGCGCAGATCGGCGGCCTCGACAAAATCCTTCTGCGCCAGCGGATGCTGCGACGAGGCGACGAAGACCGGCTCGTAATCGAAAAGCGGCTTGAAACTGACCCCGGGCAGATCCTCGGGGTCGGATGACACCACCAGATCGACCTCTTCCTTCTGCAGTGCCGGCAGCGCGTCGAAGGCCAGCCCCGGCCGTATATCCACATCCACCTCGCCCCATGTCTGGCGAAACTCTTCAAGCACCGGAAACAGCCATTCGAAACAGGCATGGCATTCGATGGCCATATGCAGGCGTCCTGCGCTACCATCGCGCAGCCCGTCGAATTCATCCTCCAGCGCCTCGATCTCGGGCAGGATCTTTTCGGCCAGCCGCAACAGGCGCTGCCCGGCGGATGACAGCCGCAACGGACGCGTGCGGCGTACGAAAAGCTCGACCCCGGCCTGATCCTCCAGCCCCTTGATCTGGTGGCTGAGCGCGGATTGCGTCATGTTGAGCATGTCCGCCGCCTTGGCCAATCCACCCGCTTGATGGATCGCCCGGATCGTCCTGAGATGACGAAACTCGATATGCATTATGAGCGTTCCTCATTCAGAGCATGAAATTTATGAAGTTGTCTCACAATGCTGCACCTGCGACAAGAGGCGTAGATGATGCTCTTTCTGACAGGATAAAGCCGATGAAACCGTCCCGGATCTCGTTCGAATTCTTTCCGCCCAAGACGCTTGAGGCGTCGTTTCGCCTCTGGGATACGATCCATGCGCTTGCCCCGCTCGAGCCGCGTTTCGTGTCGGTGACATATGGCGCGGGGGGGACGACCCGTGAATTGACACGCGAGGCTGTTGGCACGCTGCACAAGGCCACGGGTCTGAACGTGGCGGCGCATCTGACCTGTGTCGATGCCAGCCGCGAGGAAACGCTGGCCATCGCCGATCAGTTCGCCGAGGCGGGCGTGACCGAGATTGTCGCCCTGCGCGGCGATCCGCCGAAAGGGTCGGGCGGGTTCACGCCGCATCCCGAAGGCTTTGGCAATAGCTGCGAGTTGATATCCGCGCTGGCCGAGACCGGCAAGTTCACCATCCGCGTCGGGGCCTATCCCGAAAAGCACCCCGAGGCGACTGATCACGCCGCCGATATCGACTGGCTCAAGCGCAAGATCGACGCGGGCGCAAACGAGGCGATCACGCAGTTCTTCTTCGAGGCCGAGACGTTCCTGCGGTTTCGCGATGCCTGCGCGGATGCCGGGATCACCGTGCCTATCATCCCCGGTGTGCTTCCGGTCGAGAACTGGAAGGGCGCGCGCAAGTTCGCCACGTCCTGCGGCACGCGGATTCCGGCATGGGTCGACGATGCGTTCGACAAGGCGATCCGTGACAATCGGCAGGATCTGCTGGCCACGGCGCTTGCGACAGAGTTGTGCAGCGATCTGATCGAGGGCGGTGTGGAAGATCTGCACTTCTACACGCTGAACCGCCCCGACTTGACACGCGATGTCTGTCACGCCCTTGGGGTAACACCGAAGGTCACCTTGCGCGACGTGGCGTGATGTTCCGCTTTTCAAAGAAAGGCGCAGCGCTGCCAAGCAGGTCGGCGCGCATCGTTCTCTGAGTTGATCCCCGCGACGGGGACAAAGACCTTCGGAACTCTCATGCGCCGCACCAGCTCCTGTGCGGCGTTTTTTTGGGGCTACTGACCTACGGCCGTCGCGCTATCGGTCTTTTTCGCGCTATCGGCCTGTGTTTCCCTATCGGTCTGTGTCGCGCGATCCGGCCCGATATCGTCGATCGTCACCATGTACTCCGTCGCGTGGCGCCCTGCGAAATGCACGTCACGCTTGTAATGCGTCTCGAAATCGAGATCGGCATCCATCTGATCGGCAAAGCTGTTGAACAGCGCCCAGCTTGCGTCATTGTCGCCGGTGATCGTTGTTTTCAGTTTCGTGACATCCGCACAGACCTCGCGCGCGAGAAGTTCCGTCAGCATCTTCTTGGCCACGCCGCGTCCGCGCGCGGCCTCGCCGACCGCGACCTGCCAGACGAACAGCGTGTCCGGCGTGTCCGGCGGGATGAAGGCCGAGATCCAACCGACGATCTCGCCGTCAAGCTCGGCGATCACGCAGGTATCCGCGAAATGATCGCACTGGATGAGGTTGCAATAGACCGAGTTCTCATCCAGCGGCCCGGCCTTGCGGATGAGATCCCAGACCTCCACCCCATCCTCCGAGGACGGGGTGCGGAAGCTGAGCGGCGATGTGGTCGTGCTGTCGACAGTCATGAGAGTGGTGTCCTTGAAAAGCGGTCTTGTAGAGCGACCCGGATCATGAGGCTTTTGCCTGCATCACGCAAGAAAAACCAATCCCTCTATGCCTCACATGTTTTGGCGTGGCACGAACACGTCCCAGGTCTCCTCGAAGACCAGTTCGGACCCTTCCCGCGCGCGCAGCCGCGCCTCGATGCGGAAATCCGTTTCGGTGGCGGTGAGGCGCGTGGTCGTCTCGGTCAGAACCTCCCAGTCGAGGCGGCGCATCTCGTGAGTCCACGTGACGATACCCTCGGCCGACAGCGGATCATCGGGCAGGATCGAATAGCGCTCGATCCCTTCGGCGGAATGGGTGATGCCATGTTCGGTGATATGCGCGGCGCCTTCATGATCGCGCACATCGATGATCAGTCGTCCGGTGTCCACGTCTTCGGTGAGAACCCATTCCGATTGCGGCGGCGTTTCGAAGCTTTGATCCAGCGGCTGCCCGGCGCGCGGCGCGGCAAAGGCGGGTTCTGCTTCGGGCCGGTCATCGCGCAGTGGCAGGGTCAGAGTGGTGCTGGCTGTGTCCACCTCTATCGTGACCGGCGTGGGCGCGGGCCAGGCCAGCGGGAAGTAGCTGGTCGACAGGCCCAGCCGGATGCGATGGCCGGCACGGAAGGTCTGTGCCACGTGCTTCATCGGGATCTCGACCGTGTAGCCTTGCCCCGGAATCAGCGCCTCCGGGTGCTCGTGGCTGTCGCGATGCGTCAGATTGAACAGGCCGTAGCTGACCCGCGTCGCGGCCCCGTCGGGGGCCACGTCCATCAGCCGCAGCGCGACCTGTGCCACCGGCTGATCGACGGTGAAACTCAGTGTCAGCACCGCGTCGCCCACCATATGCAGGGCGGCGGGCAGGGGGGCGGTGTCGAATGTCAGGCTGCCGGCATCTTCGCGCCGCTGGTCGCCCGGCTGGTCGCCGGGATGCGCGTATGAACACCATTTGCCGCCATGCCGTCCGACCCAGAGCGGCGAGTTGACCGCCAGCGTGCCGCCCGGCAGATCGCCGCTCGCGGCCAGCGTGCCATCCGCGCCAAGCGAAAACCTCGTGCGGGTGATATTCGGCGAGGGCCACGCAGGCTCGGTGATCCAGTGGCCGTCGCGGTGGGGGTAATGCGTGGCCGGGCGGGCGTGATCCTGCAGGAAGACGCGCAGCGGCGGCTCGTCCATGATGCCGGTATCGGTGCCCTTCAGCCAGTGATCCCACCAGCGGGCCTCTTCGTTCAGCCAGTCGATAGCCGGGCCCGGCTCGCCGACATGCGGATACTTGTGCGACCACGGCCCGATGATGCCCTTGACAGGCCCGGGCAGGTTCTCGACCAGCCGGAACACCGTGCGGCAATAGCCATCGGCCCAACCGCTGACCGCGTAGACAGGGATCTGCACATCGTCGTAATCTTCGCAGATCGAACCGTGTTTCCAGAAATCGTCGCGGGTCTGATGCTCCAGCCAGTTTTTCAGCCAGAGCCCCGAGTCGCGCAAGCGGCCTATCCACATCTCGCGCCAGCGGTCGCCGACATGCACCGGATCGGGCGGCAGGGTGTTGATGCCGAGCATCACCGAGGCCCATGACAGCTGATCGCCCAGCAGCGTGCCACCCATGTAATGGATATCGTCGGCGTAACGATCGTCGGTGGAACAGATCGACACGACGGCTTTCAGCGCAGGTGGCTGCAGGGCCGCGAGCTGAAGCCCGTTGAATCCGCCCCAGGAAATGCCGACGATGCCCACGCCGCCATCGCACCACGCCTGATCGGCGATCCATGCGATGACGTCGCAGCCGTCCTGCAGTTCGATCTCGGTATATTCATCGGTCATCACGCCTTCGGATTCGCCGGTGCCGCGCAGATCGACGCGGACATATGCATAGCCCTTCGCGGCCAGCCACGGCGCGCGGGCGTGGTCACGCTCCAGCGTCTTGTCGTTCTTGCGGTAGGGGATGTATTCGAGGATCGCGGGCACCGGCGCCGTCTCTGCCCCCTCGGGCATCCAGATACGTGCGGCCAGACGCGTGCCGTCGGGCATGGCGATCTCGATATGCTCGATCTCGCGGATTACGGCAGGCAGCGGGTGGTCGATCTCGATGTCGAGTGTCATGGCGCGGTTCCGAACTTGTATGAAGGAAGAGAGGACGTTGCGCCCCAAGCGCGCAATGTCCAGCGCGCCCGAAGCTTTATTCGACGATATCGGTGAATTCGTAATTCAGTCGTTTCATCACCTGTTCGTAATTCCACAAGAGCTTGGACTGCTTGCCTGCCCCCATCCAGATCGAGGCGATGGCATAGCTGTAGGCGTCCTGTTCGGGCAGCTCCGACAGCTTCATGCCCCGCGTGACGTAGGATGCGATGCGCGTGCCGGCCACCTGTTCCGCGGCCACTTCCAGCTCTGCCTTGGAAGGCGCGCGCGCGATCGTCGCGTCGTTGAAGAACACCCGGTAGAAGAACTCTCCCGCGACATTCTCCGGCCCTTCGCCCTTCGGCATGTCGGGCTCGCGCCCCAGCCCCAGATCGACGGTCACCTGCTGGTGACTGACGCCATCGACCATCTCGAAGAGATCGCAATGTGACTGCGCGATGCGGGTGTTGATCTCCAGCAGCCAGATCTTGTTCTGCACCTCGTCCCAGTAATACTCGATATTGAAGCCGGCATTGTCATAGCCGATATGCGCCATCACCTTGCGGGTGATCTCGTTCATCTGGTCCTGAATCCGGGGCGGCAGGGTCGACGGGTAGAGATAGTAGAAAAAGCTGAGCACCTGCGGGTAGCGGATCGAATCCACCGTGCCGTAAGGCACCACCCGGCCCTCGTGCACATAGCCCTCGACGGTGCATTGCCGCCCGCCGATCACCCGCTCGGCCATGCAGTAATGGCCTTCGATTGCCTTTATGTCGTCGGGCAGGTCGGCCTGATCCAGCACATAGTTGAACGGTTCGGAGATCTGGCCGATCTCGGCGCGAAAGGCGGCGATGGCGTAGTCGAAATCCTCGGGGCTGTCGATGCGGAAGCCAAGGCGAGAGCCCGACGACTTGATCGGCTTGACGAAGAACGGAAAGCGCAGATCGGCCTCGCCGATCTTCGACAGGGCCTCATCGTCGAACGGATCGAACGCAGTGAAGGTGGGGGTGTGGTCGGGCACGACCTCGGCCATCACCTTGCGAGACCAGTATTTATGCTCGCATTTCAGAAGGCTTTCCAGCGAGGCGTTGCGGGTGCCGTATTTCTTGCACAGCAGCGGCAGCATCGTGGAGACCGGAAAGTCGATATATCCGACGATCGCGTCGATCGAGCCGTCGAACGCATCAAGCGTCGCCTCTGCCTCGGCCAGCATCGCGGGGATGTCGAAATCCTGGGTGTCCGACACCGCCTCGGAGGTCAGCAGCGGATGAAATTCCACATCCTCGACGCCGCGCAGCCGTTTCAGCCGGTCGGCGTTCAGCTTGTTCATCCCGACGACGAAAACATTCTTTGTCATTGTCTCTGTCCCTTCTGATTGCCGGTCCTGCCTGCCTGATCGCACAAGCCCGCGGCCGGGTTTATGTCACCCGGCCGCGGGGGCGCGCTCATGCCTGTGCGAGGTCGGCCTGCACCGGAAAGCTGCGGCCCTTGAGGCGCTCTGTCGTGCCGGTGATGTCATCGATCAGCAACAGCAGGAAATCGCCGGGCTGCGCCTCGCCGATGGCACGGTCCACGGCCTCTTGCTCGTTCATGATGAGATGCACCTCGCTTTGCGACCCGGCCGCGGCGGCCCCGTCGCGAATCAGCTTGGCGACCTCGCCCTCAGCCCGGCCGCGGGCATCGGATTCGTAGACATAGACAACGTCGCACATCTTCGCGAGCTGCGCGCCAAGCGCGGCCAGATCCTCGTCGCGGCGATTGCCCGGCGCGGTCGACACCGCGATGCGGCGCTGTTGCCCGAGGCCCTTCACCAACGGCTCCAAGGCCTGAAGCGCGGGCACGTTGTGACCGTAATCGATCAGGCACTTGACGCCGTCGGCCTCGAAATAGTTGGTGCGGCCGGGCATCTGTGCCGGCGTCGGGTGGAAGGTCAGCAGCCCGGCGCGGATATCGTCGATCTCGATCCCGTGCGCCAGCGCCACCGCTGCGGCGGCCATCGCGTTCTGCACGTTGAAGGGCGCATGCCCTTCGAACGCGATCGGCACGTCATTGACGCCCACGATATCGACCATGACCTTGCCGTGCTGCAGCACGATGCGCCCGTTGCGCACGGTGAGGACCATACCCATCTCGCTGAGATGCTCCTGCAGGTCCGGGTTGTCGGGGTGCATAGTGAAATAGATGATCTCGCCGCGCGCCCAGTAGGTGCCATGCTCCATCACCAGCGGGTCGTCGGCGTTGAGCACGCAATACCCGCCCTCTTTCTTGACGGCGTCCACGACGACGGTCTTGCAGCGCGCAAGCTCGTCCAGCGTGTGGATGTCCCGCTCGCCCAGATGATCGGAGGCGATGTTGAGAAGCACGCCGACATCGCATTCGTCGAACCCCAGACCGCGGCGCATGATACCGCCGCGCGCCACTTCCAGAACGGCATGTTCCACCGTGGGCTCTCGCAGCACGGCCTGTGCCGCCGCCGGGCCGGAATAGTCTCCGCGCAGGATCACGTGGTTGTCGATCTCGACCGTCCCAGTGCAGCCCATGCCGACCGAATGCCCCGACTGACGCAGAATATGCGAGGTCAGGCGGGTCGTCGTGGTCTTGCCGTTGGTCCCGGTGATCGCGGTGATGGGGATGCGCCCATTATCGACCGGATCGGGAAACAGCATGTCGACGACATGCTGCCCGACGGGGCGCGGCGTGCCATGTGTGGGCGCCATGTGCATCCGGAAGCCGGGACCGGCATTGACCTCGACCACGCCGGCGGATTGTTCCGACAGCGGCTTGCTGAGGGTTTCCGCCAGCAGATCGATGCCGATCACGTCCAGCCCGACATGCCGCGCGATCCGCTCCATGGAGAAGCGGATATCGGGATGGACCTCGTCGGTGAGATCCGTCGCCGTACCGCCCGTGGAGATGTTGGCGGTGGATTTGAGGAACACCATCTCGCCATCGCCGGGCACGCTGTCGAGTGTCAGGTTGGCCTGTTCCAGCATCCGGTGGGTCTGTGCATCCACATGGATCTGGGTCAGCACGTTCTCGTGCCCGACGCCGCGTCGCGGATCTGCGTTGGCGGTGTCGATCAGCGCCTGGATCCTGGATTTGCCGTCACCGGTGACATGCGCGGGGCGGCGCCGCGCTGCTGCGATCAATTTGCCACCGACCACCAGCAGGCGGTGATCCTCGCCCTTGATGTAGCTTTCAACGATCACCCCGCCGGAATTGTCGCGCACCCGCGCCAGCGCAACCTCGTAGCCCGCTTTCAGGTCTTCCAGATTGCTGATATCGGTGGATACGCCGCGCCCGTGATTGCCCGCCAGCGGCTTTGTGACGACCGGCCAGCCGATCCATTCGGCGGCGGCCTGGATCTCGTCCCACGAATAGCAGGTTGTGCCCTTGGGCACCGCAATGCCCGCGTCGTCGAGAATCTGCTTGGTCCAGTCCTTGTCGTCGGCGATGGAATGTCCGATGATCCCGGATGCATCGGTGACCGTGGCCTGAAAACGGCGCTGTTTGATGCCGTGCCCAAGCTGGGTGTAGCTGGTGCCCTGGGTCAGGTTGGTCCACGGAATGCCGCGCGCCTTGGCGGCCTCAACGATTGTGCCGGTCGATGGTCCGAGCGCATTGGCATCGCGCACTTCCTTGAGATGCGCGATGATCGGGGCAAGATCGACGTGATGGCCATCGTAGAGCTTGCGCACGATGTCGACCGCGGCCTCGCCGGCGGCAATGCCCGTGGCCTCGTCGCGATAGCGGTAGATAACGTGATAGATGCCCGCCTCGTAGCTGTCGACGGTCTTGCCGTATCCAACCGTGAATCCGACGAGATTTTGCAATTCGATCGCCACATGTTCGACCATGTGCCCGGCATAGGTGCCGTTGCGCACCCGCTGCAGGAACCCGCCGGGTTCCCCGACCGAACAGCGATGCCCGTAGATCGAGGGAAACACCGCCTGGAGCGCCTCGGCAATGCCGGGCACCTTGTCACTGGGTCTTTGTTCGAGATCGGCGATATCGAGGCGCATGTAGATCGCCTGATACCGGCTGTAATAGTTCGGTCCGCGCAGGGCGCGAAGTTCAAGTATATTCACTTTTCTGCTCCAGATTCCTTTTCCTGAGCTCATCTGTGCTCAGGATGCGGCGCTCGGACAGGCTGTAGGCATTGCCGTCGACCAACGCGTGCATGATGACATTGTGGACGCTGACCGTCTCACCCTCTTCAAGCTCGAACACATTGGAACCGGTAATTCTCGAGCTGTCAACAAGGATAACGTGACCCGGCCCGAAGGCATGGATTGTGTCCGGTGCGAACAGCACCGCAGCATCTTCCCCCAAGCCGACGCCGAGATATTCGGGATTGGTTGCGCCGACCTCCATCAGCCGCGAAAATCGCCCGCGCTCCAGGAAATGCGTGTCGATGATCACCTTGTCGATGAGACCGAAACCCGCCGTCATCTTGACCGCGCCCTTGCGCAGCGAATCCGTCGCGTGTCCGCCATAGACCATCGTGGTCGACTGGCAGGCGGCCCCGGCGCTGGTGCCGGCGATCACCGCACCCTCCTCGTACCGCTTGCGGATCGCGGCCAGCGCGTCCGAGCCGCCGAAGATGCTGGTCAGGCGCATCTGGTCGCCGCCCGAAATGAAGATGATGTCGCTTTGCGCGATCTTGTCGATGATCGCGGCATCCGCGGCGTCGGCACGCTCCCGAATGCGGATATCGATGACCTCGCTGGCGCCCAGCCGGTCGAAAACCCCCTTGTATTCGGCGAAGACGTCATCTGGGATGGCGCTGGCAGTGGTGATCACCCCGACGCTGGGTTCAGCCACATCCGAGAACTTGACGACCTGTTGCAGGATCTTGGTGGTTGTCGCCTTGTCTTCGGCGCCGCCGATGGCAACCAGTTTGCCCCGGCGCACCGGCTGGATGGGCATGTTCATCTCGGATCTCCTGACTACCATGTATTGTCACCATATATTGTGAAAGTTAGCGGGATACAAACGCCGGCGGTAGCGCAACCAAACGAGATGTGCCACTGGTGTTTTATCAACACAAGCGCCCAAAAGACGGGCAGGGCACCCAGAACAGGCTGAAAAGGATACACGGATGACCAAGGGTTTCTCGCTCGCCGTTCACGGCGGTGCTGGCGTCTTGCCTCCGGCGGACATGACGCCGGACCGCGAAGCGGCGTATCACGCCGCCCTCGCGCGGGTGCTGCAGGCCGGCGAAACGGTGCTGGCAGCAGATGGGACGGCGCTCGACGCGGTGACGGCCGCGGTGACCGCGCTCGAGGACGAGGCCTTGTTCAATGCCGGCAGGGGGGCCGTTTTCACGCATGCCGGCACGCATGAGATGGATGCCGCGGTCGTCGACGGGCAGGGACGCCGCGCCGGCGCCGTGGCGGGCATTTGCGGCCCGCGCAACCCCGTGCACCTGGCCCGTGAAGTGATGGAACGCACCGACCATGTCATGATGATCGGCGAGGGCGCGCTGAGCATTGCCCGCGAGGCCGGTCTGGCCTTCGAGGAGGACAGCTATTTCTTCACGCAGGAACGCTGGGACACCCTGCAGGAAACGCTGCGCATGCAGGCCGAAGGCACGCTCGATGACGACCCGTCCCGGCGCCACGGCACCGTGGGCGCGGTGGCACGCGACCGCGCAGGAAATCTCGCCGCGGCCACCTCGACGGGGGGTATGACCGCCAAGCGGGCAGGGCGCGTGGGCGACAGCCCGATCATCGGCGCCGGCACCTTTGCCGACAACGCCACCTGTGCGATCTCGGCCACCGGTGACGGCGAGGTGTTCATCCGGCGGGTCGCGGCGCATGAGATCGACGCGCGGATGCGGCTTGCCGGGCAGTCGCTGGCGGAGGCGGCGCAACATGTGGTGCAGGTCGACCTTGCCGCGCATGCGGGATCGGGCGGGCTGATCGCGTTGGATCGCGACGGCACGATCGTCATGCCCTTTAATTGTGCAGGCATGTATCGCGGCCATATTCGCGACGGCGAGCCCGGTCAGACCGCGATTTACGCCTGAGCCTGATCGCATGGGTGAGTCAACGCCCTGTGCTGGGCGGGTATGGGTGGTGGGCGCGTCAAGCCCAAAAATCACCCGAGTTGACATGTGGGTCTCTTTGGATACGCTTGAACAGCACAGCGATTAAAACATGGAGACTGAAATGCTCACGTCCGTCAAACGCACATTTGCCTTGGTTGCAACGACCAGCGTCGTCGCGCTCAGCGCGACGGTGGCCAGCGCAGACACATGGCGCTACGCCTTCGAGGAAGCCATCGACGAGGTGCAGGGCATCTTCGCCCAGAAGTTCAAGGAAGAGATCGAGGCGAACACCGACCACGAAGTCGAGCTTTACCCGTTCGGCACCCTTGGCGAGTCGGCCGACACGATGGAGCAGGCCCAGTCCGGCATCCTGCAATTCGTCGATCAGAGTCCCGGCTTCACCGGCTCCATGATCCCCGAGGCGCAGGTCTTCTTCGTGCCCTACCTGCTGCCGCAGGATACCGAGGCGCTTGGCGAGTTTTTCCGTACATCCAAGGCGATCAACGAAATGTTCCCCGAGCTTTACGCCGAGCAGGGGCTGGAACTGCTGACCATGTTCCCCGAGGGCGAGGTCTGCATGACCACGCAGGAGCCGGTCAAATCGCCCGAGGATCTCGACCAGGTCAAAGTGCGCGTGATGACCAACCCGCTGCTGGTCGAAAGCTACAAGGCCTTCGGTGCGACGCCGACACCGCTGCCATGGGGCGAGGTCTACGGCGCCCTGCAGCAGGGCATCATCCAGGGTCAGGAAAACCCGATGTTCTTCATCGAGTCGACCAAGATGTACGAGGTGACCGAGGTCATCACCTGCGCGGGGCACAACAACTTCACCACCGCCGTGATGGCCAATCTCGATTTCTACGAGGGGCTGCCCGAGGACGACCAGCAGGCCGTGCAGGATGCCATCGACGTGGCCTTCGACCATATCATCGAGTATCAGAAGGGCCTGCACGACGAGAGCCTCGAGAAGATCGAGGAAGCCAAGCCCGACATGCAGATCAATATCCTCAGCGAGGAAGAGCGTGAGCCCTTCATCGAGGCGGGCGCGCAGGTCGAGGACGAGTTCCTCGACATGACCGGCGAGAGCGGCAAGGAGATCCTTGACCAGATGAAGGCCGATCTCGAAGCCGTGACCGACTGAGGCGCGACCGGTGTCGCGGGGCGGCGATGATGCGTCGCGGCCCCGCTCTCCATTTTTCTGGATATTTCACAAAAACGTAACGGAAAGGGTCTGCCGTGAGTGAAAAGCCTGAAACTGACGGCATGTCACCGCCTAAGCCGGCACCGCGCGCCACGCCGAAGGCAGACGCATATGCCTCGACCCTGCCCGGCCCGTTGGGCGTCATCGATAACGTCATCGCCCGGGTCGAATCGGTTATGCTGGCCTTGGGCGTCCTCCTGATGGCGGCCAACACGGTGGCCAATGTGGTCGGGCGTTTCGTATTCCAGAACAGCCTGTTCTTTTCTGAGGAACTCAATCGCATCCTGATCATCCTGATCACCTTTGCCGGCATCAGCTATGCCGCGCGCCAGGGACGCCACATCCGCATGTCGGCGATCTACGATGCGCTGCCGCCCAAGGGGCGCAAGATCCTGATGATCATCATCGCGCTCGTGACGGCGGTGTTCATGTTCGGACTGTGCTATTATTCCTACCATTTCCTGCTCACACAGGCGGGGCGCGGCCGCGTTCTGCCGTCGCTGCAGATCCCGGTCTGGGTCACGCTGGTCTGGGTGCCCATAGGCTTTTTCATGACGGGGCTGCAATACACGCTGACCGCCATCAAGAACATCATATCCAAGGACATCTACCTGTCGACCTCCATGCTCGAAGGGTATGACGACAACGAGATGGAGGTCTGAGCCATGGCCACGACAATTTTCTCGATCATGATCGTGCTGCTCCTGCTGGGCTTTCCGATGATGATCCCGCTGATCGTGGCGTCCTTCGTGGGCTTCTACACGATGTTCGAAGGCATGGGCCAGATGGAGACGATGATCCAGCAGATCATGGCGGGCATCCGGCCGTCGTCGCTGATCGCGGTACCGATGTTCATCTTCGCCGCCGACATCATGACGCGCGGGCAATCGGCGGGGCGGCTGATCGATCTGGTGATGGCCTTCGTGGGGCATCTCAAGGGCGGACTCGCGGTCTCGACGGCGGCGGCCTGCACGATGTTCGGCGCGGTGTCTGGGTCCACGCAGGCGACGGTGGTCGCCATCGGCTCGCCGCTGCGGCCCCGCATGCAGAAGGCCGGCTACAAGGACAGCTTCATCCTTGCGCTGATCATCAACTCCGCCGATATCGCCTTTCTCATCCCGCCCTCGATCGGGATGATCATCTATGGCGTCGTCTCGGGCACCTCGATTGCGGAACTGTTTATCGCTGGCATCGGCCCGGGGCTGCTGATCCTCGTGCTGTTCTCGTTCTATTCGTGGATCTACGCGGTGCGCAACAACGTGCCCACGGAATCCAAGTATACCTGGTCCGAGCGCGCGCGCGCGCTGCAACATGCGCTGTGGCCGCTGGGGTTTCCGGCGATCATCATCGGCGGCATCTATGGCGGCATCTTCAGCCCGACCGAGGCGGCGGCGGCCTGTGTGCTCTATGCGCTGATCCTCGAGGTTCTGGTGTTCCGGTCGATGGATCTTGCCGGGGTGTATGACACCGCGAAATCGACCGGCCTCATCACGGCGGTGGTGTTCATCCTTGTGGGCGTCGGCGCGGCGTTCTCGTGGGTGATCTCGTTCGCACAGATCCCGCAAGAAATCCTTGGCGCCATCGGCATCGACCAGATGGGCCAGATCGGCGTGCTGTTCGTGATTTCCATCGCGTTCTTCATCGGCTGCATGTTCGTCGATCCAATCGTGGTGATCCTCGTCATGGTGCCGATCTTCGCGCCGGTGGTCAACTCGGTCGGGCTGGACCCGGTGCTCGTGGGCACGATCATCACGCTGCAGGTCGCCATCGGATCGGCCACGCCGCCTTTCGGTTGCGACATCTTCACCGCCATCGCGGTGTTCAAGCGGCCCTACTGGGAGGTGATCCGCGGCACGCCGCCCTTTATCGTCATTCTTCTAGGGGTCGCTGTGGCACTGATCTACTTTCCGCAGATCGCCCTCTTCCTGCGCGATCTCGCATTCCAGAAATAAGCCGAGGAGCGTGTGATGTTCAAATCGATCCTCGTCCCCTATGACGGATCGCCCAATGCCGAAAAGGCGCTGGACAAGGCGATGGAGATGGCCCGGCTGACGGGGGCGTCACTGACAATCCTGACAGTCTACCGGCATCATTCGATGCTCGAGGCGTCGCTGTCTATGGTGCGTCCAAACGACCCCGGCAACCTTGACGACGTGATGGCGGCGCATGCCACCGAGGTCGCGAATTACGCCAAGAAGCACGTGATCGAGGGGGGATTCGACGGGGTGCGCGCCTTTGTCAAATCCGGCCCCACATCGCGCACCATCGTCAAGTTCGCCAAGGAACAAGGCCACGACCTGATCGTGATCGGCAGCCGCGGCATGGGGTCGATGGAGGGGTATCTGCTGGGCAGTGTCGCGCTCAAGGTCACGGGGCTGTCGGACGTGCCTGTTCTGGTAGTCTGATCCGCCCCTCGCCGCGCGTGTCCGACGCCGGGGACGGGCGGCGCGACCGCGCCGTTGCCCGGTGCCGGCCGGGCGTCATGAATTCTTCATTTGCAAAAATGTCGCAGAAATGACCTTTGGCATGGGAGAGGTGCCTTGACAGCCGTTGCCGTCATGGTCCCATTCTCATCCCATCAAAGGTTCGGAGAAGACGCGATGAAACGCAAACAAACCCTCACGGCGATAACCGGCGCGCTGACCCTGATCGGGTCCGCCGCGACGGCACAGACCGAGATCCAGTTCTGGCATGCCCTTGGCGGCGCTCTGGGCGAGAAGGTCGGAGAGATCGCTGACGGCTTCAATGCCGCACAGGACGATTACACCATCGTGCCGACCTACAAGGGCACCTATACAGAGAACATGACCGCCGCCATCGCCGCCTTCCGCGCCGGCGAGCAGCCGCATGTCGTGCAGGTCTTCGAGGTCGGCACCGCCACGATGATGGCCGCCGAGGGCGCCGTGAAACGCGTTCAGGGCGTGATGGAGCAGGCCGATATCGACTGGGACGACGACGCCTACATTCCGGCGGTCAAATCCTACTACACCACGACCGACGGTGACATGCTGTCGCTGCCGTTCAACTCGTCGACGCCGGTGCTGTGGTACAACCGCGACCTTCTGGATGCGGCGGGTATCGAGGACGTGCCCGAGACCTGGGACGAGATGTTTGCGGCCGCCGATGCGTTGCAGGCCAACGGCCATGACTGCGCCTTCTCCTTCGGCTGGCAGTCGTGGGTGATGATCGAGAACTATCTGGCATGGCACGACCAGCCCATCGGCACGCAGCAAAACGGGTTTGCCGGGCTCGACACGGAATTCGTGTTCGATCAAAGCGAGGACCTGACCAACGTGCTGCAGCGCATCGCCGACAGCCAGGAAAACGGCACGTTCGAATATGGTGGGCGTCGCGGCGACTCGCTGCCGCTTTTCACCACCGGCGAATGCGCGATGTGGATGAATTCCTCGGCCTATTACGCGGGGATCAGCGAACAGGCCGACTTCGAGTTCGGTCAGGCGATGCTGCCGCTCAACACGGACGTGGCCGAAGAGCCGCAGAACTCGATCATCGGCGGGGCCACGCTCTGGGTGCTCGCAGGCCATGACGACGCCGAATATCAGGGTGTCGCCGAATTCTTCAACTATCTCAGCTCTCCGGAAGTGCAGGCCGACTGGCACCAGTCCTCGGGCTATGTGCCGATCACCACGGCCGCCTACGAGTTGAGCCAGGAGCAGGGCTTCTACGAGGAAAGCCCCGGCACCGATACCGCGATCCAGCAGCTGTCACTCAACGAGCCGACCGAGAACTCGCGCGGGCTGCGCTTCGGCAACTACGTGCAGGTGCGCGACATCATCAACGAAGAGCTGGAGGATTTGTGGTCGGGCAATCAGACCGCCGAAGAGGCGCTTGCCGCTGCGGCCGAGCGTGGCAACGCGTTGCTGCGTGATTTCGAATCTGCCAACAACTGAGCCGTTCATCCCTGATCGAGACGCCGGCCCGGTCACCTTCGGGCCGGCGTTCCCGTTACTGCAATTGTCGAGGTCCCGCCCGTGCGCACCAAGACCGTCACCTTCCGGCATAAATGGCTTCCCTATGCGCTGATCGCGCCGCAGATCATCATCACGCTGATCTTCTTCATCTGGCCCGCCAGCCAGGCGCTCTATCAATCGGTGCTGCGTGAGGACGCTTTCGGGCTGAAAACCGAGTTCATCGGGATGGCCAATTTCGCGCGGCTTTTTGCCGACAGCGATTACATCAACAGTTTTATCACGACGATCAGCTTCAGCGCGATGGTCGCGGGGTTCTCGATGTCGATCGCGCTTATCATGGCCATCATGGCCGACCGGGTGATCCGCCGCGCGATGGTCTACCGCACGCTGCTGATCTGGCCCTATGCCGTGGCGCCCGCCGTGGCGGGTGTGCTGTGGTGGTTCCTGTTCAACCCCACCATCGGCATCGCGGCCTACGCGCTTGATGGGCTGGGCTATGACTGGAACCATTACCGCGATGGCGGCGACGCGATGACGCTGATCGTCGTGGCCTCGACATGGCGGCAGGTCAGCTACAACTTCCTGTTCTTCCTCGCTGGCCTGCAGGCGATCCCGCGCTCGCTGACGGAAGCGGCGGCGATCGACGGTGCGGGGCCGGTGAAACGCTTCGTGACGATCCAGCTGCCGCTGCTGTCGCCCACGGTGTTCTTCCTGATCGTGGTCAATGTGGTCTACGCCTTCTTCGAGACCTTCGGCGTGGTGCATGCGACCACCAGCGGCGGGCCGGGGCAAGCGACCAACATCCTTGTCTACAAGGTCTGGCGCGACGCGTTCGAGGGGCTCAATCTCGGCTCGTCGGCGGCGCAATCGGTGATCCTGATGGTCCTCGTGATCGCCCTTACCGCGATCCAGTTCCGCTATATCGAACGCAAGGTAGAATACTGATGGTCGAACGACGCCCTTTTCTGACCTTCATCCAGCACGCGGTTTTGATCTTCGGCGCGGCGATGTTCGTCTTTCCGATCTATCTGGCCTTCGTGGCCTCCACCCACACTGCGGCAGCGGTCAGCGGCGGCGTGCCGCTGCTGCCGGGGGCCGAGATGATCCGGAATTATTCACTGGTCCTCGGACAGGGGATCTCGACGGCCGGCGCGCCACCTCTGTGGATCATGCTGATGAACTCGACGATCATGGCGCTGTCGATCACCATCGGCAAGATCGCCATCTCTCTGCTGTCGGCCTTCGCGGTGGTGTATTTCAAGTTTCCTTTCCGGATGCTCGCCTTCTGGACGATCTTCGTGACGCTGATGCTGCCCGTGGAGGTGCGTATCCTGCCGACATTCGAAGTGGTGGCGCAGCTTGGCATGCTCAACTCCTATGCCGGGCTGTCGATCCCGCTGATCGCCTCGGCGACGGCCACGTTCCTCTTTCGGCAATTCTTCATGACGGTGCCGGACCAGTTGACCGAGGCTGCGCGCATCGACGGCGCGGGGCCGATGAAGTTCTTCCGCGACATCCTGCTGCCGCTGTCGCGCACCAATCTGGCGGCGCTGTTCGTGATCCTCTTCATCTATGGCTGGAACCAGTATCTCTGGCCACTTCTGGTGACCACGGATGAAAGCTATTACACCATCGTCATGGGCATTCAGCGCATGGCCAATGCCGGCGAGGAAACCCCGCAATGGCACCTGATCATGTCCACCGCGATCCTTGCGCTGCTGCCGCCGGTGGTGGTGATCCTGGCCATGCAGCGGCTTTTCGTGCGCGGCCTCGTCGAAGTGGAGAAATAGGAACCCGATGAGCAAGATCCTGATAGACAATGTCCGCAAGACCTATCCCGGCGGCATCGACGCGATCCGGGGCATATCGCTCGACATCGACGACGGCGAGTTCTGCGTGCTGGTCGGCCCGTCGGGCTGCGGCAAGTCCACCCTTCTGCGGATGATCGCGGGGCTGGAGACGATCACCGACGGCTCCGTCTCGATCGGCGGCCGCTTGGTCAACGATCTGGAACCCGCCGAACGCGATATCGCGATGGTGTTCCAGAACTACGCCCTTTACCCGCATATGACGGTCTACGGCAACATGGCCTACGGGCTGAAGAATCGCGGTGTCCCCAAGCCGGAGATCAAGGTGATGGTCGACGAGGCCGCAGCAACCCTCGGCCTGTCGGATTTCCTCAACCGCAAGCCTGCCCAGCTTTCGGGTGGCCAGCGGCAGCGCGTCGCCATGGGCCGTGCCATCGTGCGCCAGCCTCAGGCGTTTCTCTTTGACGAGCCGCTGTCGAACCTCGACGCCAAGCTGCGGCTCAAGACCCGGGTCGAGATCCGCGATCTGCAACAACGCCTCGGGACCACCTCGATCTACGTGACCCATGACCAGATGGAGGCAATGACGCTCGCCGATCAGCTTGTGGTCCTGAATGACGGCGCGATCGAACAGGTCGGCACGCCGATCGACGTCTACAACCGGCCCGCCTCGGTCTTTGTGGCGGAATTCATCGGCTCACCGCCGATGAACCTGATGCCCGGCCATATCGACGAGAGCGGCCTCGTCACGCCGGCCGGCGTGGTGGAGGCGCCTTCAGGACTGCGTCACGGCGATGTCACCATCGGCATCAGGCCCGAACACCTGCATCCCGCGACCGACGGTCCGTTGCTCATGAAGGTGCGCGTTGTCGAGCACCTGGGGGCTTCGGCAAACGCGCATGGCACCGTGCCCGGCCACAAGGTGGAGATGATCGCCAGCCTGACCGGCACCGCCCTGCCGCAACCGGGCGAAATCCTCGGGCTGATGGTCGCGCCCGAGAACCTGCATCTCTTCGATCCCGAAACCGGACGCCGCCTGCACTGACATCGCGCGGGGGCGGGTACGGGCACAAGATCCGCAACGAGGCTTGGCAGCGGCGCCCACAACGGCTAACACCACGCGCATCACGCCGCCGGAGACAGGTATGAAGGCCCAGGACATGACTCGCGATTGGATCGCCACCGCCCGCACGCTGTCCGAGGCGTTGCCTTATCTGCAACGCTACACGGGCGCCGTCGTCGTGATCAAACTTGGCGGGCACGCCATGGGCAGCGACGCGGCGATGGAAACGTTCGCCCGCGACGTCGTCCTGATGAGTCATGTAGGCGTGCACCCGGTGATCGTGCATGGCGGCGGGCCGATGATCAACGAGATGCTGGAAAAGCTCGCGATCAGGTCGGATTTCGTCGATGGCAAGCGGGTGACGGATGCCGCCACCATGGCGGTGGTCGAGATGGTCCTGTCTGGCTCCGTCAACAAGCGGATCGTGCAGGCGATCAGCGGGCAGGGCGGGCGCGCCGTGGGTCTGTCGGGCAAGGATGCGGGCCTCATCACCTGCGACCCGATCGGCCCGGAGCTTGGCCTCGTGGGCGCGCCGGCGCAGATCGACACGACGATCCTGACCACGCTGTTCGCGGCCAACATGATCCCGGTGATCGCACCCCTCGGGGCGGGGCCGGGGGGCCAGACCTTCAACATCAACGGCGACACTGCCGCGGGTGCGGTGGCTGGCGCACTCAAGGCCGACCGGCTGCTGCTGCTGACCGATATCGACGGCGTGCGCGATGCCTCCGGTCAGGTTGTCACCGAACTCAGCGCGGACCAGATCCGCGATATGACCCGCGAGGGGGTGATCGAGGGCGGCATGATCCCCAAGACCGAAACCGCGCTTGCCGCGATAGAGGCGGGCGTGCGTGCGGTGGTCATCCTCGACGGGCGCGCGCCCAATGCCACGCTGCTCGAGCTCTACACCGAACACGGCGCCGGCTCGCTCATCCGCGCGACCTGAGTCCGGGTCGTGAAATCCTTGTGAAATGATGGCGGCGCGTTAAATGCAATCGGATGCAAAAGGATGCCCCAGCCATGAGCCTTGCCCGGATCGCTGACCGCATCGCGCGTCACCACCTCGCGGTGATGGGGGCCTTGCATCTGGGGCCTGACGAGGTGCCGGGCCATGCGACGCTGGTGCTTCTCGGGCCTGCGGGGCCGGATTTCTGGGTGCATTTCACCGGCCAGCCGGAATATCGCGACGGGATGCCTGACCCGATGGATCGCTGGTCGGCCCGGGTCATCGGCGCCGGCGCCGCCGATCTCGGCGGTGTCGCGCTTTTTCCCTTCGGCGGCCCGCCGTGGCAGCCCTTCATCGATTGGGCCCGGCGCAGCGGGCGGGCCTGGCCGTCGCCCGTGGGTCTGCTGGTGCATGACACGGCAGGGCTGATGGTGTCCTATCGCGGGGCGATCGCGGTGCCCGAGCGGCTCGATCTGCCATCCCCCGGCGCGCGCCCCTGCGACAGCTGTTCAGATCAGCCCTGCCGCACGGCCTGCCCGGTGGATGCGCTTGGTCCTGACGGCTATGACGTTCCGGCCTGCCGGTCCGATCTCGACCGCGCGGGCAATGATTGCCGGGCGCGGGGCTGCGCGGTGCGGCGTGTCTGCCCGGTCAGCCGATCGCATGACCGACCCGAGGCGCAATCAGCCTTTCACATGGGATATTTCGGATGAAACAGCTGATCCTGATGCGCCACGCCAAATCCGCCTGGGGCAATCCCGGCCTTGGTGATCGCGCCCGTCCGCTCAACAAGCGCGGACAGCGCGCCGCGACGGCCTTGGGGCATTGGCTGCGCGCCGAAGGTCTCGCGCCCGACCAGATCCTGTGCTCGTCCTCGACGCGTACAACCCAGACCTGCGAGCGGCTTGGTCTGACCCCGACCCCGGACCTGTCGGACCGCCTCTACCTTGCCGAGCCCGCCGACATGCTGGACATTCTGCGCCAGGCGACCGGCGCGCGGGTGCTGATGATCGGTCACAATCCGGGCATCGGCGACTTTGCCCAAGCGCTGGTGCAGGATCCGCCCGCGCATGACCGGTTCGCGGATTATCCGACGGGCGCCACGCTGGTCGCGCGCTTCAAAATCGACGACTGGGGGGACCTCGCCCCCGGCACCGGGACAGTGCAGTCTTTCACAACGCCGCATGAGCTGACCTGAGCGGCAATGCAAACCCCGGTATTCATCGGCTCCAACATCTATCGCGGCTCGTCCTACGGCGCGCATCACCCGCTGTCGATTCCGCGTGTGCCCACCGTCATCGACCTCTGCCGCGCCATGGGCTGGCTGCCGGCCGAACGTTACATCAACAGCCCGCGCGCCAAGCCGGAGGCGCTGACCTCGTGGCACACGCCCGCCTATATCGCCGCCCTGCAACGGGCCGAGGCCGAGGGCGATGTGACCCCTGCGACCCGCGCGCGCCACCATCTCGGCACGCTGTCCAACCCGGTCTTCGGCGAGATGTTTCGCCGGCCCGCCACGGCCGCCGGCGGCTCGATGATGGCGGCAAACCTGCTCGCGGACGGCGGCGTGGTCTACAATCCCGGCGGCGGCACGCATCACGGCATGGCCGATTTTGCTGCCGGCTTCTGCTATCTCAACGACCCGGTGCTGGCGATCAACGCCTTTCTTGCACAGGGCCTCACGCGCATCGCCTATGTCGATATCGATGCACATCATTGCGACGGGGTCGCGGCTGCCTTTCACGGCGAGCCGCGCGTCTTGATGATTTCCACGCATGAGGCGCATCGCTGGCCTTTCACCGGCGCGCTTGACGACCGCGCGGGGGGCGCTGCGATCAATCTGCCACTGCCGCGGGGCACCAATGATACGGGCTTCGCGATGGCCCTGCACGAAGTCATCCTGCCCGCCCTGCAGGTCCTGCGGCCGCAGGCGATCGTGCTGCAATGCGGCGCCGACGCGGTGACCGAGGATCCGCTGTCGCGGCTTGCGCTCTCGAACAACGCCCATTGGCAAACCGTGTCCGCCCTGCGCACGCTCAGCCCGCGTCTTCTGGTGCTGGGCGGCGGCGGCTACAACCCATGGACGGTGGGCCGTCTCTGGTCCGGGGTCTGGGCCACACTCGCCGGGCACGAGATTCCCGACCGCCTGCCCGAACCGGCGCGCGCGGTGCTCGCCGGTCTCACCTGGACCCGCCGCCCCATCCTGCCACCCGATGCGCTGATGGAAACCCTGCGCGATCCTGCGCGCGGGGGCCCTGTCCCGGACGAGTTGCACACGGCCATCGCGCATCTACGCGACCGGCTGACGGCCTGGGTCTGACAGCAGACAGGCGATCCCACCTGACCGCCAATGTTTCTTCCGGTGACCTGCCCCTTTTCTCAGGGCCATTCGCAAGTAGAGCCTGTTCTCCTTTTGTGTGCCATCATTCGGCGGCGTGAGCAATGGGCGCAAGGTCTCGCCGTTCTTCGCGGTAGATCCGCTCGACCACCTTGACGTTCACGCGGAAATTCTCGCGGACGAGCTTTGCGTGCAGCATGCGGGTAGCCATACCTCCCGTGTTTGCCCGACAACGTGATCAGGCGTTCTCTCAGCCGCGCGTGACGCTCCGGCCGCGCCTGGTAGGCCAGGCTCGACCGCGAAATCCCGACCAGCCTGCACGCCCGCCGCTCCGAGAACTGATGCTCTTCCATCAGCCTCTTCACGGCATCCCGGCGGTGTGCAGGCGTCAGGAGTTTTTTTGCCAGCAGCCCTTTCAGACCGGCGTTGTCCAGCATGGCATCCGCCAGAAGGCGCTTCAGCTCGGCATTCTCGGATTCAAGATCCTTCAAGCGGCGCAGCTCTGAAACTTGCAGCCCGCCATATTTGGCCTTCCACTTATACAGCGTCGCATCCGACATGCCGTGCTTGCGACACAGCTCCGAGACCTTCGCCCCGGC
>JAWLFT010000035.1:0-6024 GCA_041685435.1 Roseovarius sp.
TCACCGGCAAAAGCCGTCGAAATCATCCAGAATGATCGAAATCACGCCCTCAGAATACTGATGACTGGCTCCAGGCCAGCCGTTCTCTGAATCGCCCTGACGCTCTACAGACCATCGAGACCGCGAAAATTAACGGCCTCGATCCGCAGGCCTATCTGGCCGACGTCCTGGATCGTATCCACGACCACATGAACCCCCGTCTCGACGAGCTGTTGCCCTGGAATTGGACCCCGAAGGCGGTCTCACTGGCCGAGGCTGCATGATGGCCACTGTCAGGCATGTCTGCACCATCGAACACGTCGCGAAGATGCTCGGCGAGAACCTCGAAATGCTGGAAGACATTGTCGAGAACGACGACAATCTCAGCTAAGGTGCCATCATCAGCACCCACACCGGAAACGAAGAAGGCATCACCGCCCTGACCGACGATGGCATCGACGAACTGAAAGACATGCTCCACGACGCGACGCGCCAGAGCAACAGTCGCACGCCTCTTGCCGCGCCGCTTGGCGACATTCCACGCCCGGGTCAAGGAAAACGGGCCGCGGTAGCAACCGAGCGGTTACGATCAAGGTTTACGAGGTATTGTGCAACTCTCAGAATCCATCGCCTCGGTCAAAGCGGTGAAGCCAAAGGCAACACGCCGAGCCTCATCACGGCACCGCATTCTTAGAGCTACTCGACAAGGTGATGCCCGACTGGGAGCATCGGAAGCAGAGACTGGAACGGGCTATAGCCGAGAAACGCGCGAAAGTTGGTGATGCCCCGAAGGGCGGCATCTCATGGCGGTGTTCACGCGCCGTCAATTCTCTGCCGAGAAAGGGATATGCCACATTCCCGAGGCTACCATCACCAAGCGGCCCGGTCCATCCGGATTTGCTCCGGACCCGTTGACCGATGTCATCCGGGATGGGGCCCGCACGCTGATCGAACAAGCAATCGAGGCGGAGTTGGCCACGCTGATGGCCGCATTCGCCAAAGACAAGCTCGAAGACGGCCGCGCCAGGCTGGTTCGGCACGGACACCTGCCGGAGCGCGACGTCATGACCGGCGTGGGCCCGGTGCCTGTGAAGGTGCCACGTGTTCGGGACCGCGGTGCAGCCGAAGACAAGAAATCGCCTGTCCGGGGGGCGGACATGCGATGGCGCTGCGGCGCGGCGCGTATCGCGCCGGGAATCCAGCGTTCACGTCCCCTTCAGGCCATGACTCTACCCCCGCCCATCCACTCGACACCGGGCGCCTTCTATCGGATGTCGAACGCGCACCCTTGCCCCCTCGGGCCCCGCCGCGTAAAACCTGCACCAGATCGGAAAATGGAGCCTCGCGATGCTGGACCTCACCTATGACGCGCCGAAACCGAAGGTCATCGCGGGCGCGAAACACGACTGGGAACTGGTGATCGGCATGGAGGTGCACGCGCAGGTCTCCTCCAACGCCAAGCTCTTTTCCGGCGCCTCCACCCGCTTTGGCGCCGAACCCAATTCCAACGTTGCCTTCGTCGATGCCGCCATGCCCGGCATGCTGCCCGTGATCAACGATTTCTGCGTGGAACAAGCGGTGCGCACGGGGCTGGGTCTCAAGGCGCAGATCAACCTCTGGTCGGCCTTCGACCGCAAGAACTACTTCTACCCCGACCTCCCGCAGGGCTATCAGATCAGCCAGCTTTACCACCCGCTGGTGGGCGAGGGCGAGATCCTCGTCGACATGGAACCCGGCATCGCCCGCAACGTCCGGATCGAGCGGATCCACATGGAACAGGATGCCGGCAAGTCGATTCACGACATGGACCCGACCGCGTCCTTCGTCGATCTCAACCGCACCGGCGTCTGCCTGATGGAAATCGTCAGCCGCCCCGACATCCGCGGCCCCGAAGAGGCTGCGGCCTATATCACCAAGCTGCGCCAGATACTGCGCTACCTGGGCACCTGCGACGGCAACATGCAGAACGGCAGCCTGCGCGCCGATGTGAACGTCTCGGTCTGTCGCCCCGGTCAGTACGAGAAATATCAGGAAACGCAGGATTTCTCGCATCTGGGCACGCGCTGCGAGATCAAGAACATGAACTCGATGCGCTTCATCCAGATGGCGATAGATCACGAGGCCCGCCGCCAGATCGCCATCGTGGAATCGGGCGGCGCGGTGGTGCAGGAAACCCGCCTCTACGATCCCGACAGGAACGAGACGCGCTCGATGCGCAACAAGGAAGAGGCGCATGATTACCGCTACTTCCCCGACCCCGACCTGCTGCCGCTGGAGATCGAGCAGGGATGGGTCGACGCCATCAAGGCCGCGCTGCCGGAACTGCCCGACGCCAAGAAGGCGCGCTTCGTGCTCGAATTCGGGCTGAACGAATACGACGCCTCGGTCCTGACCGCCGATCTCGCCAATGCCGCCTATTTCGAGGCGGTGGCCGAAGGTGCGGGCGATGGCAAGCTGGCCGCGAACTGGGTCATCAACGAGCTGTTCGGCCGCCTCAAGAAAGAGGATCACACGATCAAGGACAGCCCGGTGTCGCCGGCGCAACTGGCCGCGATCGTCCGGCTGATCAAGTCCGACGCCATTTCCGGCAAGATCGCCAAGGACCTCTTCGAGATCGTCTATACGACGGGCGGCGACCCCGAGACCATCGTCGAGGAACGCGGCATGAAACAGGTCACCGACACCGCCGAGATCGAGGCCGCCGTGGATCAGATCATCGCCGCCAACCCCGCGCAGGTGGAAAAGGCGCAAGCCAATCCGAAGCTCGCGGGCTGGTTCGTCGGACAGGTGATGAAGGCCACGGGGGGCCGCGCCAACCCCAAGACCGTGAACGCAATCGTGACGGCGAAGCTGGGGCTTTGACGACATCCGATCTAGTGCTTTGAAAGCCACCCTGAATTCCCTAGGCTCGTCCAGAGGATAGCGGAAAGAATCAGGGAGGGGTTCATGGGCTGGATGACCGACGAAACCGGGCTGGAGCGGTGCGAGGCGAATTTCGTGCCGCTGACGCCGCTGTCGTTCCTGCGGCGCGCGGCGCATGTCTACCCGGACCGCGAGGCGCTGGTCTATCACGGGTTCCGCAAGACCTATGCCGAATATCACGACCGCGTCACGCGGCTGGCCTCGGCGCTGGTCAAGCTGGGGATCGGACCGGGCGACGTGGTGGCCACATTGCTGCCCAACCTGCCCGCCCATGCCGAGGCGCATTTCGGCGTGCCGGCGGCGGCGGCCGTGCTGAATACCATCAACACGCGGCTCGAGGCCGACACCATCGCCTATATCCTCGATCATGGCGAGGCGAAGGTGGTGCTGTGCGATCCGCAATTCCTGCCCACGCTGGTGCAGGCGACAGACCTGATGGAGCGGGCGCCGCCGCGGATCATCGAGGTGGCCGACGATCAGGCCGGCGTGCACGCACGCGGCCATTACATGGAATACGAGGAGCTGCTCGCCACCGGCGATCCCGATTTCGCGTGGATCATGCCGCAGGACGAATGGGAAAGCCTCGCGCTCAACTACACCTCGGGCACCACCGGCAAGCCCAAGGGCGTGGTCTGCCATCACCGGGGCGCCTACCTGATGACCATGGGCACGGTCGTCAGCTGGCAATTGCCGCGTTACGCGCGCTACCTGACCATCGTGCCGCTGTTTCACTGCAACAACTGGAACCATGTCTGGCTGATGCCGATGCTGGGGGCGACGGTGGTGGGCTGTCGCGACATCACCGCCAAGGCGATCTACGACGCGGTCGCCGACGAGGGTGTCACGCATTTCGGCGCGGCACCCATCGTGCTCAACACCCTCGTCAACGCAAAGCCCGAGGACCGGCGCGCGTTCGATCATGTGGTGGATGTGTTCACCGCCGGGGCCCCGCCCCCCGCCGCGACGCTGGCCGCGATCGAGCCGCTGGGCTTTCAGGTCACCCAGGTCTACGGGCTGACCGAAACCTACGGGCATGTCACCGAATGCCTGTGGCAGGAGCGGTGGCGCGATCTGCAGGATGACGACCGCTACGCCATCAAGGCGCGCACCGGGATCGCCATGCCGATGATGGAGGACATCACGGCGATGGACCCAGAAACGATGACCCAGATCCCGATGGACGGCCAGACCCAGGGCGAGATCATGATCCGCGGCAACGCGGTGATGAAAGGGTATCTGAAGAACCCCAAGGCCACGGCAGAGGCGTTCGAGGGCGGCTATTTCCATTCGGGCGATATCGCGATCCAGCATGCCGACGGGTATCTGCAGATCGCCGACCGCGCCAAGGACATCATCATCTCGGGCGGCGAGAACATCAGTTCCGTCGAGATCGAGGGCGTGATGATGCGCCATCCGGCGGTACTGCTTTGTGCCGTGGTGGCCAGGCCCGACCCGAAATGGGGCGAGGTGCCCTGCGCCTTTGTCGAATTGAAGGACGGCGCGACCGCGACCGAAGAGACGCTGATCGCCTTCGCGCGCGAACGGCTGGCCGGGTTCAAGACGCCCAAAGCCGTGGTGTTTCAGGAGTTGCCCAAGACCTCGACGGGCAAGATCCAGAAATTCGAACTGCGCCAGATCGCCCGGTCGCTCTGATCCGGAGCGTCCGATGACGATCCGGCCAGCCTTGCCGGTGTGGGAAAAGTGGCGCAGGGGCCGGTGCTTGGCCTTTTGCTGACATTGGATCACGCAGCGACAGCGCATGTCCGCGGGCAGGCGACCCGACGGTCCTTCAGCGAACTTTATCCCGGCCAAACCGGAAAAGCCCCGATCGATGCGCCAGCTTTGACAAATCGCCTGTCCGGGGGGCGGACATGCGATGGCGCTGCGGCGCGGCGCGCCGCGTATCGCGCCCCGGAGATGGCCTGAACCGACCCGTCATGCCATCACCGGCCCCGGCGCGATACGCCCAGACACGCTCAGCCCTTCTTCAGCACCCGCTGGCCGAGCAGCTCGGCGATCTGCACCGCGTTCAGCGCCGCGCCCTTGCGCAGGTTGTCGCTGACACACCACAGGTTGATGCCGTTGTCGATGGTCGGGTCCTGACGGATGCGGCTGATGAAGGTGGCAAAATCGCCGACGCATTCGATCGGCGTGACATAGCCCCCGTCCTCGCGCTTGTCGATCACCATGATGCCGGGGCTTTCACGCAGGATGTCGCGCGCCTCGGCCTCGTCGAGATGATCCTCGAACTCGATATTGATCGCCTCGCCATGGCCCACGAAGACCGGCACGCGCACGCAGGTCGCGGTCACCTTGATCTTCGGGTCGACGATCTTCTTGGTCTCGGCGACCATCTTCCATTCTTCCTTGGTCTGGCCGTCTTCCAGAAACACGTCGATATGCGGGATCACGTTGAAGGCGATCTGCTTGGTGTAAACGCGTGTCTGGTAATCGTCGGTGGGGTTGTAGACGGCCTTGGTCTGATCCCAAAGCTCGTCGATCCCCTCCTTGCCCGAGCCCGACACCGACTGGTAGGTCGACACGACCACGCGGCGGATCCGGGCACGGTCGTGCAGCGGCTTCAGCGCCACCACCATCTGCGCGGTCGAACAGTTGGGATTGGCGATGATGTTCCTCTTGGAATAGCCCATGACCGCGTCGGCGTTGACCTCCGGGACGATCAGCGGCACGTCCGGCTCGTAGCGATAGAGCGACGAGTTGTCGATCACCACGCAGCCCGCCTTGGCCGCCTTCGGCGCATAGGTTCTGGTCGCGTCCGATCCGATCGCGAACAGCGCCATGTCCCAGCCGGTGAAATCGAACGTGTCGAGATCCTGCGTCTTGAGCGTGCGGTCGCCAAAGCTGATCTCGGTGCCGAGGCTGCGGCGCGAGGCGAGCGCCGCGATCTCGTCCACCGGGAACTCTCGCTCGGCGAGGATGGTCAGCATTTCGCGGCCCACATTGCCCGTGGCGCCAACGACGGCGATCTTGTAACCCATGGTGTTGTCTCCTGCGCGGGGGTTGCGGGGCGTGTCATACAGCGATTGCAGGCGATGCGAAAGGGCAAGCGCTCAGCCCATGCTGTCACGGCTGAAGGCTCAGCCCATGCTGTCACGGCTGAAG
>JAWLFT010000035.1:6124-29079 GCA_041685435.1 Roseovarius sp.
CGGGGCGTGTCATACAGCGATTGCAGGCGATGCGAAAGGGCAAGCGCTCAGCCCATGCTGTCACGGCTGAAGGCTCAGCCCATGCTGTCACGGCTGAAGAGATAGACCGCAAGGCCCAGGCTCATCGCAAGGCCGAACAGCGCGAAGATCGCGACATACCCGGCAAGCGGCCCCGCGGATGCGGCAGCGGCATGCAGCGGGCCGGAGGCAAACTGTGCCACGCCCACGCCGCCGACCCCGAAAAGATTGAGCAGCGTCACACCCCGCCCGGCCAGATTGGCCGGGAAAAACGCCTTGCCATGCGCGATGAGGACCGGAAACGAGGCCCCCGAAAACCCGATCACCGCCAGCAATGTCACCGACAGCGCAAGGCTCTGGTCGGGCCAGACCGTCAGCATCAGCGTGGCCGCTGCGCAGATCAGGTTGCCCGTGAAGATCACCCGTTTGCGGCTCTGAAAGATGCGGTCGAGCGGGCCGTAGGCCAGCGTGCCGGCGATCATCGCCAGCCCCATGACCAGCGTCGCCTGCCCCACCTGCGAGGTCGTCAGACCGAAAACATCCGAAAGATACGGCCCCGCCCACAGCCCGCGCAACGCCGCCGCCGGCGCATAGGCCACGAACATCAGCGGCAGGATCGCCCAGAGCGCGGGCATCCTCAGCAGATCGAGGACCGATCCGCGCGCCTCGCCGGTCACCGCCTCGGGATCGCGCACCAGCACATGAATGCCCGCCGCGATGACACCCGAGATCCCCGCCAGCCCAAACAGCGCCGCGCGCCAGCCCATGGTTTCCGCAGCCCACGCCATCGGCCACGCGGCCACCAGATTGCCGACCGATCCGACCCCCAGCATCAACGCGGCCAGCGTCGCGAATCGCGCCGGCGGGAACTGCCGCGCGAAGATGTAATAGGACGCCATCAGCACCGGCGAACACCCCACGCCGATCAGCGCCATCGCAAGGCTGACATGCAGCGGGGTGGTGGCGGCCGCAAACAGCGCCGATCCCCCGCCCCCGCCGATCAGCAGCAGAATGCCGGCGGTGCGGCGCGGTCCGAACCGATCCAGCGCCCAGCCCACCGGCGGCTGCATCCCCGCGAATACGAGGAACCACAACCCCGACGCAAAGGCCAGATCATCGGGCGTGGTGCCGATGTCGCGTGCCAGCGGCCCGCTGAGAACGGCCAGAAAGGCGCGGAAAAACTGGCTCAGGACATAGGCGAGACACAGCAGGGCAAGGCCGGCGCGCATGCCTGACAGTCCCTGATGCGGGCCCTGAAGCGGGGTCAGGCCGCGCCACGCGCGATCAGCACATCGACATGCGCCGCCGTGCTGTCGGCCAGCGCATCGAGATCGTAGCCACCTTCGAGACTGCTCACCAGCCGCCCGTCGCACAGCTCATCCGCGAGATCGCACAGCCGCTCGGTGACCCATGCGAAATCGCCTGTCTCCAGCCTCAGATCGGCCAGCGGATCGGCCCGATGCGCGTCAAACCCCGCCGACACAAGGATCAGCTCGGGCCGGAAATCGCGGACGCGGGGAAAGATCGTGTCTTCCCACGCGCGCCAAAACCCGTCGCTGCCGGTCTGCGGCGCCAGCGGCACGTTCACGATCGTGCCATGCGGGCCGACCTCGTGCGCGGCCCCGGTGCCGGGCCAGAGCGGCGATTGATGCGATGACGCAAACAGCGCGCGCGGCTCGTCTTCCAGCAGATCCTGCGTGCCATTGCCGTGATGCACGTCGAAATCGACGACCGCGATGCGCGAAAGCCCGTGATGATCGAGCGCGTGTCTGGCCGCCGCCGCCACGGTGCCGAACAGACAGAACCCCATCGGCGTCTCGCGCTCGGCATGGTGGCCGGGCGGGCGGGCGGCGACAAAGGCGTTGCGCGCCTCGCCCGCGAGCACCAGATCGACGCCGCGCAGCGCGCCGCCCACGGCCCGGTGCGCCGCCGCCAGCGTGCCGGGCGACATCCATGTATCCGCGTCGAGCGGCGCGAAACCGGTCTCGGGCGCTGTGGCGCGGATCGCCTCGATATGCGACTTGGGGTGCACCCGCAGCAGATCGTCCTCGGCCGCGAGCGGCGCGCTCACGCGGGTCACGTCCTTGCCGTCAAGCGCTGTCAGAACGCGTTGCAAGCGCGCGACCTGTTCGGGATGGCCCGGCGGCATCTCATGGCCGAGGCAATCGGCATGGGTGATCAGGGCAGTGGTCATGCGGCTCCTCCTCGTGTTCGCCCGAACCAACCCGGAATCGACCGAATTGTCCAGTGCCGGATCACACCGCCTTCATGGCCTTCATGGCCTTCGCGGTCTGCCGGGCAAGATTGACGCCGGCCTCGGACATGGTCAGATGAGTGTGATCAGCCCCAGCCGCGCGGATCTGCGACTGATGCGATTCGTACAACGCATGCGCCACGATGGGCCCGGCAAAGCCGCGCTGCCGCAGGGATCTTGCGGCGATCAGCTTGGCCTCCAGATCGTCCATCGCGAGGATCGCCGCCTCGATGCCGTCGAAATTGCAACTGCGCCAGAAATTGCTGTCCTCGGCGTCGGCAAACAGGACTTTGCGCCCGGCCTCCTGATGGGCTGCAGCCTTGTACTGGTCCGCATCGAGGCCAACGGGGCGCAATCCCTGCTCTTCGGCCTGGGCGTAGGCGGCACTGCCGGTGCGGCCCATGCCGAAGATCAGCACATTCGCATCGCCCAGATCCTTGGGCTGCTCGTCGGGATGGATCGTGTCACGCTCGTAGTGGCGCAACGTGGTCTCGAACCGCTCGAACAGCGGATGCGCGAACCGGTTGAGCGGCGCGGAGATCACGAAAGAGAGCGCAACGGCGATGGCCAGCGGCACGAGGTATTGCGGCAACACGCCAGCGGCCACGATCAGCCCGAATTCCGAATAGGCCGTCAGGCTGAGCGCGGTCAGAAAGGCGCTGCGCGCGCGCAGCTTGAACGCCACCAGCAGCGCGAAGAACAGCACGCCCTTCAAGGCGAGCGCGATCCCCACGGCCACGGCGAACACCATGGCCCCCCAATCCGGCAGCCCGGTCAGCCCGATCTGCAGAAAAAAGCCCACAAGGAAGATCTCCTTCAGCGACCACAGCGATCTGCCCAGCTCCTTGGCGCGTGTGTGGGTCGACAAAAGCACGCCCATCACCAGCGCGCCGATCTCCGACGAGAGGCCCATCGCCTCGAATCCCATGCCGCCGATCACCAGCGACAAGAGCATGCCCATCAACACCAGAAGCTCGTCATGGCCCGCAAAATCCAGCAGCCAGTGCAGCACGGGGCGCAACAGCGGCACGGCAAGGACCAGCAGCGCCCAGATATTGGGGGTCTGGCCCGACCACACGGCCAGCACCACCAGCGCGATGATGTCCTGCACGATCAGGATGCCGATGGCGCTGCGGCCGTGAAACGCGCCCAGCTCGCGCTTGCCCTCCAGCAGCTTGGCCGCCAGCACGGTCGAGGAAAACGACAGCGCGATCGCGATCAGCAATGCCGTGTTCCAGTCCAGACCCATGAACACCTTCAGGCCGGGCGTGAACACCAGCACCGAGATCGCGAAATGCAACAGCGCCCCGCCGACGACCTGTGGCTGCGCGATCTGCTTGAGCTTGAGCTTCAGCCCCACGGTGAACAGCAGCATCAGCACGCCCAGATGCGCGATGTGATCCAGCGCCTCGCTGCTATAGGCGGGCATCCCCAGAAGCGGCCCGAAGATGTTGATGGCAAATCCGGCGGCGAGAAACCCCACAAGCGGCGGCAGCCCGAGCGGGCGCACTGCAAGCCCGAATAGAAACGCAAAACTGACGGTTATGACTTCGAACACTGTGAATCGCTCCTGCCTCGGTCAGTGTCTGAAAAGCGTTACGCGTGATCACGCCCGCCCGGACGGCAGACGAAAGACACCTGAAATATCGGGCCAGCTTGTCCGAGGATCGTCAGCACGGCAAGCCTGAATGTCCCCGCCTTGCGGCGCGCTCAGATGATCTCGTCCTCGTCATCCAGCGAGGCCGCATCCAGTTGCGCGCTGATGCCCTCGGCGGCCGCCTCGGCGCGGGGGGTCTCGGCCACGTGAAACAGCGCGTCCCCCTCGTAGACCACCGGCATGTTGGTGCGCCCGATGACGATGCCGCCCTGTTCGGCCACCACATCGCTTTCGACATCGCCGAACGCATTGGCGACGGCGCCCAGAACCGTCCCCGGCTGCACCGCGTCCCCGATCGCGATATAGCCCCGAAAGAGCCCGCCGCGCGGCGCGCGATACCATGTCGAGCTGCGCGCGCGCACCGGTTTCACCTTGTTGCGCGGCACGCCCTTGGCGCGGATCATGCCGAGCTGCCGCATCACGCGCAAAAGACCCGACACCCCGGCCCGTGCGGCGAACTCGTCAAAGCGCAGACCCTCTCCGGCCTCGTACAGCAGCACATCGACGCCGGCGGCCTCGGCGGCCATGCGCAGCGATCCCTCGCGCAGCTTGGACTCCATCATCACCGGCGCGCCGAAGGCCAGCCCCAGTTCCTCCAGCCGCGCATTGCCCGGCGTCAGCCGGATCTGCGGCAGGTTGGTGCGGTTGATCGCCGCCGAATGCAGATCCACCCCGACATCCGAGCGCATCACGATCTCCTGCATGAAGATATGCGCAAGCTGCGAGGCCATCGACCCCGCACTCAGCCCCGGAAACACCCGGTTGAGATCGCGCCGGTCGGGCAGGTACCGCGAATGGTTGAGAAACCCGAAGGTGTTGACGATCGGCACCGCCAGCAAGGTTCCGGCCATGGACGCGAGCGACCCCGATCGCAAAAGCCGGCGCACGATCTCGACGCCGATCACCTCGTCGCCATGAATTGCCGCCGAGACGAACAGGACCGGCCCCGGGCGCTTGCCATGCACCACCTCGACCGACAGATGCACGGGCGTGTGGTTCGACAGCGTGCTCACGGGGATATCGACCCGTTCGCGGGTGCCGGGGCTGACCGACGCCCCGCCGATCTCGAAGGGGTTGCGCTTCGCCATGCGGATCCATCCCGGTGTGATTGCTGGTCCGGGCGGCTTAGGCAATCCGGACGCCGCTGTCCATGCCGCGCCGGCTTGATCGGGGTATCCTCTCCGGCTAGGACGACGCATGGCCCCTGATCTGCCCCGCCTCTGCCCGGTCTGCCACAGCCCCCGCCCTGCCGCCTTCGGCCTCTGGGGCGGGCTGGGCTATTGGCGGTGCGACACCTGTCAGGCGCGCGGGCTGAACCCCGCGCATCACCCGGATGCCGCAACCGAAAAGGCCGAATACGACCGGCACGAGAACCATGTCGACGATCCCGGCTACCGGCGGTTCCTGTCAAGGCTCGCGGATCCGCTGCGGGCCTGTCTCGCGCCGGGATCGCAGGGGCTCGATTACGGCTGCGGCCCCGGCCCGGCGCTCGCGGCCATGCTGCGCGAGGCCGGTCACCGGGTGGCGCTTTATGATCCGGTCTATGTCCCCGACACGGACGCCTTGCGCAAGCGTTACGATTTCGTGACCTGCACCGAAGTCGTCGAGCATTTTCACCATCCCGCGCAGGAATTCGACCGGCTCGGCGCGCTGCTGCGACCGGGCGGGTGGCTGGCGGTAATGACCTGTTTTCAGACCGATGACGCGCGGTTCGCAGACTGGCAGTATCGCAAGGATCCCACGCATGTGGTGTTCTACCGCGCCGAGACCATGGCCCATATCGCCGCCGCGCGCGGCTGGTCCTGCACCCTCCCGCGCAAGGATGTGGCGCTGATGCAGGCGCCGGGCCCGTGACCACCGCGCTGCACGAGGACCGTCTCGCGGCGGTGATCCGCGCGGTCGGTGAAACGGCCGCGCGCACCGTGCTGGATCTGGGCTGCGGGTCGGGCGACCTGATCCTGCGGCTTGCGATGCGGCCGGGGATCACCCGGATCACCGGGCTGGACACCGATCTGGCGTCGCTGCGCTGCCTGCAGGCCCGGCTCGCCGATCTGCCCGCCGAGGCCCGCTCGCGCGTGCAGATCGCGCAGGCCTCGATGACGCGCGCGCATCGCAACCTGCGCGGCCATGACTGCGCCTGCCTCGTGGAGACGATCGAACACCTGCCGCCCGGCGATCTCAACCGGCTGGAACGCGCGCTCTTTGCCGACATGCGGCCCGGGCACGCCATCGTGACCACGCCCAATGCCGAGTACAATCCCGTGCTCGGCGTGCCCGCGCACCGGTTCCGGCACCCCGATCACTGGTTTGAATGGTCGCGCGACCGCTTCGGCCAGTGGGCCGACGGCGTGGCGGCGCGCAACGGCTACACCGTCACCCGGCGCGACATTGCGGGCGCGCATCCCGCGCTTGGCGGGGCCAGCCAGATGGCGCTGTTCCGACGGTCGGATCGGGGTCCGTGAGGCGGCAACAGATTGCGCGGGGGCAGGGTCTGGGCTGAAGCGGACGGTCGGGCTGAGCCGCGCATCGACGGGCCGCGGTGCGGCGATCCAACGCGCATTTGGCAGTGCTTTATCTCGCCAAATCCGAAAAACCTCATAGCATGGCGCAGGTTGCAGCCAAATCGCCGTGCCGGGGGGCGGCGTCATGCCGGAGGCATGCTTCCAGCATGACGATGCGCGGCGGCCTTCGGCCTTGATTCCGCGCAGGGCAGAGTCGGCAACGTCCTCTTCAGGCCAAAGCCCCCCTGCCCGACTGCGCTCCACACCTCATGCCAAGGCCACTTTGGCGCTGCCCGCGCCCCGCGTCGGGGCGATGACACCGCCACCTTGACGCGCGGCCGTGGCGCTGTAGGGTGCGTCATACGCCAATGCGAGCTCTCCTCATGACCCAGCCCACGCCGCCCGCATCCACGTCGCACCGGATCTGACACGCCGTGCCCCGCTCGCTCAGCCTTGCGGCCTACATGGCATATATGCGGCGCGCCGGGGTGCCCCAGGCCCCGCCCGACACGCCCCGGCCCGACGGCCCGCTGATCTGGGCCCATGCCATCGATGCCGAGCGCGCCGACACGCTGATCGACCTGAGCCGGCGTCTCGCGCAACAGAGGCCCAGCCTGCGCATGATCCTGACAGGCCCCGCGCCCGCGCCCCAGCGGCTGACGCCAGGCGGGCCGGTGATCTGGCAGGATGTGCCCGACGACACCGGACCGGCCGCCGAAGCGTTTCTGGACCACTGGCGCCCGGATATCTGCCTGTGGACAGGCGGCGACCTCAAACCGGCGCTGCTGATCACGGCCGCCGACCGGCACATTCCGCTCTATCTGGTCGATGCCGACGAGATGTGCCTCGATCGTGCCGCGTGGCGGTGGTTTCCCGATCTGCCCCGCGCGGTGCTCGTCCGCTTTGTGGAGATCCACGCCCGAAGCGATGCGGCCGCAAGGCTGCTGCGCCGGCTGGGCGCGCCAGCCGGCAGCGTGCAGGTCACCGGCGCCTTTCAGGAGGGCGCGCTGACGCTGCCCTACAACGACTCCGACCGCGAGGAAATGGCGCAGATCCTGCGCGGGCGCCCGGTCTGGCTGGCGGCCATGGTGCAGACCGGGGAACTGGCCATCATTATCGAAGCGCATGAAAAACAAAGCCGCGTGGCGCACCGGTCGCTTCTGATGCTGGTCCCGGATGATCCCGCCGACAGCCCCGACTTCGCGCAGCAGCTGAAGGATGCGCGCTGGCGCTACATCACATGGTCCGAAGGCGACCTGCCCGGCGAGGCGACGCAGGTGGTGCTGGCCGACACCCTGGGCGAAATGGGGCTGTGGTACCGGCTGGCGCCGGTGACATTCATGGGCTCATCGCTGGTCTCGGGGTATCACGGGCGCGATCCCAACGAGCCCGCCGCGCATGGTTCGGCGATCATCCACGGGCCGAACGTGGCGCGCTATCTCGACCGCTACGCCCGCTACGCCGAGGCGGGCGCAGCCTCGCTTGTGCGCGACGCGGGAACGCTGTCGGACGCGGTGCAAGCGCTCATGCCGCCAGATCGATCCGCCCTCATGGCGCAGGCGGCCTGGGATGTCGTCTCCAGAGGTGCGGCCGTCACGGACCGCATCGTCGACATGCTGCTCGACCGGCTCGACCGGCAGGCGGCCGCCCGTTGAGACCGCCCGGCTTCTGGTTCACGCCGCCCGACCGGCCCGATCCTCGGGCACGGCTTTTGTCGCCGTTGGGGTGGCTATACGGGCAGATCAGGGCGCGGCGCGGGACGCGGGCGGTCGGCTGGCGCGCGCCGGTCCCCGTGGTCTGCGTTGACAGCCTCACCGCTTGCGGCACCGGCAAGACACCGACGGTGCAGATGCTCGCGCTGCACCTGCAGGCGCGCGGGCGCAGGCCGGCGATCCTGTCATGCGGCCATTCGTTGCGGTCCAGCGATCCGGTAGCGGTCGCCCCGCAAGACCATTCGGCAGCGGATGTCGGGGATGACGCATTGCTCGCCGCAGCCTTCGCACCGACCTGGGTGGCCCGGGATCCGGTGAGAGGCGCGCAAGCGATCACGCGGGATGGAAGCGGCGGCGCGACGGCCGCAGATTGCATCCTGCTGGATGCCGGATTTCAGACTCGACATCTTGCACAGGATCTGACGCTGGTCGTGGTCGATGCGGTCAAGGGTTTCGGCAACGGTCGCTGCCTCCCGGCCGGCCCGTTGCGAGAACCCGTTGCCGAAGGTGTCCAGCGCGCCGACCTGCTCCTGTCGATCGGGCCCGCCGCCGCGCAGGAGGCGTTTCATCTGGCGTGGGGGGATATGCTGACCACCCAAGGATTACGCGGACGCATGGAGGCATTGCAGACCGGCATGGAGTGGCACGGCGCGCGTGTTCTGGCCTTTGCCGGCATCGATCATCCGGAAAGATTCTTTGCCACCCTCAGGCGGCTCGGCGCCGACATGGTCCGCGCCGAGGCGCTCGAGGATCATCAGCCGCTGACGCCCGCGCTCATGACCCGGCTGGACCACGAGGCGCGGATACGGGGCGCGCAACTCGTGACGACCGAAAAGGACGCGGTGCGCCTGCCGGGCTCATTCCGGCAAAAGGTGCTTACCCTGCCGGTCCGCTTGCAGATCGAGGATCCCGCGCCCCTCGATGCCGCGCTCGACCGGATCGGGCTGTGACGGCCGGGCCGGCCCGATCTGGCCCGATCTGGCCCGATCTGGCCAGACCCGCAATCAACCCTCCAGCTCCGCGTCGATGATCGCCTTGAGCTCGTCATAGCTCATGTTCGAGTGTTTCTCGTCGTTGATGATCAGGGTCGGCGTCGATTCGACCTCGTCGGCTTCGGCGTTCTGCTGATACCACGCGACGAGCGCCTTGGCCTTGTCCTCGTCGTTCATGCAGGCGTCGAGCGTGTCGGAGTCCAACCCGGCCACCCGGCCGATTCGGCGCAGGTTGTCGGCAATTTCCGTGGGCTCTCCTTGCGTCCAGTCGCTCTGCTGCTCGTAGAGCATGTCGGCGATGCCGAAGAACTTGTCCTCGCCCCCACAGCGCGCCACCATCGACGCCCAGAGGCCGTACCGGTCGAAATAGACATCGCGGTAGATGAAATGCACCTGACCGTCCTCGATGTAATCCGCCTTCAGTTGCTTGAGGGGCCCGGCGTGAAACGTCCCGCAATGCGGGCAGGTGAACGAGGCGTATTCGACCACCGTCACCGGCGCGTCCTCGGGGCCCATCGTCATCTCGGTGACCTGGGATGTGTCCGGCGCATCGGTGCCCTGGGCCAGTGCGGGGCCGGTCAGCATGGCAAGGGCAAGCGCCCCGGTTGCGATCAATCGTCTCATCATCTCACCTTTTCAGTTCGGGATTGTCAGCGTCGTGCCTTGGTCAATACGTTGCGCGCCAGGGATTCCAGCGCTGTGCGCAGACCCTCGTCCGCCACCGGTGCGGTCATCTCTGCAGCGGCACGTGTCGTCTCGGGCGCGGGTGCGGCCGGCAGTTTCGGTTTCGGCGCGGGGCGGTGGTCGAAACTCACCTGCCCCTCGGCAAAGCCGGTCGCGGCGGTCTGCGTGATGCGGATCCGCGCGATGGCATTGTAGCCGTAAACGGCATTCACCTTTTCGCGCAGCTTTTCCTTCTGCATCTCGAGCATCGGCGCCTGCGCGCCGGTGGTCAGCAGGGTCAGCGTCGCCCCCATCCCCTGCCGCGCATAGGACACCTCGACCGGGCGCGCGATGGACGCGATCTCCTCGCCGGCGACCTCGGCCCAATGGGTCAGCAGGCGCGATTGCGCAAAGCCCCGGCTTTCCGAGGCCCGGCGCACGCTGGATTGCAGCAGCGCCGAGGTGCGCTTGAACCCGTATGTCGTCGTGTGTCGGCCGGCCATGTTGGCACCCTCCCCATGAGCGCTAACTTATGCGATGTGTCGGTGGATGCCAGACCAGATCGAACTTGGGAAGTAAACTATGCGTCATCCTGCCGAGGCCGGCGACCTTCTGCGCTGGTATGACAGCCATCACCGCGATCTGCCGTGGCGCGTGTCGCCGCAGGCGCGGGCAAACGGCGCGCGTCCCGATCCCTACCGGATCTGGCTGAGCGAGGTGATGCTGCAGCAGACAACCGTGGCCGCCGTGCGACGCTATTTCGAGCGGTTCACGACGCTCTGGCCCACGGTCGGCGCTCTGGCGGCGGCGCCCGATTCAGATGTAATGGGCGAATGGGCCGGGCTTGGATATTATGCCCGCGCGCGGAACCTGTTGAAATGCGCGCGGGCCGTGGCGCAAGATCACGGTGGCGTCTTTCCGCAGACCCGCGACGGGCTGATGCGACTTCCCGGCATCGGGCCCTATACCGCCGCCGCGATCGCCGCCATCGCGTTCGACAAGCCGGAGGTCGTGGTCGATGGCAATGTCGAGCGTGTCATGGCCCGCCTTTTTGACATTCACACCCCGCTGCCCCGCGCGAAACCCGAACTGACACGCGCGGCCGCCGCGCTGACGCCCGGGGACCGCCCCGGCGACTATGCGCAGGCGGTGATGGATCTCGGCGCGACGATCTGCGCGCCGCGCGCGCCCGCCTGCGGGATCTGCCCGTGGAGGGAACCTTGTGCGGCGCGGGCGGCGGGCACGGCTTTGGGGCTGCCGCACAAGACCCCGAAAAAGACCAAGCCGACGCGGCTTGGCTATGCCTATGTGGCGCGCCGGGCGGACGGGGCCTATCTGCTGGAAGACCGGCCCGAAAAGGGGCTGCTGGGCGGCATGCTGGGATGGCCCGGCAGCGAGTGGGGCGACGCCCCGGACCCTGCACCGCCGGTCCCGGCCGACTGGCGCATGATGGACGCCGAGGCACGGCACACCTTCACCCATTTTCACTTGCGGTTAAGGGTGCTCGTGGCACATGTGGATGTGGATGCGATGCCCGACAAAGGCCGGTTTTTTCAGGGCCACGATTTCCGGCCCGCTCATCTGCCCACGGTGATGCGAAAGGTGTTTGACCTTGCGCGCCCGGAATTCGAAACTGTGCGACATTGATGACGTCGCCGCAAGGGACCGCCATGACGGACCAGACATGATCCCCGCCGCGCAGGTCGCCCGGCTGCAACGCGCCCTGCCGTTCTGGGTGTCGCTGCTGCTCGTGCCGGTCGCGGTGGCCAGCGCGCTGATCGGCGGCTGGACCGTGATCCTGCTGCCGGTGGTCACGTGGTATCTGTTTTCGATCCTCGACGCGCTTCTCGGGCTTAACACCGAGAATGCCGACCCCGAGACGCCCGAGGATCACCTGACATGGTACAGGGCCATCACGCTGATCTGGGTGCCGCTGCAATTCGGGCTGCTCTACTGGATGATCTGGTACGTCACGGGGCCCGGTGATGCGCATCTGTCGGCCCTGCAGACCATCGTGCTGTTTTTCGGCATGGGCGCGATCACCGGCACCATCGGGATCAATTACAGCCACGAGCTGATGCACCAGAGAAACCGGACAGAGCGGTTTATGGGCGATGTCCTGCTGGCCATGGTGCTTTATTCGCATTTCCGGTCCGAGCATCTGCAGGTGCATCACCGCCATGTCGGCACGCCGCGCGACGCCGTGACGGCGCGGTACAATGAGGGGTTTCACCGGTTCTTTCCGCGGGTACTGCGGCAATCTCTGGTCTCGGCGTTCCATGCGGAAAAGGCCATGCTGGCGCGCAAGGGTCGTCCCTGGCATGACCTCGGGAATCCGTTCTTCCGCTACTGGGCGTTGCAGGCGGTGATGCTGGGTCTGGCCGCCGCGATCGGCGGGTGGGCCGGTCTCGGGCTGTTCGCCTGGCAGGCCCTCGTCGCGATCTGGCAGTTGGAGCTTGTGAATTACATCGAGCATTACGGCCTGACGCGGCAACATCTCGGCGGCGGCAAATACGAGCATGTCAGACCGTGCCATAGCTGGAACGCCCCGCACAAGGCGTCGAACTGGCTGCTGATCAACCTGCAACGCCATTCGGACCATCATTACAAGCCCGACCGGCGGTTTCCGCTGTTGCAAACCTATTCCGAGGACGAGGCGCCGCAACTGCCCTTCGGCTACCCGCTGATGACCATGGCGGCGATGGTGCCGCCCCTATGGCGCCGGGTGATGAACCCCCGCGTGCGCGCATGGCGCCGGGCATATTATCCGGACGTGACGGATTGGCGGCCCTACACGAGCGCGAGCAACCCCATGCCGCGCTAGGCGGCCTGATCCGCCAGATGCCCGGTTTTCACGTAGATGAGACACCCCTCGTCGGAAAACGGCGTGTGCTCGGAGCGGTCGGGGCTTCGGATCCACGTCCCGGCGGGGTAATCGCCATGCTCGTCCTGAAAGGTACCGCTCAGCACGAAGATCTCCTCGCCACCGTTGTGACGATGCGTCCCGAACACTGTGCCGGGCGCCCATCTGACAAGCGCCACGTTCTCGTTGACCGCGCTGTGCAGCGGCAGCACCTCCAGCCCCGCGACCTGGCCGGGCCGAAACTCGGCCGCGTTGGTGTCGATGTGGAAATGCGCGGTATCCGACGGATCGAACTGGTGCAGCTTCACAAGGATCGTGCAGCCGTCGCGCGTATGCGGCTTGTGGCGCGTGCCGATCGGGTTTCGGACATAGGTCCCGGCCGGGTAATCGCCCGATTCGTCGGAAAAGACCCCGTCGAGCACCAGATATTCCTCGCCACCGCCATGGGTGTGCGCGTCGAACCACGACTCGGGCGCAAACCGCACGATGGTCGTGGCGCGCGCGACCTCCTCGCCCACCCTGTCCAGCATCATGCGGTCCACGCCGCCCGCCGGGGACTGCACCCACTGGTAATCCTCGGGGCGGATGACCACCCTCTGCGAAAAATCGGCATTGACGCGCATCGCCGGTCTCCTTCTCTGGCTGTCACACGCACATAAGCGCCTCTTGGGCTGGATCAAGCCGCCATGAAAAAGCCCCGCACGCCGGGCGTGCGGGGCCGATGTCGTCCGGCCTTCGGCCTCAGCTGTCCTTCTTGCCCTTGACCGGCGCCCAGATGCGCTTGTTGGTGAGGTACAAAAGCACCGACAGAACGGTCAGGAAGATCACCCCGGTCAGGCCCGCATTCTTGCGCGCCATCATCTTGGGTTCCGCCGTCCACATCAGGAACGCCGCCACATCCTCGGCCTGCTGTTCGATGGTCGCCTCGGTGCCGTCGTTATACTCGACATCGTCGCCCCAGAGCGGCTGGGCCATGTTGATCCAGCTTCCGGGGACCGTGTTGTGACCCTCTTCGTCCTTGCACTCGGACGGGAATCCGCCCGCAGTGAAGGCGACGTTATAGCTTCCCTCCATGTCGTCGGGCGCACAGGCGGGCGGATCCTCGTAGCCGACCATCAGCGAGTAGATGTATTCCGGCCCGCCCATGCCCTTGAACAACTGGTTGAGCCCGGTGCCGTACGGCCCATGGAACCCGGCCCGTTTCTTGGCCATCAGCGACATGTCCGGTGCGTTTTCCAGCTGCGAGCCCGGGAATTCATCCGTCGGACGTGCCTCGCGGTAGTCGTCCTCTTCCTCGTCATAGACCTCGTATTGCGAGGCATAGGCGCGGACCTGATCGGCGGGAAGGTTCGGCCCGCCCTCGTCCCCGAGCGTGCGCAGCGGCACGTATTCCAGCCCGTGACACGCCGAGCAGACCTGCGTGTAGACCTGAAGACCGCGCTGAAGCTGGACCGAATCGAACGCCCCGAACGGCCCCTCGAAACTGAAGTCCCGGTCTACGACCACCCCTTCGGCCTCGGCGGCCCAGGCACCGCCCGCCGAAAGGGACAGCGCCGTCAGGGCCGCAATGCCTGATTTCTTGAACATCGTCATTCGTCCTTTCTTACTCGGCCGGGGCCTGAGACGGCGCGTTGTGCGAGGCGGCGTTGTGCGCGGCCTTGTGCGAGGCGAAGTCCTCTTCGATGGTCGCCGGTGCCGCCTCCGGCTTCTCGATCACGCCAAGCAACGGCAGGATCACCAGAAAGTAGGCGAACCAGTAGGCCGTCCCGATCAGGGCGATCACCGGATAGATGCCCTCGGCCGGCATGGCACCGACCCACATCAACACCATGAAGTCCACGACGAGGATGGCGAACCACCACTTGAACATCGGACGGTACCGGCCCGAGCGCACGGACGACGTGTCGAGCCACGGCGCAAGCGCCATCACCGCAATGGATCCGAACATCGCCAGCACGCCGAAGAACTTCGCGTCGATAATACCGCCGGTGATGAAGCTGGTGAACTGCACGATCCAGACACTGTCGTCAAAGGCGCGCAGGATCGCGTAGAACGGCAGGAAGTACCATTCGGGCACGATATGCGAAGGCGTCACCAGCGGATCTGCCTCGATGTAGTTGTCGGGGTGACCCAGATAATTGGGCATGAAGCCGACGATCGCGAAAAAGATGACCATGATCACGGCGAGCGCGAAGAGATCCTTGATCACGAAGTAGGGCCAGAAGGGCAGCGTGTCCTTTTCGGCATCCGCCTTGGAGGTGCGACGCACTTCGACGCCCGTGGGATTGTTGTTGCCCGTGGTGTGGAACGCCCAGATGTGCAACGCTACCAACCCCGCGATGATGAAGGGCATCAAGTAATGCAGCGAGAAGAACCGCGTCAGCGTCGCGTTGTCCACGGCCGGCCCGCCAAGCAGCCAAGTCTGGATGGTCTCGCCCACGAAGGGGATCGCACCGAACAGCCCGGTGATCACCGTGGCGCCCCAGAACGACATCTGCCCCCAGGGCAGCACATAGCCGGTGAAGGCGGTGGCCATCATCAGCAGGTAGATCAGCATGCCGATGATCCACGTGATCTCGCGCGGGGCCTTGTAGGACCCGTAGTAGAGGCCGCGGAAGATGTGCAGGTAAACTGCGACAAAGAACAGCGACGCGCCGTTCATGTGAAGGTAGCGGATGAAGTGCCCGCCATTCACGTTGCGCATGATGTGCTCGATGGACGCGAAGGCCATGTCGGCATGCGGCGTGTAATGCATCACCAGGACGATGCCGGTGATCATCTGCAACGCAAGGCAGAACGTGAGGACTATACCCCAGATCCACATGAAGTTGAGGTTCTTGGGGGTCGGGATCATGATCGTGTCATACATGAGGCCGACGATGGGCAGCCGCGAGTGCAGCCATTTCTGACCACTCGTGCTCGGCTCGTAATGATCGTGCGGAATACCAGCCATGATTTTTTTCCTTATCCCAGTTTTATCGTCGTGTCGTCGACGAATTCGGCGACGGGGATGTGCAGGTTCTCGGGCGCCGGGCCTTTGCGGATCCGTCCCGCATTATCGTAATGCGATCCGTGACACGGACAAAACCAGCCATTGTAATCTCCCGAACCGTCGCCGGTGGGCACACATCCCAGATGCGTGCAGACACCGATCTGAACGAGCCACTCTCCCGCCTCGTCAAGCGTGCGGTTTGCGTCCTCGGCCGACGCGTCCTCGTCGATATTGGGATTGCGCGCGACCTGATCGGGCAGATCGCTCAACTCCACCTCGCGGGCCTCCTGAATTTCCGATTCCGTACGGCGGCGGATGAAGACCGGCTTGCCGAGGTAGCTCACACTGAGCTCTTGGCCGGCCTCGACATCGCTGACATCGACACGGATCGTGGACAGGGCATCCACATCGGCGGACGGATTCATCTGGTTGACAAGCGGCCAGATAGCCGCCCCTGCGGTAACGGCACCTGCCCCGGCAGTGGCGAAATACAGGAAATCCCTGCGGGTGCCGTCGTGATCGTCAGTATGGGACACGTGGGTAACTCCATCTCTCGGCGCCATAACGCTTTCCGATGGTCGTCAGACAGCATAATGGCATGGTTTGGTCTGAGATGGTATCTAGCGGGCATTGCCCAAGCCGTCCAGTCTGCAATGCGCCGTCATGCCGCCATAGCGCGCTTGTGTCGCGTTTTTTGCCGCAGGCAGGCGGTTTCGTCAATCCGGTTGCGCAGCGGTCGCGCCCGGCGCGGACGGATTCGCTCACTCGGGTGCGGGTGCGGGGGTCGGTGCCGTGTGCATCATGCTGTCTCGCTGCGCAAAGTTTGCATGCCAGGTCTCCAGCCCCGGCCGCCCGCGGCGCCAGTCGCGCGCACCTTGGCGCAGGTCGAGATAGTCCAGGGCGCAGCCCATGGCGATGTGGCTCATGTCCGACGGGCCGGCAAGATGGCTCATCCAGCGGGCCTCGACCGCGTCGAGCGCCCGGGCGATCTTGGCCCATTGCGCCTCGACCCACGGGGCATGCTGCTTGTCCTCGGGACGAAACCGTCCCTCATAGGTCATCAGAACGGCGGCATCCATCATCCCTTCGGCGGTGGCTTCCAGCGTCAACACCTCCCAGAGACGCGCGGGCGGGTAAAAGCCACCGCCGGCCAGCGTGTCCAGATAGCGGGTGATGACCCGGCTGTCATGAAGCGTTGCCCCGCCCTCGCGGATCAGCGCGGGGATCTTTCCCAGGGGGTTGGCGGCGGCGGCCTGTGCATCGGTTTCCAGCGGCGTGGTCGTCACGTTCACGACCTCGACCTGATCGGTCAGGCCCGCCTCGATCAGCAGGACACGCACCTTGCGAACGAACGGCGAGAGCGGCGAGGCGATAAGTTGCATGACGGGATCCCCTGATGTTTCGGAGGCACGCTATGCGTACGCAACAGGGGTGTAAAGTGTACGCAAGGTACGCAGCCGCCGGAAAAAAGACGGGGCTCAGGCCGCCGTCAGCTGCGTGTCGTCATGGCCGGTCACCGCAGCCTTGACGATCTCGCCCTCGGGGCGGTCGCTGGCAAAGCCGACTTCGGTGAATTGCTCGGTCCGGCCCATGCGCGGATTTTCCATCAATATGTTGTGGGTCCGACCCTGTTGTTCGGCGAGATGTGCTTTGACACGGTCTGATCCGGCCGCGCGCAGCCGTGCGGCGCGATCCTTGATGGCGCGCCCGTCCACCGGCGGCATGCGCGCCGCGGGCGTGCCGGGACGCGGGCTGTAGGGAAAGACATGCAGCCATGTCAGATGGCAGTCTTCGACCAGCCGCAGCGAATTTTCAAACTGCGCTTCCGTCTCGGTCGGAAAACCGGCAATGATATCAGCGCCATAGGTCATATCGGGGCGTAGTTTCCGCGCCTCTTCGGCAAAGCGGATCGCGTCGTCGCGCAGGTGCCGGCGCTTCATACGCTTGAGGATCAGGTCATCGCCATGCTGCAGGCTGAGATGCAGATGCGGCATCAGACGCGGCTCGGTCGCGATGGCCTCCATCAGCGCCGCGTCCACCTCGATCGAATCGATCGAGCTGATCCGAAGCCGCGGCAGATCCGGCACCAGCTTCAGGATACGCATCACCAGATCGCCAAGCTTTGGCGCCGCCGGCAGATCCGCCCCCCAGCTGGTCAGATCGACACCGGTCAGCACCACCTCGTTATAGCCCGCATCCACCAACCTCTTGATTTGATTGACGACGACACCTGCCGGGACGCTGCGCGAATTGCCGCGCCCGTAGGGAATGATGCAGAAGGTGCAGCGATGATCGCAGCCGTTCTGGATCTGCACATAGGCGCGACTGCGGGTGCCGAAGCCGTCGATCAGATGGCCGGCGGTCTCGGTCACGCTCATGATATCGTTGACCTGCACACGCTCGGTCTCGCCCGTGAAATCGGCGGCGAGGCGACCCCATGTGTCCGGCGTCATCTTCTCGGAATTGCCGATCACGGCGTCGACCTCGGGCATCGCGGAAAATGTCTCCGGCTCGGTCTGCGCGGCACAGCCGGTGACGATCAGACGCGCGCCGGGGTTCTCGCGGCGCAGGCGGCGCACCTCCTGCCGGGCCTTGCGCACCGCTTGCGCCGTCACGGCGCAAGTGTTGACCACGAAAGCATTTTCCAGCCCTGCCTGTCCGGCGAGATCCTTCATCGCCTCGGTCTCATAGGCGTTCAGCCGGCAGCCAAGCGTGGTGAATTTCGGCGCGCTCATTAAAATCCCCGCAGGAATTCGGGCGTCAGCACACCGGTCGCGACATGCGCGGTCTCTCCGGTCATCCAGACCCCGTCCTCGCGCCAGTCGATATCGAGGCTGCCACCGTCGAGCTCGACGCGCACGCGGGGTCCGGTGAGCCCGCGCCGCGCGGCCGCAACGGCCGTCGCACAGGACGACGATCCAGAGGCGAGTGTGAGGCCCACGCCACGCTCCCACACGCGCATGCGGATGTGGTCGGGTGCGATCAGGCTTGCCACCTGCACATTGGTGCGCTCGGGATAAAGCGGGTGATGCTCGTAGCGCGGCCCGAACCGCTCAAGAGGCACGGCCTCGGCATCCGCGACGAAAAAGGTGCAATGCGGATTGCCCATGCCGGTGGCCGTCGGGCCACCCTCGATCGGCAGTTCCAGCGTGTCCATGTCCTCTGCCAGCGGCACTGCGTCCCATGTCAGTTGCGGCTGTCCCATATTGACCGACACCGGCCCGCCCTCGGTCCTAACCGCGTGCAGATCGCCGCGTGCGGTGGTCAGGTGCAGCGCGACCTTGCCGGTCTCGTCCATGAGATGACGCGCGATGCAGCGCGTGGCATTTCCGCAGGCCGCCGACAATGAGCCATCGGCATTGTAAAAGACCAGATGCGCATCCCCCCGGCCCTGCCTGATGACGGCAAGCTGATCAAACCCGATCCCCCGATGGCGATCCGCGATCCCGGCGACAAGGGCCGGGGACGGATCGAGCTCACGGGCACGCGCGTCAAGCACGACAAAGTCATTGCCGAGGCCGTGCATCTTCATGAAGGGGAGTCCCGTGTCGCGCGCATCTGTCATGGGCGCGCATATAACCCGCTGTTCCGGACGAATCCATATGCTCTTCGGAAATTCGGTCACTTTCGGGGTTGACCCCCTGCAGCTGTGTTTCTAGTTAGCCTGACGGCATCTGCAGATCGCAGCTGCCCGACAAGTGATTTTTTTCTGATGAAAATCACTTGGCATGACTGCTTGATCCTTCGGGAACAATCAGTTTATGTCGCAAGTCAGGACAGCCCACGGGGCGGTCCGCAACAAGAGATGGGCCGTTAGCTCAGTTGGTAGAGCAACTGACTTTTAATCAGTGGGTCGCAGGTTCGAATCCTGCACGGCTCACCATCTTTCCCTAAGAAAACAAAAGGTTACGGGTAGCACCAAGTTAAGTCGCTCTTGCCTGATTTGGCCTTGTCACCTGATTTGTCACCGAATTTCGCGCAGCTTGTCACCGGCCAGAATCGGCGCGCCGTGAGAGAGAGCGCAACAGTCATCATCCGGTATGACCACGTGAGGCGATGCCAGACACAAACGTTAATCTGACCTGCGGCTTGCCTTGGCGCGCCGTTCGCGGCACGCTCGACCGATGACATTCAACAGCTTCCGCCGGTTTCTCTAGGCCTTTTTCAGTTCAAAGGCGCGTATTCTGCGGGACGGTGTATTTCACCACGCTCGTCGTATAGCAAACCCGGTAGTAGAGACCCGCGCAGCTTTGAGGGTTGGATCTCAAAAAGAGGCGGCCACTCTCGATTCCTTTGCATGCGTCCTGGCGGCGAGACGCTGCTCACCGTGGTGCCCTCGGGTGCCTCGCTCTGAGCAAGTTTAATGGCTGGAACGAGGTCCGTGTCCGCGCTTACAATCAGAGCCCTCTGGCACCTGCTCTTAAGCACATCCGCCATGAGGTGCGCCCCGATATTAACGTCGGTTTCTTTTTCTTCGTGCGACAAATATCTTTCGCGGCAGGTACCGCGGCAGCGAGATGACTTGCCCTTGAACCGCCCCATAACATCGGTGACGCCGTGAGCTTTTAATGCGCGGACATAGAGTTGATGCCGCCGGTACGACTCTTCAAGCCATGTCGCATATGCAGAAAAGTACTTCACTGCGACTAACTTTTCGTGATCGCCGATCACTTTTTCGGAGAGACTCCAAAGGTCTAGCCACTTCAAATGGTTGCCATGCCTACCCCGCAAATCATGAATTGCGTGGTACATATTGAACCCGTCAACATATACGATCACTCCACGCATAAAGCTAACCTATAACAGAAATACAAAAGCCGCACCCCTAAAGGTGCGGCTTATCCAACGGCGCGAACACCATTGGGTGGATACCTTTAAATATACATCTTTGACTCACTCTTACAAGCCACTTTGTGGAGAGAAGTTCGACAGCGGTTCCGAATGTCAAGCCAAAAGCAGCACAGCACCGCGCACCATAGGGCGCGATCCGGGCAGGCGCTCATTGCCGCCGCGCGCCTTCGGCCTCAAGCCGGGCGCGTTCGCGGGTCATCTCGATCAGCAGGCGGTTGACGTGATCCTGCGCAGCCTGTGCGGCCTCGTGAGGCGTCTTGCCAGCGGCGCGGGCCTTGGCTTCCATCGCCGGGCCTTCGCGCCTCAGAATGCCTTGTGTGTGCGCGTCCCATGCGTCGAGCATCGCATCATGTGCGGCGCGGGCGTCGGCTGACAGGTGATCCGTCATGAGAAATATCCCGGCGCAGCATCAAATGCCGCGAAAGGATCGTCGTCATCTTCGGGCGGGGTGGCGTTCACCTTCGACCGATCCGCAGGCGATGCCCCCAGCTTTCCGAGGGCTGAATTCATCGCGGCGAATAACGCCCCGGTTACAGGCTCGCCAACCTTGTGCATGGTCCGCACCTGCGCAATCGCCAGACATGCGCTTTCCAGCGCAAAGCGATCCTCTCGAACCAACCAGCCCAAATCGCGAGCAAGTTCCTGCCAGACCGCTTTCGCCTCTTTGGCGAGATAGGCGGGCGGTTTGCCAACAGGTGCCTTGCTGGTCTTTGGCTCGGCGCGGTCGCGGAATCGGTCGGGGTCTTTCCGGTCCGCGCCGGTTAGCCGGGCTTTCGCGAGCGGTGTTCGTGGTCTCGGCATAGTCGCCTCCGAAAAGTTTGAATTGCGGACGTGCGAAGAGAGGGTTGCAGTCGGTTGTGCTGTTGTTCTCTGGTAACTCTATCATGCCCCCTTGGGGTGCACGCCCCCGAACCGGCGAACCGGCATGACGCCGGGGACGTGCTGGCACCACGCGGCAATCAGTAACCGCCGTGCCGTGTGGGTGTTGACGCACCGTCCACTGGCGAGCCGCTTCGGGCCATGTCTCCCCGCGCGCGACCAGCGCAGCAGCGCGGCGTTGCGGACCGCCGCGCTGCCATCCCGTTACGTTGCCGGGTGCACCAGCAGCTTGATCGCGTTGCTGTCCATCACGTCACCGCCTACGCGGTGATGCGTGTAGAACCGAACCCAGCCGGGCCGGGTGTACGGGTCGCGCAGCATCCGCATTTCGGTGCGGTCCACGATCAGGTAGCCCGCCTTCCAGTTGCCGAATGCGATGCTGACATTGTTCGCGCCCATGCCCGGCATGTCTTCGGCTTCCGCGACCGGATAGCCCAGCAGGGTCGGCGGCTGGCCTGCCGCAAGTCCATCGCTCCAAAGGAAGCGGCCATCCGTATCTTTCAGCTTTCGAATGGTGCTTGCGGTTGTCCGCGACATCACCCAGGCGCATTCGCTCATGCGCGCGCGGTAGGGCGTGCGCAGGGTCATCATCAGGTTGACCAGTTCGTCGGGCGTGACCGTATCCACGCCCGCCGCCTCGACCGCCTGAAGCGTGCCGAAAGCCCGCGTGTCGTCGTCGGTTGCGGCTTGCGGTACTGTCAGAAAGCCGGTTGGCTTCGATGCCCCGTCACCTTCGAAGAATGCTGCGCCTTCCTTCACCGCGAATTCGGTTGCGATGTTATCTGCAAGCCAGCCTTCGAGGTTGAATTGTGAATCGTCCAGCACCCATTGCGTAGCTTCGGCATAAACGAAAAGTTCCCCGAAGGTCGGAACAACCTCGCCCATCTTCGGCGTGTCGGTGATCGAGCGAGGGTCAGTCTCCCCGGCCCAGCCCGACGACGCGCCGCGCAGCCCGACGATCTTGGAAAAGTCCGAAGTCGTTGCCTGCTCGACAGTCGCAAGCTGGCGCATGGCTGACATGTCGGCCATCTGGTCAAGGATCGTTCCCGAGATTTGCTTGGGAATGCTGGCCCCGCCGTCCTGCGACGATCCGCTGCGCATGTCTGCGCGCGGCTGAAGGTCGGTGCTCATCCGGCCCGCCTTCAGAAAGTCAGTGAAGCCTTGCGCCGCTGCCGGTGTCAGCTTCGGCGCGCTACCGCCGCCCGTGCCATTGATCGACATGGCGACAAGTTGGCTGTTGGCCTGATCCGCCGCCGCGCGCACGTCTTCAATCTCGGTCTTGTAGCTGGCCTTGAATTGCTGCCAGTCGGAATTGAGGTTTTCGAGCGCGGATTTCACGTCGCCGGGCGCTTGCGCGCGAACGGCCAGAATCCCGCCTTTGATATTTGCGTGTTTCATAAGAAAACACCTCGTATTGATGCCCCAAAGGGCGATTCATTGTCAGGGATTTGGCGCAGCGTCTTGCGTGCGGGTTCCGGGTCGTGTCGCGAAGTTGGTGGAAATTTGAAAGTGACGTAATCTCCGGGTGAACGAGAACCACCCAACCGGCGGCTGACACCGCCATAGGAGATCA
>JAWLFT010000112.1:0-7107 GCA_041685435.1 Roseovarius sp.
CAGGCCCGAGGCCAGCAGCAGCACCGCCACCGCCGCGCCCTGCAGCCAGCGCAACCGTCCCGACGCGACGGCCCAGGCCCGCGCCTTGCCGCTGGCCAGGACCGGCATCCGCGCGATATGCCACAGCGCGCCGGTGGCGGCGAGCGCCGTGCCGAGAAGCGCGATCCCGAGGCCCGAAAGCCACCATGCGGGCTGCAACGACAGCGCGCCGGAGATGCGCGCGCCGTAGAGCCCTTCGAGCGTGGCGGCGACATCCGGCAGCAGGCTGGCCGCGAGCAGATAGCCGAGCACCACGCCGATGCCGCCGGCGATCAGCGCGAGAACGAGCAACTCCAGCACCATCAGCCCGACAAGCTGACGCAAGGGCAGGCCGAGCGTGCGCAGCGTGCGGACCATGCCGCGGCGCTGCTCGAACGCGAGGCCGATCGCGCCATGCACGATGAAGATGCCGACGGCAAAGCTGAGCAGCCCGAAGGCGGTGAGGTTGAGGTGGAAACTGTCGGTGAGCTGCGCGATGTCGGCGGTCTGCTGCGAGGGTTGCAGCACGAGCTCGGGCGCGATCTCGTCGAGCGGCGCCCGGCCCATCGGCTGGGATTCGGCGAGGATCAGCCGGCTGATCTCGCCGGGGCGGTCGAGCACGGATTGCGCGATGCCGATATCGGTGATCGCGGTGTCGGGCGGCAGGCCGGGATCGGCCACGACGCGCGGGCTGACCGCGCCGCGCAATGCCTCGGCCACATCGGGATGTGCAAAAACCACGCCCTCGGCCACGAAATCCTGCAGCGGCGTCTCGCCGGCCTGTGAGACCGGCCCCAGACCGGCCGGGGCGGTCAGCGGGTCGATCCCGACGATGCGCACGCGGCCGTCCTCAAGGCGCAAGCTGCCCTCCAGCACCGGCCCGGCCTGCCAGCCGGCGCGGCGCAGATCGAGATAGGTGGCCTGCGGGACGCTGTCGCCGGCGCGCGGCACGATCTGGTCGTAGCGCCCTTCGCCCAGCACCGAAGCCGCGGCGTCATAGCTCGCGCGGGCCTCGGCGTTGAGGGCCTGCACCCCGGACCAAAGGGCTGTGGCGAGCGCCAGCCCGGCCACCAGCGTGAACAATTGCAGCGGGTTGCGCCGCCAGAACGACCAGAGGGCGGCGAGGCCGGCCCGGGTCATGCTGCCGGTCATGCCGCGCGTCATGTCAGTTGCCCGAGCGTGAGATGGACGCGGGCGTCGAGCCGCGCCGCCAAGCCGGGCGAATGCGTGGCCATCATCAGCGCCGCCCCCGTCTCGGCCACCAGCGCCAGCATCTGGTCGAGCACATTGGCCGCCGTCGCCTCGTCCAGATTGCCGGTCGGCTCGTCGGCCAGCACCAGCCGGGGCTGTGCGGCCAGCGTGCGGGCGATGGCCACGCGCTGTTGCTGGCCGCCCGACAGATCCTCGGGGTATTTGCCAAGCTGATCGGTGAGACCGAGCGCGCGCGCCAGATCTCGCGCGCGGTCCGCGTCGTGCTTGCCGGCAAGCCGCGCCTGAAAGGCGATGTTGGCGGCCACGTCGAGCGACGGGATCAGGTTGAACTGCTGAAAGACGATGCTGACCGTGTTGCGCCGCAGCATTGCGCGCCCGGCATCGTCAAGATCGGTGATGTCGGTGCCGTCGATGACGATGCGGCCCGCATCGGCCTGATCGAGCCCGCCGACGAGATGCAGAAGCGTGCTCTTGCCAGAGCCCGATTCGCCGGTGAGCGCGAGGGTCTGGCCGGCACCCAACGCAAGGTCTATGCCGCGCAGCACCTCGATGCGCCCCTCGGGTCCGGGATAGGATTTGGCGAGGTCGGTGATCTCGAGCAGCATGCGCATCTCCCTGTCCTTGGCCAAACCTATCCCGGCCCGGCGGAATGGAAAGGTGCGGACGCGCCTTATGGTCTCAGGATTTGCGCGCCGATGCGGCCCTCGCAGCGGCCTCCAGCTCGGACGCGATGTCGCGCGCCTCGTCGGGGGTGAAATCCATCGGGATCTCGACGCCCCGCGCCTCGACATAAAGCCGCACCATGCCCTGATCGGTCGGCCCGATCTGCAGATTGGCCTCGATATCGCTTTCGGAATTTATACCCATGGCTGCCTCCATCACGGTTGAGGCGGGGTAGCGGGTCGCGCCGGGCTTGGCAAGTCGGGCCGTCTCCGGGAAAACCGGGATTTGCCGGCGCAAGAGGCTTGCATTCGCGCCGCGGGATGGGTAGATCGCCACAGCGTGCCGCCTTAGCTCAGTTGGTCAGAGCGCTGGATTGTGGATCCAGAGGTCCCCTGTTCAAGCCAGGGAGGCGGTACCATCTTTCAGGTTTCAGGTGTCGGGATCATTCATCGGTCTCGATCCGCACGGTCTGGCGCAGATCGCCGGTGGCGGCGTCGAAGATCAGGATGCGGTCATCCGTCGTCACCACCGCGTACCAGTCGCCGCCCATGGTGACCGCGCGCGCCGTCGCGCCGTCGGGCAGGGTGACCCGGTCGGGCAAGGCGGGGGCCGGCGTCGTGTCGGCCTGCTGCAGGCGCGTGACAAGCAGGCCGACGATCACTAGAACGCCGACGATCATCGTGGCGGTCAGCACCGTGACCAGCCGCGCGAGGAATTTCAGGGTCGCCGGGCTGACCGGCGGGGGGCTATCATCCATGGGGCAGGACCCGCTTTCATTCCGGATCGGGGACGATCCGCCTGGACGCCTTGATAAGGCGCTTGCCCGCGATGTGCCAGAGGCGGCGGCGCTGTCGCGCACCCGGCTGGCGCGTCTTCTGGCCGTGGGCGCCGTGCGCGTGAACGGGGCTGTGACCGGAGACGCCAAGGCGCGCGTCGCGGCGGGCGACAGGATCGAGATCGACGTGCCGGCACCGGAAGAGAGCCATATCGGGGCCGAGGCGATCGCGCTCGACGTGGTCCACGAGGACGACCACCTGATCGTCATCGACAAGCCCGCCGGCATGGTGGTGCACCCCGCTCCCGGCAGTCCCGGGGGCACGCTGGTCAACGCGCTGCTGCATCACTGCGGCGACACCCTGTCGGGGGTGGGGGGCACGCGGCGGCCCGGGATCGTGCACCGCATCGACAAGGACACGACCGGCCTTCTGGTGGTGGCCAAGACCGATGCCGCGCATGCCGGGCTCGCCGCGCAGTTCGCCGCCCACAGCGTGGAGCGGGCCTATCTCGCGGTGGTGCACGGTGTGCCCGATCCGGGCGATCCGCGCCTGCGCGGCGTGCGCGGTGCGGCGTTCGAGCCGGGCGGCGTGCTGCGCCTGACCACGCAGCTGGCGCGGCACAAGACCGACCGGCAGCGTCAGGCGGTCACGTTTCAGGGCGGGCGGCACGCGATCACCCGCGCGCAGGTGCTTGAACGATTCGGCCGTCCGGCGACGGCGGCGCTGCTGGAATGCCGGCTCGAGACCGGGCGCACGCATCAGATCCGGGTGCATCTGGCGCATGCCGGGCATGCCCTCGTCGGGGATCCGGTCTATGGCGGGCGGCGCAAGCTGTCGCAAAAGGCGCTGAGCCCGGTGGCCGTCAGCGCGGCGCACGGCTTTGGCCGGCAGGCGCTGCATGCGGCGAGCCTCGGCTTCACGCATCCGGTCACCGGGCAGGCGCTGCGGCTGGTCTCGCCGCTGCCAGCCGATCTGGCGGGACTGCTGGCGGCCTTGCGCGGGACCGCGCCGATGCAGGACGATGCGGTGTGAATTTATGGATGTGCAAGAACGCGTGAATTCGTGACATAATGGACGCATTGCGACGGAAAGATCTTTCCGATGCGTTAGAGTTTGTGAGCGAAAGGAACGTGGAGGCGCGTCCGCGCGTTGGTCCACGCCACACCGGATAGACACGAAAGGGACAGAGCATGGCCAATTACGAAAACCTGCCCGTACCGACACCTGATGGCGGGCTGAACCGCTACATGCAGGAGATTCGCAAGTTTCCGCTGCTGGAGCCGGAAGAGGAATACATGCTGGCCAAGCGGTGGGTCGAGGAACAGGATACCGAGGCCGCGCACAAGATGGTCACCAGCCACCTGCGTCTCGCGGCCAAGATCGCCATGGGCTATCGCGGCTACGGCCTGCCGCAGGCCGAGGTGATTTCCGAGGCGAATGTGGGCCTGATGCAGGCGGTCAAACGCTTTGATCCCGAGCGCGGATTTCGTCTCTCGACCTATGCGATGTGGTGGATTCGGGCCAGCATCCAGGAATACATCCTGCGGTCCTGGAGCCTGGTGAAGCTGGGCACGACCAGCGCGCAGAAAAAGCTGTTCTTCAACCTGCGCAAGGCCAAGGCGCGGATCGGCGCGCTGGAGGATGGCGACATGCGCCCCGACGCGGTCAAGCAGATCGCGCATGATCTCGGCGTGACCGAGGACGAGGTGATCAGCATGAATCAGCGGATGGCCGGATCGGATGCGTCGCTGAATGCCACTGTCGGGTCCGAGGGCGAAGGCACCATGCAGTGGCAGGACTGGCTGGAGGACGAGCACGCCGATCAGGCCGGGGCCTACGAGGCGCAGGACGAATTGCAGCAGCGGCACGCCTTGCTGATGGAGGCGATGGACGTGCTGAACGATCGCGAGAAGGACGTGCTGACGCAGCGGAGGCTGAGCGAGGAGACGATCACGCTGGAGGATCTCAGCACGCAATACGACGTCAGCCGCGAACGCATCCGCCAGATTGAGGTGCGCGCCTTCGAGAAGCTGCAGAAGCGGATGCGCACGCTGGCGCAGGACCGGGGCATGCAGGTGCCGGCGTGACGCCGGGCCTTGTCCTGAAACGGTCGGCCGCCGGCGTTTGAGGGCGCCTTGGACAAAGCGCGCCGGCCTGGGCTGAAGCCGCCCGGCGGTGACGCCGGACGCCGGGCCTGTTGCAGGCCGCGGCGTGTGAGACCGAGCCGCAGCCCGCGCCGGTTTTGGGGGGGTTCACGGAAACCGCCGGTCATGGCCGGCAGCCCCTTGCGGCCATGGTCATCGGCGCCAACGATTTCCGGACCGCAGCATTCGTCGGGGTATCGATCTACCGGATCAATGCCTGATCCGGCTTGTCTCATGGATCCAGGCCATCGCGATCTCCGGTCAGCGTCAGAGCCGGATGGACTCATGGCCTGCTGAATTCACCCGACGCATGTCCGATCGGACGCCAAACCCGGTGCGGGAACGAGAACGGCCCCGGTGCGTGCCGGGGCCGTTTGCAGTTTCGAGAGCCGTGCGGCGTCAGTGTGCGGGTTGCTTGTCCCAGTCCTCACGCTTGGGGAGCTGTTCGAACGTGTGCTCCGGCGGCGGTGAGGGCAGGGTCCATTCCAGCGTGTCGGCGTATTCGTTCCAGTAGTTGTTCTCGGTCACCTTGGCGCCGCGGAACAGCGCATAGATGACGACACCGAAGAAGAACACGAACGATGCGAAGGAAATGAACGCCCCGATCGACGACCACCAGTTCCAGAGCGCGAACGCTTCGGGATAGTCGATATAGCGGCGCGGCATGCCCTGACGCCCGAGGAAGTGCTGCGGGAAGAAGGTCAGGTTCGCCCCTATGAACATCGCCCAGAAATGGACCTTGCCCGCCCATTCCGGCAGATGCCGCCCGGTCATCTTGCCGAACCAGTAGTAGATCCCGGCAAAGATCGCGAACACCGCCCCGAGGCTCATCACGTAGTGGAAATGCGCCACGACATAGTAGGTGTCGTGATAGGCCCGGTCCACTGCCGCCTGGCTGAGGACGACGCCCGTCACACCGCCCACGGTGAACAGGAACAGGAACCCGAACGCCCAGAGCATCGGTGTCTTCAGCTCGATCGATCCGCCCCACATCGTGGCGATCCAAGAAAACACCTTCACCCCCGTGGGCACCGCGATCACCATTGTCGCGAGCATGAAGTAGCTCTGCTGGGTCAGCGACATGCCCACCGTGTACATGTGGTGGGCCCAGACCACGAAGCCGAGCGCGCCGATCGCGATCAGCGCCCAGACCATCGGCAGGTAGCCGAAGACGGGCTTGCGCGAGAACGTCGCGATCACGTGGCTAATGATGCCAAAGCCGGGCAGGATGATGATGTAGACTTCCGGGTGGCCGAAGAACCACAGGATGTGCTGGTAGAGGACCGGATCCCCGCCCCCCGCGGGGTCGAAGAAGGTCGTGCCGAAATTGCGGTCGGTCAGCAGCATGGTGATCGCCCCCGCCAGAACCGGCAGCGCCAGCAGGATCATCCACGCGGTGACGAAGATCGACCATGCAAACAGCGGCACCTTGAACAGCGTCATCCCCGGCGCGCGCATGTTGAGGAACGTGGTGATGATGTTGATCGCCCCGAGGATCGAGGACGCGCCCGACACGTGCACCGCGAAGATCGCCAGATCCATCGCCATGCCCGGTGAACTCGTCGAGAGCGGCGGATACATCACCCAGCCGACCCCGGCCCCGGCCTGTCCGCTGCCCCCCGGCGCCAGCATCGACGCGATGCCAAGCGAGGTGCCCGCGACGAAGAGCCAGTAGCTGAGGTTGTTGAGCCGCGGAAACGCCATGTCCGGCGCGCCGATCTGCAGCGGCATGAAGTAGTTGCCGAAGCCCCCGAACAGCGCGGGAATGACGACGAAGAACATCATCAGCACGCCGTGATACGTGATCAGCACGTTCCACAGATGTCCGTTCGGCGTGCAATCGGCGGTGTCTGCCGCGATGAAACGCATGCCTTCCTGGCACATGTATTGCACACCAGGCTCCATGAGCTCCATGCGCATGTAGACGGTGAACAACACCGCGATGAAGCCGACGAGCGCCGAGGTGACCAGATACAGGATACCGATATCCTTGTGGTTCGTGGACATGAACCAGCGGGTGAAGAACCCGCGCTGATCTTCGTGCTCGTGGCCGTGGATGGCTGCGTCTGCCATTGGCTGCCTCCTGCAAAGATTACATCGGACCCCGCAAGGTATCCCTCTTGCGGTAGTCCGTTATCACACGTGTTTTAGAATGTATGCAGATGCACGGCAATGCGCGAAGTTGATGCAGGTCAAACATTTTTGTCGCACCCGGAGGCGGCGCGCTCAGCCCTGTGGTGCGAAAATCGTCGCGATGCGCGCGGCCTCATCGGCCAGCCCGAACGGCGGGTTGA
>JAWLFT010000113.1:0-7054 GCA_041685435.1 Roseovarius sp.
ATTTCCGGCTCCACCGATCTGGAGGTGCGCGAGACCAAGCACCTGTTCCTGCGCCAGTCGACGATGCGCGCCACGCTCAACGACTGGATCGAAAGCCAGATCGGCTGGCCGGTGCTGACGACATCCATCGCGAAAAAGTGGCTCAATGACGGGGACGGGCTGCGCGATCGCGGGATCACCCGCGATCTCGACTGGGGCATCCCGGTGCAATTCGAAGGTGCGCCGTGGCAGGGCATGGACGGCAAGGTCTTCTATGTCTGGTTCGACGCGCCGATCGAATACATCGCCTGCGGGGCCGAATGGGCCGAGGCGCACGGGCTCGACGATGCGGCATGGCAGCGCTGGTGGCGCACCGACATGGGCGCCGACGACGTGCGCTACACGCAGTTCATGGGCAAGGACAACGTGCCGTTCCATACGCTGTCGTTTCCCGCCACGCTGATGGGGTCGGGCGAGCCTTGGAAGCTGGTCGATTACGTCAAGTCGTTCAACTATCTCAATTACGATGGCGGGCAGTTCTCGACCAGTCAGGGGCGCGGCGTGTTCATGGATCAGGCGCTGGAGATCCTGCCCGCCGATTACTGGCGCTGGTGGTTGCTGAGCCATGCGCCCGAGAATTCGGATGCCGAGTTCACCTGGGAAAACTTTCAGGCAAGCGTCAACAAGGATCTGGCCGACGTACTGGGCAATTTCGTCAGCCGCGTGACCAAGTTCTGCCGCTCGAAATTCGGCGAGGCGGTGCCCGGCGGGACGGCGCTCGGCGCGTCCGAGCAGGCGCTGATCGACCGGCTGTCCTCGCGGATCGACGCCTATGAGGGGCATATGGACGCGATGGAGGTGCGCAAATCCGCCGCAGCGCTGCGCGCCATCTGGGTGGAGGGCAACGAATACCTGCAGGAAGCCGCCCCATGGTCGACGATCAAGGAAGACCCCGAGCAGGCGGCGATGCAGATCCGGCTGGGGCTGAACCTGATCCGGCTTTACGCGGTGCTGTCACAGCCCTTCATCCCGGATGCAAGTGCCGCGATGCTGACCGCCATGAAAACGGATGACGACACTTGGCCCCACGATCTGCCCGCCGCGCTGGATACCCTGCGCCCCGGCCACGCGTTCGACGTGCCCGAGGTGCTGTTTTCCAAGATCACCGATGCCGCACGCGAGGACTGGCAGGCGCGGTTTTCGGGGGTAAGGGCGTAGTTTCCGACATATGAGCGAAGATATTGTGTGGCGCGCGGATGCATGGGGCTTGTTTTGGCCTTGAGCGGCCGTTGAGGCTGCAGCCCCGGCGCGGTACGCGACCGCAGGTCGCAGCGCCATCGCATGTCCGCCCCCCGGACAGGCGATTTGTCAAAGCTGGCGCGTCGATCGGGGCTTTTGCGGGGTGGCTGGGATAAAGTGCCCTGAAAAACCGTCGGATCGCCTGCCCGTGGACATGCGCTGTCGCTGCTTCCTCGGACGTCCGCGCAAGACCGCCGGTCACGACTTTGCGGCGTCGGTCTGCGCGTCCGCGTCCGCCGCATAGGTCGGGTGGAACCGGCCCGCCGGCGACAGGGTGAAGATCTCGGCCCCGTCGGCGGTCACGCCGATGGAATGCTCGAACTGCGCCGACAGCGACTTGTCGCGGGTGACGGCGGTCCAGTCATCGCCCAGCACCTTGGTCTCGGGGCGGCCCAGATTGACCATCGGCTCGATGGTGAAGAACATCCCCTCTTCGAGTACGGCCCCACTGCCTGCGCGCCCGTAATGCAGGACGTTGGGCGGCGCGTGAAACACCCGGCCCAGCCCGTGGCCGCAGAAGTCGCGCACCACCGACATGCGCTGCGCCTCGACATAGGCCTGGATCGCGTGGCCGACATCGCCGAAGGTGTTGCCGGGACGCACCGCCTCGATGCCCTTCATCAGCGCGTCGTGTGTCACCTCGATCAGCCGCTCGGCCTTGCGGCCCAGACGGCCTGCCACATACATCCGGCTGGTGTCGCCGAACCAGCCATCGACGATCACCGTGACATCGATGTTCAGGATATCGCCGTCCTTGAGCACCTTGTCGCCGGGGATGCCGTGGCAGACCACGTGATTGACGCTGATGCAGCTGGCGTGGCGATAGCCCTTGTAGCCGATGGTCGCGGATCGCGCGCCGGCCTGGGTGACGCGGTCCTCGATCAGCCTGTCGATCGCCCCCGTGGTCTGCCCCACGAAGACGTGATCGGCGATCTCGTCCAGGATCTGCGCGGCAAGCCGGCCTGCCGCATGCATGCCCGCATAATCCGCCGCCGGATGAATGCGGATGCCCTCGCGCGTGGTGCGCCCCCGGTGTTTTTCGCTCACGACTGGCCTCGTCTCATGCTCCGTTTACCGGCTAACTAAGCGTCTTTGGGCCAAAGTACCAGAGGTTCGCAGCGCATCGGGGCGTCATGGCGGCCGCGTCCGGTCACCCTGCAAGCAGAGCGGGCAGAATGGTCACGATATCGGGGAAGAACCACAGGATCGCCAGCCCCACAACCTGGATCAGGACGAAGGGCAGCACCCCGGCATAGATGTGCCCGGTGGTGACCGATGGCGGGGCGACACCGCGCAGATAGAACAGCGCGAACCCGAAGGGCGGGGTCAGGAACGAGGTCTGCAGGTTGACCGCGATCATGATCGTCACCCATTTCGGATCGAAGCTGCCGCCATAGATCACCGGGCCGACGATGGGGATCACGATATAGATGATCTCGAGGAAATCGAGCACGAAGCCGAGGATGAAGAGCACCAGCATCACGACGAGGAAGACCTTCACCTCGTTGTCGAAGCTCATCAGGAAGTCCTGGATGTATTCCTCGCCGCCGAAGCTGATGACCACGAGGTTGAGCACCTGGCTGCCGATCAGGATGGTGAAGACCATGCTGGTGACCTTGGCGGTCTCGCGCACCACCGGCGTCAGCACCCCGCCGGCATAAAGCACCCAGCACGCGAAAAGCAGTCCGAACACCGCAAAGAGATAGGCGGCGTAGGCCACGAGGAAGGCCACCCAGTTCTCGAATCCCACGCTGTCATCGCCGATGCGCAGGTCGAAATTGATGCCCACGAGAATGGCGATCACCACCGCCAGCGTGGCCATCAGGATGATCTTCGGCGAGCGGTCGTCATCGCGCAGCTTGCGGTAGGCCGCCAGCATGATCGCCCCGCCCGCGCCGAGGGCTGCGGCCGGCGTCGGGTTGGTGATCCCGCCGAGGATCGAGCCCAGCACCGCCACGATCAGCACCAGCGGCGGAAAGACCACGCGGATCAGCTCGTTGCGGGCCAGACGCCTCGCGGCATGCGTCGCACCGTAAAGCGCCATCGCCAGCGGAATCGCCAGGAGCAGAACCGTCACCCCCGGCGAGGCCGTGGGGCGAATGAGCAGCGTGTCGACCAGCAGCCCCAGCACGATCCCGAGGGCGCCGATCAGCAACGGGGCGGCACTGGCCGAGGGGGCCACGCCGCGCGCCACCGCGAGCGTCAGGCCCAACAGCACCATGATCGTCGCCACGCCGGTGCCGATGGGGGCGGCGTCGGCCTCTTTCTGGACGCCAAGCTCTGCCATCTGTTCAAGGGTCAGGCGCACGCTTTCCTCGGTGCCGCCGGCGGCGTCGATCGCCTCTTGCTGGGCCACCGCGTCATCCCAGGCCGACTGGCCGTGCAATTCGATCATCGACTGGCGGCACTCGTCGCTGACATTGGTGCGCAAAGGCGCGCTTTCGCCGCGGTCGGTGAAGCTGGCCACCGACAGATCCTGCGATCCGACAACGCCAAGCGACGACAGCGCCATGAACCCGGCGACCAGCGCGACCGGCACGCCGAGAAACCATGTGAAGCTTTCGCCGCGCGTCACCGGCTCGCCGTCCCCGCCTGTGGCCTGCTGCACGGCGGGCGCTTTCGAGGGGTTCACCAGCGCGTAGCCGAAGGCGTAGAGCGCATAGAGCAGCGCCAGAAGGATCCCCGGCAGCAGCGCCGCCTGAAAGAGCGTGCCCACCGACACCACCGCCGGCTCGCCCAGATAGGTCAGCGCATCCGAACAGCCCGCGGCCTGCGCGCGCTTCTCCTGCGCCACCGAAAAGAGATCGCCCGCCAGCGTGCCCAGAAGGACGATCACGATGGAGGGCGGGATGATCTGTCCCAGGGTGCCGCTTGCGGTGATCACACCCGTGGCGATCTGCGGGCTGTAGCCGGCGCGCAGCATGGTGGGCAGGCTGAGAAGGCCCATGGTCACCACCGTCGCGCCGACGATGCCTGTCGAGGCCGCCAGAAACGCGCCGACGACCACGACCGACACCGCAAGCCCGCCGGGCAGCGGGCCAAAGACCCGCGCCATCGTGGTCAGCAGGTCATTGGCGATCTTGGAACGTTCCAGCGTGATGCCCATCATCACGAACATCAGCACCGCCAGCAGCGTCTCGATCGACGCGCCCGCCAGCACGCGCTCGTTGATGCGGTTGGCGATGAACGACACGTTGCGGTCAAGCGCCATTTCCCAGCCCCGCTCGAACACCGGCAGGGCGACGCGCGGCAGATCCGGGTAGCGGAAGATCGAGATCTCGTCGGAGCGCACGCCGCTGGCGAGGAGCGCGTCGAAGGCGTCGCTGCGGGTGTCGATCGCCTGATGGATCAGCAGACCCGCGCTGTCGAGTGCCGCGATGATCGCGAACGCCACGATCCCGGCCCCGCCGATGGCGAAGGCCACCGGAAAGCCCGACAGGATACCGCCGAAGAGGCACAGAAAGACGATGATCAGGCCGATCTCGACGCCGTCAAGTCCGAATAACATGCTGTGGTGGTCCTTTACTGCGTGGGGTCGCGGGGTGTTTCCGCAGAGCCGGGCGTGTCCCGATCAAGATATTTTCCCGCGCTTTCGGACCCCTCGCGCCATTCAAGAAAGGATCGCCAGAAAAACGCGCAAGCATGCAGGAAGATCATGCCGGCGAAGATCACCATCAGCACCTTGAAGAGGAAATAGGCGTTGAAGCCGTTGGGGCTGAAGCTGATCGTCTCGACATCCCAGCGCAGCGCGCGCGCCTTCATCAACAGCCGGTCGAGCGATTCCGACGCCGACGGGTTCGGCGTGATCAGGTGGCGCCACATGAAGAACCAGCCATACAGCCAGATCAGCACGGCCATCGGCATCATGAAAAGAAGACTGCCCGCCATGTCGATCACCTTGCGGGTGCGGTGCCGCACGCGGGCATAGATCAGGTCGACGCGCACATGGCTGCCTTGCGTGAAGGTGTAGGTGCAGCACATCGCGACCACGATCGCATTATAGAGCTTCAGCTCCTCGGACCACCAGCTGATGTCGAATTGCAGCGGAATGCCAAAGCCCAGCACGATGTCGGACCGCGCGAAGATGCGCTGGATGAACACGATGACAAGCTGCTGGACCACCATGATCAGCCCCGCCCAGGCGGCGATGCGGCCCACGGTGTTGGCGAAGCCTTCGAGGCCGCGCACGCAGCCCCAGAGAAACCGGGGGGCCCAGATGCCGACGGTGGTGATCACCAGAAAGGCGGTGAACATCACGAAGAAGAACTCCGACGAGCCGCCGTAATAGACCACCCGCGAGATCGCCTCGGGGTCGGACCAGTCGAGCCAGCTCGACGGATGGCTGAGCGCATGGCCCAGATTGTAGACCGCCATGGCGATATTCCGGACCAGCCAAAGCGCCCCGTTGCCCAGGCCCGCGAGACCGTCGATCAGCCCGGCGCCACTGTCGTTTTCCATGGCATTCTCCTGCAGCCCGTCACGACCAGACCGTCACGACAAGGGGGATGCGCGCCGCGACAAGACAGGCCCCGCCCCGATCGGGACGGGGCCTGCTGTCAGGGTCGGATCAGATGCCGACCACGCGGTTGCGTTGTCTGGCGAACGCGCCTTCGGACGCGCTGCTCCAGGCGGCCGAACTGCGCAGCGAGTCCATGTAGCTGTCATGGCATTGCTTGTAGATGTCGTCGTCCATCGGCTCCTGGACGACCTCCTCCGAGGCGGCGCCGAAGGCGTCCCAGACGCTGTCGGGGAATTCCATGACCTTAACGCCGCCTGATTGCAGACGCTGCAGGGCGGCGGCGTTGTTGGCCATGAATTGCGACATCGACCAGAAATTGACGGCCTGCGACGCATTGCTGACGATCGACTTCTGTGCCGGCGTCAGGCTTTCGAACACGTCGAGGTTGAAGGTCAGGTTGATGTTCGGGCCCGGCTCGTGGAACCCGGCGGTGTAGTAGATGTCGGTGATCTCCTGGAAGCCGGCCTTCTCGTCCGCCCATGGCCCGATCCATTCGGTGCCGTCGAGGGCACCGGACGAGAGCGCCTGATAGACTTCCGATCCGGGAAGGTTCTGCACGCTCGCCCCGAGCTTGCCCAGCACCTGACCGCCCTGCCCCGGCATGCGGAACCGCAGCCCCTCGAAGTCCTCGGGGCTGTTGATCTCCTTGTTGAACCAGCCGCCCGATTGCGGGCCGGTATTGCCGGCCGGGAAGCATTTGAGCCCGAAGATGCTGTAAAGCTCGTCGGCCAGCTCGCGCCCGTCCGCATGATGGAACCAGTTGCCATATTCCTGAAAGGTCATGCCGAACGGCAACTGGCTGAAGAACGACAGCGCCGGATGCTGGCCGAGAAAATAGTAATCGACCCCGTGATACATGTCCGCCTGCCCCGCCGAGACCGCGTCGAACACCTCGAACGCGCCGACAAGCTCGCCGCCGGCCTTGACATCCACCGTCACGTCGCCATCCGACATTTCCGTGATCGCATCCGCACAACGTTGCGCGGCGTCATGCACACCGGCCAGACCGCGCCCCCATGTGGTGACCATGGTCAGCGTGCGCCGGCCCTGCGCATAGGCCGGTGCGGCCAGCGACGCGGCCGCCGCGGCGGAGCCGCCAAGCGTCGCGTCTGTCAGAAATTTTCTGCGATCCATGAATGTTTCCTCCCTGTTATTCGTAAGGTGCGGCCCATCTCGGCACGGCACCCGCCCCCTTTTGGGTGAGCCGGACTGTAGCGACTGAGGCCGGCTGTGCAAATACCGTTGCCCCCTGATCGC
>JAWLFT010000036.1:0-27838 GCA_041685435.1 Roseovarius sp.
CCTGAGATGCGCGGACCTCTTGACAGGCGCGCGAGGGATTCCCATTTTTCGGATTGCCCAGACGCCGATATGCGGGTCGGGCATATCAGGTCTGTCCCATACGGGAGGGCCGATCCCGGAAAGTATCGCTCAAAGGAGGATGACTTATGCGTAACTTCGATCTTGCACCGCTCTACCGTGCGACCGTCGGCTATGATCAGGTGGCCGATCTGCTGGACCGCGTGATGGCCAGCGACATGGCGCAATCGACCTATCCGCCCTACAACATCGAAAAGACCGCTGACGACACCTACCGTATCTCGATCGCGGTGGCTGGCTTTTCCGCCGATGACCTGAATGTCGAGGTCAAGGAGGGCGCGCTTGTCGTGTCCGCCGCCAAGTCCGGCGATGACAAGAACCGCATCTATCTGCATCGCGGCATCGCCACCCGCGCGTTCGAGCGGCGCTTTCAGCTGGCCGATCATGTGAAGGTGACCGGGGCCGCCCATGCCGATGGCATGCTGCATATCGATCTGGAGCGCGAGATCCCCGAAGCGCTGAAGCCGCGGCAGATCAGCATCTCGCGGGATGTGCCGTCGGTCAGCAAGGATGTCGTGGACGCCGAAAAGGTGAACTGACACGGCGTCCCGCCCGACGCCAGCCCCCGGTCAGCCGCATGCTGGCCGGGCGTTTTCACGAGATCAGGAGCGGCGCGCCTCGAGCAGGACGGTGTCGTCCGGGCCGCCGATCAGCAGCAGCGTGCCGTCCTCGGCGATGTCGAACCGCGTCACCTGCTCCAGCGCGTCGAGCATGCGGCGTTCCTGTTCCATCAGGGGGTCGTCGCAGGCCATCATGGTGCTGCCCATCGTGCCGAAGTGCAGACCCTCGCCGGTCAGGTTGAAACTGCCGATGATACGGTTGCAACCGCTGCTGCCGGCGACGCGGTCGGGGGCCAGAAAGTTGAGCGACAGGCTTTCGGGATCGACCAGATCGGCCTCGCCAATCGCGGTGATGCGCCACAGATCCTCGGTCAGCAGATCCGCCGGCGCGCCGCCGCAGCCGCGCAAGCTGCGATCGTCAAGCGTCAGCCGCGCGGTGTCGGGATGCGGCATGCCGGTGGCGTCGTCGTGGCAGAGTTGTTCCTCCACGCGCAGGATCGCGGCGATATCGGGCATGTCGAACTCATACGCGCCGGGCACCACCTGAACCGCGGGGCGCTCGGCCTCACGGGTGATTTCACCGTAATCGGCCACCACGGTCGCGGTCTCGGGGTCAAGCTCGACATGCCAGCCCGGCTCGTTGCCTTGCGCGCGGTAGGGGGCCTTGTCGGCGGGGGGCACCTTGCGGCACTCGGCAAGGTCGCGGCCGTCCACCCGGACGGTGAGCGCGTCACCCTTGCTCCAGACCAGGGTGTCGGCCTCGCCCGGCGCCTCGTAGCGCGCGCCCGACGCCGCGCGGACCCGCTCAAGCATGATCTCGCGTCCCTCGACGCGCAGGACAAGTAACCCGTCCAGCACCCCGACATGGACCGGGGTGTCGCCGCAGACATATTCCGTCGCGAAGGTCAGCGGCGTCACCGGCTCCAGCGTCAGCGCGCCGAGATCAACCGGGTCGCGCCCGGCCTCGAATTCCAGCCCCTCGAGAACCCAGCGGGCCCGCCCGTGCACCCGGATCACCGCGCTGACCTCGCCCGACAGGCCCGAGGGCACGATCATCTCGAAGGGCAGCGGCACCTGCTGCCCGTCCGGGTCGAGGGTGACCTCGCCCAGCATCGCCCCGAATCGTCCCTCGGCCACGACGAGCGCCTCGGCCTCGGGTGGCAGGGCGATGCGCTGCAGGTATCCCAGCGATCCGGTGACGAGGCGGGTGTCCCCGGCCCCGGCCAGCGCGGGGCCCGACGGCGCAAGCGCCAGAACAAGCAACAGGGCAGAGACGCGGCGCATCGACAACCTCCTCGGCATGGGCACGCGACCACTCTAGCCGCGTCCCGCCGGTCGGTCGAGACTGTCAGACGCTCGTGCAGATATATTTCATCTCGAGGAACTCGTCGATGCCGTGATGGCTGCCCTCGCGGCCCAGCCCGGATTGCTTGACCCCGCCAAAGGGGGCAAGCTCTGTCGAGATGATGCCGGTATTGACGCCGACAATCCCGTATTCCAGCGCCTCGGCCACTTTCGTGACGCGGCGCAGATCATTGGCGTAGAAATACGACGCCAGACCGAAGATCGTGTCATTTGCGAGATCAATCACGTCATCCTCGTCCTCGAACCGGAAGAGCGGCGCGAGCGGCCCGAAGGTTTCCTCGGTCGAGAACGCCATGTCGCGGGTCGCGCCGGTGATGATGGTGGGCGTCAGGAAGAGCCCGTCGGCCTCTTTCGCGCCGCCGAGAATCACCGTGCCGCCCTTTGCGGTGGCGTCGGCCACGTGCTCCCGGACCTTGTCGAGGGCATCCTCGTTGATCAGCGGGCCGAGCGTCGTGCCCTCGGCCAGACCGTCGCCCACTTTAAGCTTTTCGACGGCGGCAGTCAGCTTGGCGGCGAAGGCGTCATAGACGCCCGACTGCACATAGATGCGGTTGGCGCAGACGCAGGTCTGGCCGTTGTTGCGGAACTTGCACATGATCGCGCCCTCGACGGCGGCGTCGAGATCGGCGTCGTCGAAGACGATGAACGGCGCGTTGCCGCCCAGCTCCATCGAACATTTCAGCACCTGATCTGCGGCCTGGCGCAGGAGGATGCGCCCGACCTGCGTGGATCCGGTGAAGGTCAGCTTGCGGATGCCCGGATTTTCGCAGAATTCCTTGCCGATATCGGAGTCCTGCGTTGAGGGTACGATGTTGAACACGCCCGCCGGGATGCCCGCACGTTCGGCCAGAACCCCCAATGCGGTCGCCGAAAGCGGCGTTTCCGAGGCGGGGCGCCCGATGAAGGCACAGCCCGCGGCCAGCGCGGGGGCGGCCTTGCGGGTGATCATCGCGGTCGGGAAATTCCACGGCGTGATCGAGCCGACGACGCCGATCGGCTGCTTGATCACCGTGATGCGCTTGTCGCGCTGGTGGCCGGGGATCGTCTCGCCATAGATGCGCTTGGCCTCTTCGCCGAAGAACTCGATGAACGACGCGCCATAGGCGATCTCGCCCTTGGCCTCGGCCAGCGGCTTGCCCTGTTCGGCGGTCAGGATCACGCCGAGATCGTGCTGGTTTTCCATCATCAGATCGAAGAAGCGGCGCAGTACGGTCGCGCGCTCCTTGCCGGTCCATTGCGCCCAGCCCTTCTGCGCGGCCTGCGCCCCTGTGATGGCATGCGCGACCTGTGCGCGGCCGAGATCGGCGACATTGGCGATCACGTCGCCCCTTGCGGGGTTGATGACCTGAAACGTGCCGTTGTCGCCATCCACCCACTCGCCGTTTATATAGGCCTTTTCGGCCAGCAGGGCGGGATCCTTCAACAAGGATTTCAGATCGGTCTCGGTCATGGTGTTTCCCCTCTCGACGCATGCGCTCCGGATCACAGGCAAAGCAGCTTGGCAGGCGAATGTCCAGCAGGTGCAGGCCCGGGCGGTTGGCCGCGAGGCTCAGAACCGCTCGAGCAGCCGTTCGAGATAGTCAAGCTCCATATCGGGGCGGCCGCCCTCGCCAGAGCGGCGGCGGATCTCGTCCAGCAGGTCGCGCGCACGCCGATAGACATCCTCGCCCTGCAAGAGCTCGCTTTGGGTGCCCGTGCGACCGCCCTGTCCGCTCTCGCGGCCCAGCGGATCGGCCTGTGCCTGTCCCGGTGCGCCCTCGCCCTCGCCCTGGCCGCCCGGGTTCTGCTGTTCGGCCATCGCCTCGCCCATGTTGCGCATGCCGTCGCGCAGCGATTCCATCGCGTCGGCCTGATTGTCGATGGCGCCGGCCAGATCGTCGCCGCGCAGCGCCTCTTCGGCCTCTTCCATCGACCGTTCGGCATCCTCCAGCGCGCGGCGCGCGGCCTCTCCGGCCTTGCCGTCAAGTCCCGGAAGACCCTGTCGCTGACGCTCGAGCTCGTCGCGCAGCGTTCGCTGTCGGTCGGCGAGGTCGCCTTCACCGGGCTGGTCGCCTTCGGCGCGGTCCTGCCCGTCTTTGTCCTGACCCTGACCTGGCTGCGACTGGCCGGGCTCCGATCCGCCCTGACCTTGTTGCCCGGGCTGGCCGTCTTGGCCTTGCCCGCGGCCCTCGTCGCCGCGGCGGCCTTCATCGCCCTGCGACTGGCCCGATTGCGCGCCGGGGTTGAACTGGTCCTGAAGGTCGCGGAAGGCCTGATCCGACAGGCCCTGCTGGTCGCGCAGCGTCTCGGCCAGACCTTCCATCGCCTCCTGACCCGGCGACTGGCCCTGACCGCCCTGCCCTTCGGTGACCTGCATGTTCTCCATCATGCGCTGGAATTCCTCCAGCGCAGCTTGAGCCTCGGCGAAGCGGCCCTCGTTCATCATCTCCTGGATGCTGTCCATCATGTCCTGCAGATCCTGCTGGTTCATCTGCATCATGTTTTCCGCGCTCTGCTGATCGTCGCCGCCATCGGGGTCGTCGCGCTGCGCCTGCTGCATCTTCTGACGAAGGTAATCTTCGGTGGCGTCGCGCATATCCTGCATCAGGCGGGCAATCTCCTCTTCGCTGGCGCCGTTCTTCATCGCCTCGCTGAGGCGTTCCTGCGCATCGCGCATCCGCTCCAGCGCGTCGCCGACATCGCCATCCTCCAGCAGCAGGCCGAGATCCCAAAGCGCCTGCGCGATTTCGTCGCGATCTTGCGCGCCCAACCCGTCATCGCCGGTTGCGGCCTCGAGCCGCCGGATCAGCACCCGCAGCCGCAGATAGGCCTTCTCGGACCGGAAGAGACCCTCGCGCGGCTGGTAGGACACCGCGCGCAGCACTTGCGCGACGCGGGTCGCATTGTCGCGCGACCACAGAAGATCGCGTCGCTGCTCGATCACCGCCGCCGCCGTCGGGTTGAAAAAGCGCCGCGCGGGCAAGGCCATCTCGACCGCGTCGGATCGGCCGGTCTGGCCGGCCGCATCCTCGACCTGCAGGTGCAGCGTCACCGGCAGATGCGCCCACGGGTGCTGCGACAGGTTCTCGACCAGAGTCTCGGTGAAGTCGGCCCGATCCCCGGCCAGCGGCATCGGCAGATCAAGCGTGATCGCCTCTCGCGGCTCGGGCTCCGTCGTCAGACCGTGGCGGCGCTCCAGCCGGTCCAGATCCAACTCGAACGTCGCGGTGCCCGCGACGACGCCGTAATCGTCACGCGCCTCGAAGGGCTGGCTCATCTGCCCGTCAAAAGCGGTCTCGGCGGCGTCCTCCAGGATCGTCACCGAAGGCGCGGCATCGGTGATCGCCTGCACCTGCCAGCTGTCGCCACCGGGCCCCTCGATGCGCAACTCGCCGTCGCGGGCGATCTCGAAGCTGCGGTCCGGGTCGTTGTCAGGCGCCTCCGCGTCCCGCTCCGGCTCCGGCTCCGGCGCGCCGGACACCGTCTCTTCCAGCTCAAGCGCGCCCGCCTCGCCGTAAAATCGCAGCGTGACCGCGCTACCCTCGGGCGCGCGGATCGTCCCGGTCTGATCTGCCAGATAAATGCTCGGTCGGCCGGTATAGCCGGGCGGCTCGATCCAGCCTTCCCATGTCGGTCCCTGCGCCAGTGGCGGACCGCCGCCCGTGCCGGGCATCATCCCGGTCACCGATCCCGCCCGCCAGACAGACCCAAAGAGCATCGCCACCACCAGCACCAGCAGGGCGACGTAACGCAGCCCGTACGGGTCCTGCCGAGACAGGCGCAGATCGGGTTCGACCGCCTGCGCGTCTGCGGCGCGCGCCGCCATACGGTCCTGGTGCACCCGCCACAGCGCTTGTGATCCGGTGTCGTTCGCGCCCACGGCCTGGCTGTCGGCCAGCGCCGCAAGGGGGCGTCCCGGCAGCGTCGCATCAAGCCGGGCCAGCGCGTCGGCGCGCCGTGGCATGCGAAACCTCTCCACGCCGCGCGCGGCCAGCAGAAGGGTGGCAAGGCCGAGCAGCCCGGCCGCGATCCAGACGGTCTCGATGCGCGCCATGTCCTGCAGGCCCAGCATGAGCACCGCGGCGCAGACGACGAGCAGGCTCCAGACCGGCCAGAAGGCGCGCAGCACGCGCTCCGCCCACATCCCGGCCCAGGTCAGCAGCAGCGGCCGCCGCAGCCGGGAGGTCACGTCATTGAGGGGGGTCTTCGATGGTTCTGCCATGCGCGGCACCTCATGAGCAGACTTCGCGCGCGCACCGCGTCAAAGCCACGAGGGCATGGTATCGCGTTTTATCATTTCGTCAAATGTCGGGCGGGCGCGGATCACGGCAAAATCCTGCCCATCGACCAAAACCTCGGGGATCAGCGGTCTTGTATTGTACTCGCTCGCCATCACCGCGCCATAGGCGCCGGCGCTGCGGAACGCGACCAGATCGCCCGCCGCCAATGCGGGCAGCATGCGCGCCTTGGCAAAGGTGTCGCCTGATTCGCAGACCGGGCCGACCACGTCGTAAGGTATCTGCCCGGCCCCCGGCGCGGGCTCGATCACGGGGACGATATCGTGATGCGCGTCATACATGGCGGGGCGGATCAGGTCGTTCATCGCCGCATCGAGGATCAGGAATTCGCGCCCCTCGCCGGATTTCGGATAGATCACGCGAGAGACCAGGATGCCGGCATTGCCGACGATCAGCCGTCCCGGCTCGATCTCGATCTCGCAGCCCAGATGGCCCAGTTCCTCGCGGATCAGCGCGCCATAGGCGTCGGGGGGCGGCGGGGCCGCGTTGCCGCGCGCATAAGGTATGCCCAGACCGCCGCCAAGATCCAGCCGCCTTATGTCATGGCCATCGGCGCGCAGGGTTTCGGTCAGCTCGGCCACCTTCGCATAGGCCTGCCGAAACGGCTCCAGATCGGTCAGCTGGCTGCCGATATGCACGTCGATCCCGACCACCTCGATACCGGGCAGCCGTGCTGCCTCGGCATAGACGGCGCGGGCGCGGCTGATCGGGATGCCGAACTTGTTCTCGCTCTTGCCGGTGGCGATCTTGGCATGGGTGCGGGCATCGACATCCGGGTTGACCCGCACGGTGATCGGCGCGGTCACGCCAAGGTTTGATGCCACCGCGCTCAACAGCGCCAGCTCGGGCTCGCTCTCGACGTTGAACTGCCGCACGCCGCCCTCCAGCGCCAGCCGCATCTCGTCTGCGGTCTTGCCGACGCCGGAAAACACGATGCGGTCGCCGGGCACGCCGGCGGCCTTCGCGCGCATGTATTCGCCGCCCGAGACCACATCCATCCCGGATCCGAGATCCGCCAGCGTTTTCAGGATCGCCTGATTGCTCGCGGCCTTCATGGCATAGCACACCAGATGATCCATGCCGTCGAGGGCGGCATCGAACAGCCTGAAATGCCGGGTCAGCGTCGCGGTCGAATAGCAGTAGAACGGCGTGCCCACGTGCTCTGCGATCTCGCGCACCGGCACATCCTCGGCATGCAGCATGCCGTCACGATAGAGAAAATGATCCAATCCTTGGCCCCGCCCGCTTCATCTTGCCAGAAATACTCAAATACCGCGCTTGGCATCCCGCGACATGCGCAGGAAGACATAGAGCGGCAGCCCGCAGCTGACCCCGATGCAGAAGGTCGCCGGAATCGCGATCAGGCCCAGCCAATGCCGGCGCTGCACCGCCTCGATCAGCACCCAGACGGTCAGCGCGATGGCGGCGATGGTCAGATCCCAGGTCAGACCGGTCGTGCTGTCATTGACATACCACGCATCGATCAGCGCGGCGAGGCTCCAGTCATTCGCGGCCATGTAGGACAGGAACCAGTACATCGGATGCACCGTGCCCCAGAGCGCCAATGCGGCGAAGATCCATCTCATAACCCGACCCCCACGCCGACATTGACGCCGCCGACGCGCGCGCCGGTGCGCACGCTGGTGTGCACCCCGCCCGAGCCCGCGCCGATCGTCGCGGCGACCGACGGGCGCACCGGGGCGCCATCCACGCCGCACGCGCCGAGCAGCGCGAGGGCGATCACGCCAAGCCCAAGTCGTCTCATCCCAAACGCTCCTTCCAGCGGGCGGCCTGCGCGCGCACCTGATCGGGGGCCGTGCCGCCATAGCTGATCCGCGAGGCGACCGAATTGTGCACCCCGAGCACATCATAAACCGACGCGTTGATTTCGCCATGCACCTCGCGCATTTCGTCAAGGCTCAGATCCGGCAGATCGACGCCCTTCGCCTCGGCGCGTGCCACGAGGCTGCCGGTGACGTGATGCGCCTCGCGGAACGGCAGGCCGGCCACCCGAACCAGCCAGTCCGCCAGATCCGTCGCGGTGGAAAAGCCCGACGCCGCCGCAGTCTCCAGATTGTCCTGCCGTGCGGACATGTCGCGTACCATGCCCTCCATCGCCGCGAGCGCCAGCATCAGCGTGTCGGCGGCGTCAAAAACCTGTTCCTTGTCCTCCTGCATGTCCTTGGAATACGCGAGCGGCAGGCCCTTCATCACCGTCATCAGCGCCACGTTCGCCCCAAATATGCGCCCCACCTTGGCGCGGATCAGCTCGGCGGCATCGGGGTTCTTCTTCTGCGGCATGATCGACGACCCGGTCGAGAACCTGTCCGACATTGCCACGAACCGGAACTGCGCCGAGGACCAGATCACCAGCTCCTCGGCCATGCGGCTGAGATGCATGGCGCAGATGCTGGCCGCGCCCAGAAACTCCAGCGCGAAATCGCGGTCGCTGACGGCATCCAGCGAATTGGCGCAGGGCCGCTCGAACCCCAGCTCGCGCGCGGTCATGTCGCGGTCGATGGGAAACGACGTGCCGGCCAGCGCCGCCGCCCCCAGCGGGCATTCGTTCAGCCGGGCGCGGGCATCGCGGATGCGCGACAGATCGCGCCCGAACATCTCGACATAGGCCAGCATGTGATGGCCCCATGTCACCGGCTGGGCGGTCTGCAGATGGGTAAAGCCCGGCATCACCCACCCCGCGCCGGCCTCGGCCTGCGCCACGAGCGCGCGCATCAGCGCCTGCAGGCCCGCATCGGCCGCATCGAGCTGATCGCGCACCCAGAGCCGGAAATCGGTGGCTACCTGATCGTTGCGCGACCGCGCGGTGTGCAGCCGCCCCGCAGCCGGGCCGATCAGGTCGGTCAGCCGTGCCTCGACATTCATGTGAATGTCCTCGAGGGCTGTGGAAAAGGTGAACTCCCCCGCCTCGATCTCTGACAAGATCGTGAGAAGCCCTTCCCTCATCGCCTCGGCATCGCTACGCGTTATGATGCCCGAGGCGGCCAGCATGGCGGCATGGGCGCGCGATCCGGCGATGTCCTGCACCGCCATTCGCTTGTCGAACGAGATGGAGGCGTTAATAGCCTCCATGATCGCATCGGGCGCGTCGGCAAAGCGGCCGCCCCACATCTGGTTCGAGGTCGTGTCCGTCATGGTGTCCGGCCCTTCGGAGGGAAGCAATGAAACATCTTCGTCATCTGATCCTTTATATCGCCCTCGGCCTCGGTGCAAACGCCGCAGCGGCGGATATGTCGGACCTCGAGGCGCTGCGCGACGGCGACATGAAGAAGCTGTCTTTTCATGCCGCCCCCGAGGCCGCCCCCGATGTCGCGTTCGAGACCGTGGATGGCAGCACCGCGACGCTCGCCGAATACGAAGGCCGGCATGTCGTGCTGAATTTCTGGGCCACCTGGTGCGCGCCCTGCCGCCACGAAATGCCCACGCTTTCGGCCCTGCAGGAGGCCCTTGGCGGCGAGGATTTCTCGGTCGTGACCATCGCCACGGGGCGCAACGCTCCGCCCGCGATGAAGAAGTTCTTCGACGATATCGGCGTCGACAACCTGCCGCTGCACCGCGACCCACAAAGCGCGCTGGCCCGCGCCATGGGTGTGTTCGGCCTGCCGATCACCGTGCTGCTGGACCCTGACGGCCGCGAGATCGCCCGCCTGCAGGGCGATGCCGACTGGAACAGCGACAGTGCCCGCGCCATCGTCGCGGCATGGATCGGCGACGGCGCAAGCTGACCGCTCTGCCGCAGGACGGGGCGGCGCAGGACGCCGGATCGCTAAAATCCGGCGTATTTCCCGGTTGCGGATGCAGCCTCTCTTAATCCGGGACGGCTAGGCTGCGACGGATCAGGGAGGACGCCATGGACCGTCGCATGGATCGCAAACGCAAATCGATTTCTTTCCTGCGCCGGTTGCGCAGGCATTGGCCGGAAATGGTGCTTTTCGCGCTGGCCGGAGGGTTGGCCGTCCTGTGGTTCGGCCCCGGGGCCGCCATCCTCATGCTGCCCTTCGCCCTGCTCGGTTTTCTGTTGATCGCGGATCGGCGACGGCCGTGGCGAAACACACCGCGCGCCGGTGCCGACCGGCTGCGCCTGCTGCGGGGCGCCATCGATGACGCCTTCGACCACACCCGCAAGACACCTGAAAGATTCGCCTGCATCCTCGCGCGGATCGACGACCCCGCCGGTCCCTTGGCGCCGGGCGATCAACCCGGCGCCGACCGCGTCAAGAAACAGGGGCTTGCCCGGCTGGCGCGCGTGGTCCGCCGTGAGGACGCGCTGTTCGATCTGTCGGCGGGACGTGTCGCGGTGCTGCTGTCGCCCGGGATCGGTCTTGACCGGACGGCTGTCCTGTCGATTGCCCAAAGGGTGCAGACCGCGCTGGCCGAGGGGGACGCGCAGCGGGCCGGCGCGCTGCGGCTTTCGGCCTCGCTGGGGGTCTGCCTCGATGATGCGTTGACGGATCGGTCCGGCCGGGCCATGATCGCGGCCGTCGAAGATGTGGTCGCGCAGGCTGCGCGTGACGGCTCGTCCGCCATACGGTTTCACGGCGAGGCACCCCCGTCGTGAGCAACGCATGGGTATTGGCGCGCCCGGAAACCGCTTGACCTTTGGGACTGCACTCTGTTGAACCCCCCCACGCGACTCTCAACAGACGGACGGTGCCGGATCATGGATAATCAGAACAAGAATCTTATCCTCGCGACGGCGCTGAGCTTTCTCGTGATCCTTGTCTGGTTCGTGATGTTTCCGCCGCCCGATCCGGAACCGGGCGACCCCAACGCGACGATCAGCGAGACCGAGGGCGAGCTGACGCCGCCCCGCGCGGATATCGAGCCCGGATCGCAGGACGCATCGACCACGGGCGCGCCCGGCGAGGATACCGACGAGGCGCTCGATGCCCCGCGGCTCGACATCGAGACACCCAGCCTGACGGGCAGCGTGTCGCTGCAGGGCGGGCGGATCGACGAGCTTCTGCTCAAGGGTTACCGCGAAACGCTTGACCCGGAATCCGATATCGTGCAGCTGCTGTCGCCTGTCGGCAGCGAAAATCCCTATTATGCGCTTTATGGCTGGGCACCGGGTAGCGGGCTGACGCCCGAGGACGTGCCGGGCTCCAACACCGTCTGGGAGATTGAGAGCGGTGACACTCTGACGCCCGACAGCCCGGTGACGCTGAGCTGGGACAACGGCGCGGGCCTGATCTTTCGGCGCGAATTGAGCGTGGATGCCGATTACATGTTCTCGATTGACCAGTCGGTCGAGAATACCGGCGACCAGACCGTCAGCCTTGCGCCCTACGGCATCCTCGCGCGGCACGGCCTGCCCGACGATCTGAAGAACTTCTTCATCCTGCACGAGGGTGTCGTCGGCATGGCCGATGGCGAGCTGACCGAAACCAGCTATTCCAATGTCGAGGATTACGAATTCAACTCGCGCGAGGGCGCGCCCGCCGAGGTCACACAGGTCAGCGAGAACGGCTGGATCGGGATCACCGACCATTACTGGATGACGACGCTGATCCCCGAGCAGGGCAGCTCGTTCAAGGCGGTCAGCAAATACGACCCACGCCGCAACATCTACCAGACCGAGACCGTGCAGCCGACCCGCAGCCTCGCCGCCGGCGAGACCACCGTGTCGACAAGCCGGCTGTTCGCGGGCGCCAAGGAATGGGCCACCATCCGCCACTACCAGAACGAGGACGGCGTCGAGCGGTTCCTCGATTCGATCGACTGGGGCTGGTTCTTCTTTCTGACCAAGCCGATATTCGCCGTGCTCCACTGGCTCAACGCGCTGATCGGCAACATGGGCTGGGCGATCATCAGCCTGACCCTGCTGATCAAGATCGTGCTGCTGCCGCTGGCCTACAAATCCTACGTCTCGATGGCGAAGATGAAGGAGCTCCAGCCGCAGATGGAGCAGATCAAGGAGCAGTCCGGCGACGACAAGCAGAAGCTTCAGAAGGAGATGATGGAGCTTTACAAGAAGGAAAAGGTGAACCCCGCCGCGGGCTGTCTGCCGATCCTGTTGCAGATCCCGATCTTCTTCTCGCTCTACAAGGTGATCTTCGTCACGCTCGAACTGCGCCACGCGCCGTGGATCGGCTGGATCCGCGACCTGTCGGCGCCCGACCCCTCGTCGCTTTACAATCTGTGGGGCATCCTGCCCTGGGCCGCGCCGGAGTCGGGGTCGATCATGGCGCTGATCTTCATCGGCATCCTGCCGCTGTGTCTGGGCGTGTCGATGTGGCTGCAGCAGAAGCTGAACCCGGCGCCGACCGATCCGACGCAGAAGATGATCTTTGCGTGGATGCCGTGGGTCTTCATGTTCATGCTGGGCAGCTTTGCCAGCGGCCTCGTGGTCTACTGGATCGCCAACAACATGATCACCTTCTCGCAGCAATACCTGATCATGCGCAGCCAGGGCTACAGGCCGGACGTGTTCGGCAACATCATGTCGAGCTTCAGGAAAAAGACGCCGCAGACCGACCCGGACAGCAAGAAGTGACGCACATGCCGGGCTATGTTGCAGCATGGGCAGGGACATGACGGCGCTGCCCTTTCCCGTGGCCGACAGCCCCGAGGATAAGGCGCTGGAGACCGGGCGCAAGCTGTTCGCCGGACCGGTCGAGTTCCTGAAAGGCGTGGTGGCGATGGACGGCCTGCCGCCCGCCGACCGCCCCGAGGTCTGTTTCGCCGGCCGCTCCAATGTCGGGAAATCCACGTTGATCAACGCGGTGACCGGGCGCAAGGCCATCGCGCGCGCGTCGAACACGCCGGGACGCACGCAGGAGATCAACTTTTTCACCGTGGCCGACAGCCATTACCTTGTCGATCTGCCGGGCTACGGGTTTGCCAACGCGCCGGTGGCGGTGGTGCGGCAATGGCAGGCGCTGCTCAAGCAATATCTCGCGGGCCGCGCCACGCTGCGCCGGGCCTTCGTGCTGGTCGATGCGCGCCACGGGATCAAGCCGGTGGACGAGGAGATCATGACGCTTCTCGACGGGGCGGCGGTCACGTTTCAATGCGTGCTGACCAAGACCGACAAGATCAAGGCGGGCACGCGCGACCGGGTGCTCGATCAGGTGCGCGGCAGGCTGGCGCCGCACCCGGCGGCCTTTCCGGAACTGATCCTGACCTCGGCCGAGACCGGTGAGGGGATCGCGACGCTGCGCACGGCCATCGCGCTGCTGGATTAGCGCACAGCCGTGTCGGCCATTGCACTGACGCGCCAAACCTCTAGGTTCCCGGCGAAGATCAAGGGGGCAGGCATGAGCACGATCGTCAGGGTTCAGAACCTCGGCAAGAGCTTCAAGGACGGCGTGCAGGCGCTGCGCGACGTGTCGCTGGATATCGAGGAGGGCGAGATCATCGCGCTGCTCGGCCCCAATGGCGCGGGCAAGACGACGCTCATCTCGGCGCTTTGCGGGATCACCCCGTTGAGCACCGGCCGCGCCGAGGTGGGCGGGTATGACATCGTCACCGGCTACCGGGGCGCCCGGGCGATGATCGGGCTGGTTCCGCAGGAGATCGCGCTGGAGCCGTTCGAGAAGGTGATCAACACCGTGGAGTTCTCGCGCGGGCTGTTCGGCAAGCCGCGCGATGACGCGGTGGTCGAGCGGGTGCTGCGGCAGCTCTCGCTCTGGGACAAGAGGAACGCGCGCACCCGCGAGCTGTCGGGCGGCATGAAACGCCGGGTGCTGATCGCCAAGGCGCTGTGCCACGAGCCACGGGTGCTGTTTCTCGACGAGCCGACGGCGGGCGTCGACGTGGAGCTGCGCCGCGAGATGTGGGAGGTGGTGCGCGGCCTGAAGGAACAGGGCGTGACGATCATCCTGACGACGCATTATCTCGAGGAGGCCGAGGCGATGGCCGACCGGATCGCGGTGATCAACCGCGGCGAGATCCTGCTGGTCGAGGAAAAGGCGGCGCTGATGCAGCGTCTCGGGCGCAAGACGCTGAAGATCGAGCTGGCTCATCCGGTGGACGCCGTCCCCGCGACGCTGGCGCAGTATGATCTGGAGCGCGCGGAAGACGGGCACGCGCTGATCTATCACTACGACACGCGCGGCGGCGAGGGCACCGGCATCACCCGGCTCTTGCAGGCGCTGACCCGCGAGGGGTTGACCCTGCGCGATATCGAGACGCGGCAAAGCAGTCTGGAGGAGATCTTCGTCAGCCTCGTGCAGGAGGATGCAGCATGAATGTCTATGCCATCCGCGCGATGTATGTCTACGAGATGAAGCGGTTTTTCCGCACGATCTTCGAATCGCTGCTTTCGCCGGTCATTTCCACCACGCTCTATTTCGTGGTCTTCGGCGCCGCCATCGGCGGCCGCATCGAAGAGGTCGAGGGCGTCAGCTACGGCGCGTTCATCGTGCCCGGCCTGATCATGCTGAGCGTGATGAATCAGGCCATTTCCAACGCCTCGTTCGGGATCTATTTCCCCAAGTTCATCGGCACGATCTTCGAGCATCTCTCGGCGCCGATCAACTTTCTCGAGATCGTGCTGGGCTATGTCGGGGCGGCGGCGACCAAGGCCTTCGCGATCGGGGCGGTGATCCTGATCACCGCGCAGTTCTTCATCGATTTCGAGGTCCGGCACCCGCTGATGATGATCCTGTTTCTGGTGATGATCTCGATCACCTTCTCGCTTTTTGGCTTCATCATCGGGATCTGGTCGGAAAACTTCCAGCAATTGCAGCTTGTGCCGCTTTTGGTCATCACGCCGCTGGTGTTTCTGGGCGGGGCCTTCTACTCGGTCTCGATGCTGCCCGAGGCGTGGCAATCCGTGGCGCTGCTCAATCCGGTGGTGTATCTGATCTCAGGCTTCCGCTGGTCGTTCTTCGGGGTCGCTGATGTCGGCATCGGGGTCAGCCTTTCGGCGATCGCGGTCTTCTTCGCGCTGTGCCTCGGTGTCGTGTGGTGGATCTTCAAAACCGGTTACCGCATCAAGACGTGAGGCCGGGCGCGGCCTTTTTCATCCGGCGGCGGCGCATGCCGGCCCGGCTGCCTTGTTTGTCATCCCCACGGAGGCTAGATCGATCGTCATGAAATATCTGATCCCCTTTCTCAACCGCAAGCCCGTCGTTGCGGTCATCCGGCTTTCGGGCATGATCGGATCGGGCGGCCGGGCGCAGCTCAACGACGAGTTGCTGGCCCCGGTCATCGAGAAGGCGTTCTCGCGCGGCAAGCCCGCCGCGGTTGCGCTGGTGATCAATTCGCCCGGCGGCTCGCCGGTGCAAAGCTCGCTGATCGCGGCGCGCATCCGGCGGCTGGGCGACGAAAAGAAGATCCCCGTGCATGCCTTCGTCGAGGATGTGGCGGCCTCGGGCGGGTACTGGCTGGCGGTGGCCGCCGACGATATCTGGGTCGACCGGTCTTCGATCACGGGCTCCATAGGGGTGATCTCGGCGGGGTTCGGCGCGCAGGTGTTCCTGACCCGTCAGGGGATCGAGCGGCGTCTCTACACCGCCGGCAAATCGAAAAGCACGCTCGATCCGTTCCTGCCCGAAAAGTCCGAAGACGTGACCCGCCTCAAGCATCTGCTGGACCAGATCCACGAGGCGTTCATCGATCAGGTGAAGGCGCGGCGCGCGGGCAAGCTGGCCGAGGACCCGGACATCTTCACCGGCGAGTTCTGGCTGGGCCAGCGCAGCGTGGATTTGGGACTGGTCGACGGGATCGGGCATCTCGGGCCGAAGATGAAGGAGATCTACGGCGACAAGGTGCAATTCGTGAAATACGGACCCCGGCGCGGATTGCTGGCGCGCTTTGGCGCGACGCTGGCGCAGGACGCCATCGGTGCCGTCGAGGAACGGGCAAGCTATGCCCGGTTCGGCCTTTGAGATGATCGTCAAGATCGTCGTTCTCTTCCTTGTAGCAATGGGCGTGCTGGCCATGTTCGGCAAGCTGCGCTTTCCCGGACAAAACCGGCTGGAGGCCGCGAAATGCCGAAAATGCGGGCGCTACCGGATCGGCAAGGGTCCGTGTGCGTGTGAAAAGGACCGCAGATCATGATGCCGTGGCTTCTGGTCGGCGTGGGTCTGGCGGTGCTTCTGCTCGCGGGGGACGCGCTGGTCAAGGGTGCGGTGAACCTCAGCCTGCGGGTCGGGGTGCCGGCGCTGATCGTCAGCCTGACCATCGTGGCCTTCGGCACCTCGGCGCCCGAGCTTCTGATTTCCGTCAACGCAGTGCTGGCCGAAAAGCCGGGGATCGCCATGGGCAATGTGGTGGGGTCCAATACCGCCAATATCCTGCTGGTGCTGGGCATCCCTGCGATCCTGTCGGTGCTGCACACCAGCGGCTGTCGCTGCGGCAAATCCTATCTGCAGATGCTGGCGGCCAGCGTGCTGTTCATCGCATTGGCCTTTCGCGGCAGTTTCGACTGGATTGCCGGGCTGATCCTGTTGGCGGCGCTTTTGCTGATTCTGGGCGAGGCACTGCGCGATGCGTTGTCGCATCGGCGGGACGCGGCGGCCAACGCGCTGACGGCGGCGGCCGTCCCCGAGGACGTCGAGGGCGTCGATCCCGACATGCCGTGGTGGAAGATCTTGATGTTCCTGATCGCCGGCCTGATCGGCCTGCCGGTCGGCGCGGATCTTCTGGTCGACAACGCCTCGATCCTCGCGATCCGCTACGGCGTGCGCGATGCGGCGATCGGGCTGACGCTCGTGGCCCTTGGCACGTCGCTGCCGGAACTGGCGACCACGGTGATGGCGGCGCTGCGCAAGCAGGCCGATGTCGCGCTTGGCAACGTGATCGGGTCGAACATGTTCAATCTGCTCGCGATCATCGGGATCACTTCGCTGGTGGGCGAGGTGCCGGTCAATGCCCAGTTCCTGACCTTCGATCTGTGGGTGATGCTGGCCGCGTCGCTAATCCTGATCCCGTTCGTGTTCATGCGCTGCGATATCGGTCGTGTGACGGGGGTGCTCTTGACCTGTGCCTATGTGGCCTATGTCACGCTCGTGCTGACGCAGGCGGGATAGCTATGACACGAGCCATGACACGGGCATTGGTGACAGGGGCGGGCAAACGCCTTGGCCGGGCGATGGCGCTGGAGCTGGCGCGGCAGGGCTTTGACGTGGCCGTGCATTACGCAAGCTCGGGCGAGGCCGCGGAGACCGTCGCGGCCGAGATCCGCGCCATGGGCCGCCACGCCGTGACATTGCAGGCCGATCTGCTGGACGAGGTGCAGGTCACGCCGCTGGTGGAACGTGCCGTCGAGGGTCTGGGCGGGCCGGTGAGCGTGCTGGTCAACAATGCCTCGATTTTCGAGTACGACAATATCGACAGCGCCACGCGCACCCATTGGGACCGGCATATGGAAAGCAACCTGCGCGCGCCCTTCGTGCTGACCCAAGGGCTGGCGGCGCAGGTGCCGGATCCGGTGCCCGACGAGATGGGAGAGCCCGTGGCGCAGGGTCTTGTCGTCAACATGCTCGACCAGCGGGTGCGCAAGCCGACGCCCGAATTCATGACCTACACCATCGCCAAGATGGGGCTCTGGGCCTTCACGCAGACCGCTGCACAGGCGCTAGCGCCCCGGCTGCGGGTCAATGCGATCGGGCCGGGTCCGACCCTGCAGGGCCACCGCCAGAGCGCACGGCATTTCGCGCGGCAGCGCGAGGCCACGATCCTGCGGCGCGGGGCCAATGAAACCGACATCGCCGAAGCGCTGAATTATCTGCTGCGCGCGCCGGGGGTGACGGGGCAATTGATCTGCGTGGATGGCGGTCAGCACCTTGGCTGGCAGACGCCTGACGTGCTCGGGGTTGAGTAACAAATCTTAACACACGGTTAACTTTTGCACCGGTCACAGTGCCGTCACGGAAACGTCATGAAATGCTGAGCCTTTTCAATATCCTGCCCGGAGCGAATAAAATTATTGCATTAATTCAGCCACTTGCTGGTATGCCTAAAAAAACGGCAAACCGACGAAGTGCTCTGAATGAAATGAAAATTTCGAGCTCACGGAATTTTATCATCAGACTTATCCACAGGAACGGTGGATCTCTTCACGCTTGCCCAAGGCCTCTTGGCATTGCAGGCCGGCACGGGAATCATACCTTTGGACAGTAAGGAGCTAGACCTAAGCACTGATGCCTGATCCAAACGTCACAGACACGCCGGCCACCGGCCCCGCGGTGATCCGCGCCTACCTGCGCAGCCTCGATGCCTCGCCGGGGGTGTACCGGATGCTCGATGCCCAGGCGCGGGTGCTTTATGTCGGCAAGGCGCGCAATCTGCGGGCGCGGGTCATGAGCTACACGCGCTCCACCGGGCACACGGCGCGCATTTCGCGGATGATCTCGGAAACCGCGTCGATGATGTTCCTCACGACCTCGACCGAGACCGAGGCGCTGCTGCTGGAACAGAACCTCATCAAGCAGCTCAAGCCGCGCTACAACGTGCTTCTGCGCGACGACAAGAGCTTTCCCAACATCCTCGTGACGTCGCATGACTATCCGCAGATCCGCAAGCATCGCGGCACCAAGCGCGACAAGGGCAACTATTACGGCCCGTTCGCGTCGGCCGGCGCGGTCAACCGGACGCTGGCGCAGTTGCAGCGCGTGTTCCAGCTGCGCAACTGCACCGACACGATGTTCGAAAGCCGCACGCGCCCCTGTCTGCAACACCAGATCAAGCGCTGCACGGCACCCTGCGTTGGCAAGATCTCCAAGGCCGAATATGCCCAGCAGGTGCGCGATGCCGAGCGGTATCTTTCTGGGCGCTCGACCGAGATCCAGGAAAAACTCGCGGCGCAGATGGCCGAGGCGTCCGAGACGATGGAGTTCGAGCGCGCGGCGGCGCTGCGTGACCGGATCAAGGCGCTGACCCAGGTGCAGAGCGCGCAGGGCATCAACCCGCGCTCGGTGACCGAGGCCGACGTGATCGCGCTGCATCTGGAAAAGGGACAGGCCTGCGTGCAGGTGTTCTTTATCCGGGCGGGCCAGAACTGGGGCAATCGCGACTTTTATCCGCGTGTCGGGGCTGATGTCGAAGAGGCCGAAGTGCTCGAGGCGTTCATCGGGCAATTTTATTCCGACAAGGAACCGCCGCGCGCGCTGCTGTTGTCGCATGCCATCGAAAACCCCGACCTGATGCAGGACGCCCTGACCGAGAAGCTGGGCCGCAAGGTGACGGTGAGCGTCCCGCAGCGCGGCGAGAAAGCCGAGCTGATCGACGCGGCGCTGCGCAATGCCCGCGAGAGCCTCGCCCGCAAGATGGCCGAAAGCGCGACGCAGGGCAAATTGCTGAAAGGTCTGGCTGAGGCGTTCGACCTGCCGCATCCGCCTGCACGGATCGAGGTCTATGACAACAGCCATATCCAGGGGTCGTATGCCGTCGGTGCGATGATCGTGGCCGGCCCCGAAGGCATGATGAAAAACCAGTACCGCAAATTCAATATCCGCGGTGACGACCTGACCCCGGGCGACGATTTCGGCATGATGAAGGAGGTGCTGATGCGGCGCTTCAAGCGCCTGCTGAAAGAGGATCCCGACCGCGATCAGGGGCAGTGGCCCGACCTGATCCTGATCGATGGCGGCGCCGGGCAGGTCAGCGCGGTGGCCTCGATCATGGAGGAGATGGGCGTGTCTGACATCCCGATGGTGGGTGTGGCCAAGGGGGTGGATCGCGACCACGGCAAGGAAGAGTTCCACCGCGTCGGAAAACGCCCGATGGCGCTGCGCCGCAACGATCCGGTGCTCTATTTCATCCAGCGGCTGCGCGACGAGGCGCACCGCTTTGCCATCGGCACGCATCGCGCCAAACGCGCCAAATCGGTGTCGGCCACGCCGCTCGACGAGGTGCCGGGCGTGGGGGCGGCGCGCAAGCGCGCGCTGCTGGCGCATTTCGGATCGGCCAAGGCCGTGAGCCGCGCCAATCTCGCCGATCTCAAGGCAGTGGACGGCGTGTCGCACGCGCTGGCGCAGAAGCTGTTCGATTTCTTCCATGAAAAGGGCTGAGTCACCCGGTCCCGCAACGCCGTCATTTCCGGACCTGGCCCGACGATGCCCAGAGGTCCAAAGCCGTTCTTTCCCTCGCCCGCGCTTGTCTGTAGAACCGGACATATGAGTTGGAACTTGCCGAATATCCTGACGATCCTGCGCCTTCTGGCCGCGCCGGCCGTAGCGGTGATGTTCCTGTATTTCACCCGGCCCTATGCCGACTGGTTCGCGCTGCTTCTTTTCGTCAGCGCGGCGCTTACCGACTGGCTGGACGGCCATCTGGCACGCAGCTGGAAGCAGGTCACCAAGCTGGGCACCATGCTCGACCCGATCGCCGACAAGGCGATGGTGGTGATCGCGCTGATGGTGATCGTCGGTTACTCCTCGATGTCGCCGTGGCTGGTGCTGCCGGCGACGGTGATCCTGTTTCGCGAAGTGTTCGTCTCGGGGCTGCGGGAGTTTCTCGGCGACACGGCCGGTACGCTCAAGGTCACGCAACTGGCCAAGTGGAAGACCACGGCGCAGATGGTCGCCATCGCGGTGCTGTTCGCGCAAGGCGTGTTCCTGCATTACTTTCAGATGTCGGTGCAGGGCATGGAATCGGCCCTCGTCTCGGATATCCTTGAGGGGCGCACCGAGGATCTGCACGGCCTCTGGTGGAAATATCAGGGGATGGTCTGGACCGGCTATCTCGGGATGTGGCTGTTGTGGCTCGCGGCCGCGCTGACACTGGTCACCGGCCTCGACTACGTCAATAAATCCGTGCCTTACCTGAAGGATGAACGCTGATGGATGTGCTCTATTTCGCATGGGTGCGCGAACGCATCGGACACCCCAAGGACCGCATCGACACCCCGCCCGCCACGGTCATGGATCTGGTGAACGATCTGCGCGCCCGCGAGGACCGCTACGCGGCGGCCTTTGCCGATATTTCCGCGCTGCGGGTCGCGGTCGATCAGGAGCTTGCGGATTTCGACGCGCCGCTTTCGGGCGTGCGCGAGGTGGCGTTCTTTCCGCCGATGACCGGAGGCTGACGCGTATGGATATCCGTGTGCAGACCGCGCCATTCGATCTCGGGGCCGAGGCCAACGCCTTTGCCGCGCGCCAGTCGGGCATGGGGGCGGTCGTGACTTTCAGCGGCATCGTGCGCGATCTCGGCGGCGACCTGCAGGCGATGGAGATCGAGCATTATCCCGGCATGACCGAAGCGGCGCTTTCGGGCATCGCCGAGCAGGCCGCCACGCGCTGGCAGATCGGGGACGCGCTGATTTTGCACCGCCACGGACGGCTGACGCCCGACGAGATGATCATGATGGTCGCGACATCCGCGCGGCACCGACAGGATGCGTTTCAGGCCGCCGAGTTCCTGATGGATTACCTCAAATCCCGCGCGCCCTTCTGGAAGAAGGAGGTGACCGTTGCGGGGGCCGCCTGGGTCGCGGCGCGCGACGCGGACGAGGACGCGCTGTCGCGGTGGTAGCGGCGCGTCGCGCTGCGTATCGCGCCGGCACGTAGCCTCACGGCCCGCAAAAGCTAGTTGAGCAGCCCCGCGTGGCGCAGCCCGTGCTCGACCAGCGCCTTGGTGGGATCGCTGAGCCCTATCAGCGGCATGCGCACTTCTTCGCTGCACAGATCCAGCCGTGACATCGCGTATTTGACGCCCACGAGCCCCGGCTCTGTAAAGATGGCGCGGTGCAGCGGCATCAGCCTGTCCTGCAGCTCCAGCGCGGTGGCGAAATCGCCCACCGTCGTCGCCTCCTGCACTTGTGCGACCAGACGCGGCGCGACATTGGCGGTGACCGAGATCACGCCGACTCCGCCCTGGGCGTTGAAGCCGTGCGCGATCGGATCCTCGCCGGAGATCTGGATGAACTCCTTGCCGCAGGTGAGGCGCTGCGCAGCCACCCGCGCCAGATCGCCGGTCGCGTCCTTGACGCCGATGATCCGCGGCAATTGCGCAAGTTCGCCCATCGTCTCGGGTGTCATGTCCACCGCCGACCGTCCGGGGATGTTGTAGATGATGATCGGCAGGTCGCAGCAATCATGCAGCGCCGTGAAATGCGCGATCATGCCGCCCTGCGTGGGCTTGTTGTAATAGGGCGTCACCACAAGGGCCGCATCCGCGCCCACGGCCTCGGCATGCCGCATGAAGCGGATTGCCTCGAGCGTATTGTTGCTGCCCGTGCCCGCGATCACCGGGATGCGCCCGGCGGTGGCGCGCACCACCTCGCCGACGACGGTCTCGTGTTCCTGATGGCTCAGCGTCGGGCTCTCGCCGGTGGTGCCGACAGGCACGAGGCCATGACTGCCCTCGCCGATATGCCACTCGACCAGCTTTTCCAGCGTCTCCAGATCCAGCGCGCCGTTCCTGAACGGCGTGACGAGGGCAGGAAAAGATCCTTTGAACATGGCACGCTCCTTTCGGTCCCGCTTGACGGCCTGCGGTCGCTTCGGTCCGATGCTGGCGCGGCGCCGCATCTTGTCATGGACGTCGGGCCCGAGGCCGCATAGATTGGCGTTGTCTATCCTTTGCCAGAGATCAAAATGCAAGAGATGTTGCGCGCCCTCGCCGTGGTTTTCGGGCTGGGTTTCCCGGGTCTCGCGGCTCAGGCGGCGGATCTGCCGCGTGTCGCCCCGCGTCCGCTGGCCAGCGCGCTCGAGGCGATGGCCGGCGGTCGCTGGGACGTGGCGGCGATGCTGGCGACGCGCGACGGGCCGGCGGCGGCCGATCTGATCGAATGGCACCGGCTGCGCGACGGGCGCGGGGAGCCGGACGAGATCCTCGATTTTCTGGACCGCAACGCGCATTGGCCGGGCCTCGATTACCTGCGCCGGCGGGCCGAAGCGCCGATGACGCGCGCGCGCTTCGATGACGTTCTGGCCTTTTATGACGGCTACCGCCCGCAGACCGGCACCGGCGCGCTGAACCTCGCCCGGGCGCTGCTGGCCCGTGGACAGGAGGGCCCCGCCGAGGCCGGGATCGTGCTGGCCTGGCGCACGCTGGACCTGACCCGCGCCGAGCACGAGGATTTCCTGCGCGCGTTCGGCCCGCTGCTGGAGCCGCATCACGCGGCGCGGCTCGACATGGCGCTGTGGCGTGGATGGCGCGGGGCCGAGGACATGCTGCCGCTGGTCAGCGCCGAGACGCGGCGCCTGGCCGAGTTGCGCGCCGACGCAAAGCGCGGCGAGGCCGGCAAACTGAGCGAGGCGCAGCAACGCGATCCGGGTATCGCCTTCGAGCGCTTCACGCGGGCCATTTCCAACGCGCCGGAAGAGGCGGTCGAGATGCTGCTGCACCAGAGCCGGATCCGCGACGGGCTGGGCATGCCCGAGCGGTGGGCGAGCTGGCGGCGCTATCTCGCGCGGCAGAAGATGCGCGCCGGCGAGGCAGACGTGGCGTATGAGTTGGCGGCGCTGCATCATCTGGTCGAGGGGGCCAATTACGCCGATCTGGAATGGCTGTCGGGCTATATCGCGTTGCGCCATCTCGATGCGCCGGCGCTGGCACTCGATCATTTTCAGCGCCTGCGCGCGGCGGTTGCCACGCCGATCTCGCTGGGGCGCGCGGGCTACTGGATCGGCCGTGCGCAGGAGGCGCTCGGCGACGAGGAGGCCGCCCGGATCGCCTACACCGATGGGGGCGCGCATCAGACCAGCATCTACGGGTTGCTCGCCGCGGAAAAGGCCGGAATCGATGTGGATCTGCCGGGCGACGAGAAATTCCCTGACTGGCGCAAGGCAGCCTTTGCCGGCAGCGACCTGCAGGAGATCGGCACGCTGGCGCTGCGGATGGGGGATCTGGGGCTGGCGCGGCGGTTCTTCGTGCACATGTCCGAAAGTCTCGATCGCACCGGTATCGGCCAGATGGGCGCGATGTTGGGCGAACTGCGGCAGCCCTATCTGCAGGTGATGGTCGGCAAGGCGGCGGCTGCGCGCGGCATCGTGGTCGAGGGGCCGTATTATCCGCTCTATCCGATGGCCGACCGCGACCTGCCCGCGCCGCCCGAACTGGCGCTTGCCATCGCCCGGCGCGAGAGTGAATTCAACCCGGTCGTGGTCAGCCCCGCCGGTGCGCGCGGTCTGATGCAGGTGATGCCCGGCACGGCGCGGGCCATGGCCGACGCGCTGAAGATCGCGTATGACACGAACGATCTGCTGACCGATCCGGTCTATAACGCGCAGATCGGCGCGGCCTATCTGGCGCGCCTGGGGGACCGGTTCGACGGCAATATCGTGCTGCTCTCGGTCGGCTACAACGCGGGGCCGACGCGGGCGCGCCGCTGGATCGAAGAGTATGGCGACCCGCGCGGGCTGGACGCGCACGAGATCGTCGACTGGATCGAGACGATCCCGTTCCGCGAAACCCGCAACTATGTCATGCGCGTCGCCGAAAGCCTGCCCGTCTATCGCGCCCGGCTGGGCAAGGCGCCGCTGCCACAACCGTTTTCGCAAGAGCTTGGCGGGCGCAGCCTGCGTCTGGCATCGGACTAGAATCGCCGGGCCGTCAGTCCGAAAAGATAACATCATGCCGCTGAACAGGACCGGGAGCATCATTGCCAGGATCATGCCAAGCCACATCGCGGCGGATTTCAGCACGTCCGCCACGCCCCATGCCCCGGTTCTGGTGGCGCAAAACGAGAGCGCGCTTTCGAACGCGAATGGATCACCGAACACATGGGCCTTCACATGCGCGAAGATCTGCATGCCGGGACCGGCCTCGCCGAGCGATCCGGGTGTGTCCATCGTCAGCAATTGCACCAGTGCGAAGACCCAACCAAGCAAGATCAGCCCGACAAGCAGTGCAAACGCGCCTCGCCCGCTGCGCGCGCCGACGCCGGATTCAGGCCATGACGTCACTTCTTGCGTGCTCGCGCCAGTTGCCCAGGGGCCGCGGCGCTGGCAAAGGGGTTAACGTATAGCCTGTCGTGACTTTCGACACCCACCTCGAGGACGCAGTCCTCGTTGGGACGCGCCACGCAGAGCAGGACGTAACCCTCCTCGGATTGGCGCCTGTTCAGTGCCGTGCCCTTTGGCTGGCGGACCGAGCCAGAGATCATCCGGGCCGCACATGTGATGCAGCCGCCGTACCGGCAGGCGATCGGCAGGACATGGCCCGCCGCCTCGACCACGTCGATGATCGGCTCGTCCTCGCCGACCTCGAAAGACACCCCGCCGCGATTTCGAAGCGTCACTGTGTGCTTGCGCATTTCAGCGTCTCCTAAGCAGGGCCCGGCCCCGAGGGGCCGGGAAGGATACGTGAGATTGGTCAGACCCAGATATCGGACGAACAGTCGCCGCCGGGATAGCGCGTTTCGTGCGCCCGTGCCGGCCCGTGCGGTTCCTCGTTGAAATCGATAAGGAAGTTGTCGCGGATCTTCATGCCGCCGTATTCATTATCGCAATCCACGATCAGCATGATGCCGCCTTTGTCCTTCATCGACGGATAGAACTGGTTATCCCAGGTCGAGAAGAGCGACGTCGTGACATAGAGCCGCTTGCCGTCAAGCGACAGCTGGATCATCTGCGGCGCGCCATCGACGGTGCGGCCGTTCACCTCTGGCGCCTTGCCCAGAAGTCCGCCGATCCAGACCTGGCCGGTCAGCCTGGGATTTTCAGGGTCGGAGATGTCGTATTGCCTGAGATCGCCGTGCAACCAGTTCGAGAAATAGAGATACCTGTCGTCCATCGACACGAGGATATCGGTTATCAGGCTCGGCATCGGAACCGGGAAGCCTTCGACATCCACGGGTGGCACGTCGATGATCTTGTTGACCTCAACCTTGCCGTTGTCCTTGTGGTAATGAAAGATGTTCGACGCCAGGGCCGCCCCGACAAAACCATGCGTGCTGTCGGGATCGTGGTGGAACCGGGCCTCCAGCGGGATCATCCCTTCTTCTCCCAGGTCGATGGACTGTTCCACCTTGCGGTTCTTGAAGTCCCAGAAATGGATATGCTGGCCGTATTTGCCGCGCGCCACGTCTTCGAGGTCAAAACCCGGCATGAAGGTGTTGGGTGAGGCCCATTCTGTCGAGATCATCATGTTGTGGCGCGGCTGATACCAGAAGTCGTAGTTGTACTTCATGTCGCCCAGATCGTTTTCCCAGCGACCGATGATGTTGAAATCCTTGTCCAGATGCAGGAACCCGCCGGGCCCGTTGCCTTCGGCATCGCCCAGCATCGACACGATGATGTCGGCACCGAGACAATGGACGGTGTGCGGGGCCGACAGGTTGGTCTTGGCCTTGATCTCCTCCCCGTCGATGGTCTTGAACAGCGTCGGCTGGCGCGGATCGGTGGCTGTATCGACGATGTGGAAATTGGTGGTGCGCACGCCCGGGATGATCAGGTATTTACGCTCCATGCTGCCGTCGGTGTTGCACGAGGAACAGGCGTTCCAGCCCATGTGGTGCAGCTCGTCTCCGACGATCGGCATTTCCGTCCGGTGGATCACCTTGCCGTAGGTCGGGCTCTCCTCGTCAACGTCGATGGTGGCCAGGTAATCGGGTTTCTCGATACCGGTCCCGGTATAGATGCAGATCGTGTAGACAACCTTTTCGCGGGGCGCCTTGATCGCCTCTTGCGGCGACGCATAGCCCGGGCCTGCGCAGCAGCCCCCATTGTTTTCCGTCATCTCATTCCTCCTCTGATGTTGACGTGGTGATCGGGTTTCTTCGTATTGCTTCGTATTGCGCTGGCTTGAGCAGCGGGATGTCGGTTTCCTTCATCTGCGCCACGTTGCACAGCTTGATCGCGGCACCGACCTTGGCAGAGATCTGTTTGAGTTCCTCGCCGATCTCTTTGCGATAGACCGCCCTGAAGCGGCGGGCGGGACCGACAGCGCCGACACTGAACGATGCGCCGATATGGCCGATCAGCACCGTCGCCGCGACGCTGGATACCCCCATGTCGACGTCCCGATCACATATCGCACAGTGCCGTCCGGGTCGTCGATCAGCCGATGTTTCGCCAGCGATTGCAGCAGCCGGTGGCAGGTGGGCCGCGGCATTCCGCTTGCCTTCTGGACCTCTGCCGCAATCAGCCGGCGACCGGCAATGGCAACGATTTCCAGAATTGCGATAAGCCGATCCAGATGCATGGGAGTCTCACGATTCGCACAACTGTCTCAAACGATGGCTGTTGCGTGGATTTGACGCAAGGGAAATCTGGAACTGCACCCGGTCTCCGCCGCACCTCCGCCAGCCGCCCGAGAACACGATCGCCGTTGCCTCGATTGAGACGCGAGACTTTGAGAGGCGTTCTGGGAAGGGATCATCACGGTGCAATTTTTCCGAAATGACCACCCGCCGGCGACCGGAAGGCGGTGAAATCGCGCAGGTGAAATCGGCGATGGCGCTGACCGCCGGGGTACGGGACAGCGCCTTGGCCAGGTCGTTCCCGAACCGCTCGCGGTCGTCGGGTGCGCGCCGCAAGCTGTGGGCGCAACAGAACAGGTCTTCCCCGGGGATCGTCGCATCCGGATACAATTCGCGTCGGGGCGGATCGAAAGAGTGCCGGCTTCTGCACCGCCGTTCGCAAACAGAGCCGGTGGGCCTTATGGCGATCGGTACAGATTTCGCAAGCGCCCGGCGCGCGGAGC
>JAWLFT010000114.1:0-6840 GCA_041685435.1 Roseovarius sp.
TCATTCTGTCTTCGCCCTCGGGGGCGGGAAAATCCACATTGTCGGCGCGGTTGCGGGACTGGGATCCGACGCTGTCGTTTTCGGTGTCGGCCACCACGCGCACGCCGCGCGCCGGCGAAGTGGATGGGCGCGAGTATCATTTCATGACCGAAGACGCGTTCAAGCGCGAGGTCGGCGCCGGCGAGATGCTGGAACATGCGCATGTTTTCGGCAATTTCTACGGCTCGCCCAAGGCGCCGGTGCAGACCGCGATCGACGCCGGGCGCGACGTTCTGTTCGACATCGACTGGCAGGGCGCGCAGCAGATTCGCAACTCCGAGCTTGGCGGGCACACGCTGTCGATCTTCCTGCTACCGCCCTCGATCCGTGAGTTGCACCGGCGGCTGGAGGAGCGAGGGCAGGATGCGCCCGAGGTGATCGCACGCCGCATGCAGAAAAGCTGGGATGAGATCAGCCATTGGGACGGCTATGATTTCGTTCTGGTCAATGATGATCTCGATGCCACCGAGGCGCGGCTGCGGACCATCATAGAGGCAACGCGCCTGCGCCGCAGCCAGCAGCCTTGGCTCAACGAGCACGTGCGCAAGCTGCAAACCGAGTTCGAGGAGACGCTATGACCCTTTATGCACTTGACGGCCACGCCCCGCAGGTTGCCGATGACACCTGGATCGCCCCCGATGCCAACCTGATCGGCAAGGTTGTGGTGGAGGACGCGGCGTCGATCTGGTTCGGCTGCACCCTGCGCGGTGACAACGAGGTGATCCGCGTAGGCGCCGGCACCAATGTGCAGGACCACACCGTGATGCATACCGACATGGGCTATCCTCTGCTGATCGGGGCGGGCTGCACCATCGGGCACAAGGCGATGCTGCATGGTTGCACGATCTTCGAAAATTGCCTGATCGGCATGGGGGCATGCGTGCTCAACGGGGCACGGATCGGACGCGACTGCCTGATCGGCGCCGGCGCGCTGATCACCGAGGGCAAGGAGATCCCCGAGGGCAGCCTCGTGATGGGCGCCCCGGGCAAGGTGGTGCGCACGCTCGATGCGAACGCGATCGAGGCGCTGCGGGCCGCTGCGCTGCATTACCAGCAGAACATGCGCCGCTTTCGCGCCGGGTTGCACGAGGTCTGAACGGCGATGCAGGGCCTTGCGTCCTTTCTTGCCGGGCTGCCCTTCGCGGCGCTTGTCATCGGCCCGAACGAGCGCATCGAGGGCGTCAACGCGGCCGCCCGCGAGATGCTGGGACATGCCATCGAGGGGCGGCATTTCCTGACCGCGCTGCGCCAGCCCGACATGCTCGAGGCGATCGAGGCCACGACGCGCGATCGCAGCCCGCGCAAGACCACCTACCAGACGTCCGACTCGGGCCGCGACTGCACCTACAAGGTGCATGTCTCGCCTGTCGAGACCGGGCAGGCGCACGGCCTGCTGGTGTGCTTCGAGGACATGACCGAACGCGAGCAGGCCGCCCAGATGCGCCGCGATTTCGTCGCCAATGTCAGCCATGAATTGCGCACGCCGCTCACCGCCCTTCTGGGCTTCATCGAGACGCTGCAGGGCCCGGCGCGGCACGACGAGACGGCAATCGACCGGTTTCTGGGGATCATGCAGGTCGAGGCGTCGCGCATGGAGCGCCTCGTGCGCGATCTTCTGTCGCTGAGCCGCGTCGAGGGCGAGGAACGCGTGCGCCCGCGCGAGGCGATCAACCTGTCGGACGTGCTGGGATCGGTGGTTTACATGCTGCGTCCGCTGGCCCGCGAGAGCGGGGCGGAGCTTGTTTTCGAGCCCGCCGAGGACACCCATGTGCCCGGCGACAGTGATCAGTTGCAGCAGGTCTTCACCAATCTCATCGAGAACGCCATCAAGTATGGCGGCAGCGAGAACCGGATCACCATCACGCTGGACCGGCACCCCAAGGATCCGGGCCTGCGCTTGCCGGCGGTGCTGGTGCGGGTGCACGACAGAGGGCCGGGGATCGACCCGCTGCACATCCCGCGCCTGACCGAACGGTTCTACCGCGTTGACACGCATCGCTCGCGCCAGATGGGCGGCACGGGCCTTGGCCTTGCGATCGTCAAGCATATCGTGAACCGGCATCGTGGCCGGTTCAGGATCTCGTCGATCCCCGGCGAGGGCAGCGAATTCACCGTCATCCTGCCGCTTATGAGCCAGGGATCCGGCGCGGGGTGACAGGTCCCCGCAGCGTGTCATAAAATCGTGATGAAAATGTCGTAAAGGCTTCGCGAAACACAGGTAGCGTGGCGAAAAGCGGTCAGGGGCGCAAGGAACACCGTCCGGAATGTCACGAGCAGGATCAGGCAATGTCAGACCAGCCTCAAATCGACTCCTTCTTCGAAAGGGATCTCGAAGCCATCCAGGCCCGGATCATGAAGATGGGCGGCATGGTCGAACGGGCTATTGCCGACGCCGCCTGTTCGCTGGACACCCGCGACGAGGAACTGGCCGAAGACGTCCGCCTGCGCGACGCGGCGATCGACCAGCTTGAGGCGACGATCACCGAAGAGGCGACGCGGATCATCGCCCGGCGCGCACCCGCCGCCGGTGACCTGCGCCTCGTGCTGACGGTTATCAAGATCTCGGCCAATCTCGAACGCATCGGCGACTATGCCAAGAACATGGCCAAGCGCACCTCGGTCCTGACCGACATGACACCCGTGGACGGCGCGACGGCGGCGCTGCGGCGCATGGCCCGCGAGGTCGAGGGCATGCTCAAGGACGTGCTTGACGCCTATATCCAGCGCGACGCCGATCTCGCCCAGGCGGTGATCGACCGCGACCGGGATGTCGATCAGATGTACAACGCGATCTTCCGCGAGTTCCTGACCTTCATGATGGAGGATCCGCGCAACATCACGCCCTGCATGCATCTGCATTTCATCGCCAAGAACACCGAGCGGATGGGCGATCTGGTGACATCCGTCGCCGAACAGGTGGTCTATCTCGTCTCTGGCAAGAGACCGGGGCAGCAGCGCCCCAAGGATGACCGCACATCGACCGATCCGGCCATTTCCCGCCAAATTCAGGCCTGACCCGGAGGATGCCTGCATGTCTAACGAACAACCCACAGTTCTTCTGGTCGAGGACGAGCCCGCACAGCGGGAGGTTCTCGGCTACAACCTCGAGGCGGACGGATTTCGCGTCCTGACCGCCGACAACGGCGAAGAAGCCCTGATGATGGTCGCGGAGACGCCCCCCGACATCATCGTGCTGGACTGGATGATGCCCAACGTCTCGGGGATCGAGGTGTGCCGCCAGCTCAAGATGCGGTCGGCGACGCGCGGCATCCCGATCATCATGCTGTCGGCCAGATCAGAAGAGGTGGATCGCGTGCGCGGGCTGGAAACCGGCGCCGACGATTACGTGATCAAGCCCTATTCCATGGTGGAACTCATGGCGCGAGTGCGCGCGCAACTGCGCCGGACGCGGCCTGCGACGATGGGCGAGCGGCTGGAGTACTGCGATATCGTGCTGGATGCCGAAACGCACCGGGTGACCCGCCGCGACAAGGCGCTGAAGCTGGGCCCGACGGAGTTTCGCCTGCTCTCGACCTTCATGGAAAAACCGGGCCGGGTCTGGAGCCGCGAACAACTGCTCGACCGGGTCTGGGGGCGCGACATCTATGTTGATACCCGCACCGTGGACGTGCATATCGGGCGGCTGCGCAAGGCGCTGTGCCAGCATGGCGGCGACGACCCGCTGCGCACGGTGCGGGGGGCGGGCTACGCCCTCGGCTGATCCGAGCGCATCAGTTCGGCGTCATCCGGTAGGCTGCGCCCTGCCCCTCGCTGAGAAACCAGATCGCGCCATCCGGGCCCTCGACGATATGCCGCACGCGCTGCGTCTCGGAGGAGTCAAGCCGCTCCGCCTCTGTCACCGGTGATCCCGACAGGCGCGCGATCATGTCGAACTTGAGCGAACCCGCAAACATGTCGCCTTGCCAGTCGGGGAACATGTCGCCCTGATAGATCATCATGCCCGAGGGGGCGATGGACGGATCCCAGTAATACGCGGGCTGCTCCATGCCTTCCTTGTGCGTGCCCTCGCCGATCTTGGCGCCGGAATAATGCTTGCCATAGGAAATTACCGGCCAGCCGTAATTGGCGCCGCGCCGCACGCGGTTCACCTCATCCCCGCCGCGCGCGCCATGCTCGTTCACCCAGAGATTGCCATCCGCATCGAGTGCCGCACCCTGCGGGTTGCGATGCCCGTAGGACCAGATCTCGGGGCGGGCACCCTCGGTGTCGACAAAGGGGTTGTCGGCGGGCACCGACCCGTCGCGCGCGATCCGGATCACGGTCCCGTTCTGGTTCGACAGATCCTGCGCCGACGGGCGGTCGCCGCGATCCCCGATGGTGGCGTAGAGATACCCGTCCCGACCCTCGACGATCCGCGAGCCGAAATGCCGCCCCCCGGACGAGCCGGGTTCGAGTTCGAAGATTACCCGCCCCTCGGTCAGCCGGTCCGCATCGGGGCCGAGCGTAGCGCGAAATATCGCTGTGCCCTGCGTGCCCTGCCCGCCGGATTGCGGCTTGGAGAATGTGAGAAAAACCTCGCGGCTTTCTTCGAAATCGCGCGGGATGAGAACATCGAGCAGACCGCCCTGACCGGTCCCGGCGACCTCCGGCAGACCGCCGATCTCGCGGGTCTCACCATCGGCGACACGCAACAGCCGCCCCTCCCGCTCGGTGATCAGCAGGTCATCGTCGGGCAAGAAGCCAAGCGCCCAGGGCCCGTTCAGCCCGTCCACCATTTTCGTGACGTTCAACGACCCGGTGCTGCTGTCAATCGCATGCGCGGGCGCACAGCCAAGTGTCATGGCCAGTAACAGATAGGACATGCGGGACATCTTAGCCTCCTTTCCTGCCTTGCAAGATAGGCAGTTCAGGCGCGTTTGCTACCCATCTGCGCGATATCGAGGATGTCGAGCACCCGCGCCTCTATGTCGGCAGCGTTGAGACGCGCGGTGGCGTACATGTCCGCCGGGCTGGCCTGATCGATGAAGATGTCAGGCAGCACCATAGACCGGAACCGGAAGCCCTGATCGAAAACCCCATTTTCGGCCAGCAAGTGGCTGACATGGCTAGCAAATCCGCCGATCGCACCTTCTTCGATGGTGATCATCGCATCATGCCCGGCGACCAGATCGAGGATAAGCTCGGCGTCCAGCGGCTTGGCGAAGCGGGCATCGGCCACCGTCGGCGTGATGCCGCGCGCCCGCAGGGATTCCGACGCGCTCATCACTTCGGCCAACCGCGTGCCATAGGACAGGATCGCGACGCGGGCCCCCTCCTGCACGATGCGGCCCTTGCCGATCTCCAGCGGGACGCCGCGTTCGGGCATGGTCACGCCCGTCCCCTCACCGCGCGGATAGCGAAAGGCGATGGGGCCTTCGTCATGCGCCGCGGCGGTGGCGACCATGTGCACAAGCTCGGCCTCATCGGCGGCGGCCATCACGGTAAAGCCCGGAAGATTCGACAAGAACGCGATATCATAGCTGCCCGCATGGGTGGCGCCATCGGCACCGACAAGCCCCGCGCGGTCGATGGCGAAACGCACGGGCAGCCGCTGGATCGCCACGTCATGCACCACCTGATCGAAGCCGCGCTGCAGGAAGGTCGAGTAAAGCGCACAGAACGGCTTCATCCCGCCCGCCGCAAGCCCGGCGGAAAAGGTCACCGCGTGCTGTTCGGCGATCCCCACGTCGAAGCACCGCGACGGGTGACGCGTCGCAAAGAGGTCGAGTCCCGTCCCGTCGGGCATCGCCGCAGTGATCGCGCAGATCTTGTCGTCGCGCGCCGCCTGTTCCAGCAGCGCGCCGGCAAACACCTTGGTGTAGCTCGGCGCGTTGGACCTAGCCTTTTTCTGCTCGCCGGTGACAAGGTCGAATTTCGCCGTCGCGTGGCCGCCGTCGCTGGCATCCTCGGCCGGCGCGTAGCCCTTGCCCTTCTTGGTCAGCACATGAATGAGGACCGGCCCGGTGGCGCGCGCCTTGACGGTGCGCAGGACGGGCAGAAGCTGGTCCATGTCATGCCCGTCAATGGGGCCGATATAGGAAAATCCCAGTTCCTCGAACAGCGTGCCGCCCACGGTCAGACCTTTCAGCATGTCCTTGGCGCGGCGCGCGCCGTCCTGAAACGGCGGCGGCAGAAGCGAGATCGCGCCTTTCGCGGCGGCCTTGAGTTCCTGAAACGGCTCGCCCGCGTAAAGCCTCGACAAATAGGCTGAAAGCGCACCCACGGGGGGTGCGATGGACATCTCGTTATCGTTGAGGATCACGATGAGACGCTTGCCGAGATGGCCGGCATTGTTCATCGCCTCGAAGGCCATGCCCGCACTCATCGCGCCATCGCCGATCACCGCGATGGCGTCGCCATGCCCGGTGGGGCAGGCCCCGCCCAGATCGCGCGCCACGGCAAAGCCCAGGGCCGCGCTGATCGAGGTCGAGGAATGCGCGGCACCGAACGGATCGTAATCGCTTTCCGCGCGCTTGGTGAACCCCGACAGCCCGCCCTTTTGGCGGATCGTCGGCATGCGGTCGCGCCGCCCGGTCAGGATCTTATGCGGATAGCTTTGATGCGACACGTCCCAGATGATCTTGTCGCGGGGCGCGTCGAACACGTGATGCAACGCCACGGTCAGCTCCACGACACCCAGGCCCGCGCCCAGGTGCCCGCCGGTCTGCGACACCGCCGCGATGGTCTCGCTGCGCAATTCGTGGGCGAGCGTGTCAAGCTGGCCATCGCTCAACCGCTTGAGGTCGGCGGGGCTGCTGACCTGATCGAGCAGCGGTGTGTGCGGACGGTCTGGCATGGCGT
>JAWLFT010000115.1:0-6685 GCA_041685435.1 Roseovarius sp.
GAACGCGGCCGAACAGAGGGTGCCACGGATACTCGATCCGGATTTCTCGCCGTTTGTATGTGGAATGATTGCCGATTTGGGCAGCGCCCCCGAACCCCGTCAGAGCGGCAGCATCGTCGTCGACTTGATCTCCTCCATCGACAGCAGCGCCGTGACGTTATGAACCTTCACCTCTGATATCAGCGCCTGGTAAAACTTGTCATAGGCGCGCGCATTGGCCACGCGCACCTTCAGGATATAGTCGATATCCCCGGCCAGCCTGTGGGCCTCCATGACTTCGGGTCGTTCCCGCAACGCCTCCAGAAACCGGGCCTGCCAGTTTGCATCATGCTCTGACGTGCGGATCAGGACGAAAAAGCAGGCCTCCAGCCCAAGCGCGTCGGGATCGAGCAGATGTGTCTGCTGGCGGATGACGCCGCCCTCCCGCATCTTGCGAATCCGGTTCCAGACAGGGGTCTTGGAACTGCCTACCGCGCTCGCGATCTCATCAAGCGACTGGCCCCCATCCTGCTGCAACTGCGCAAGGATTTTCCGATCGAGAGCGTCGAGACGGACCGTCATTCCATATCCTCCATTATTCCGGAAGAAACCGGTGCTAGGTCTTTCTAATTGGAACAGATGTTCTTTTCAACCTATGGCCATGGTCATCTGGAGGGAAAATTTCCTATATTGCGACCATGCGTAAATCACTCGAAAGGGGTCGGCCATGCCCTCAGGTTACATAACACGAATGCCACCCGGCCATGTCGCCTTTGTCGGCGCGGGACCGGGCGATCCGGATCTTCTGACGATCAAGGCGCTGCGCGTGCTGCAGAATGCCGATGTGGTGATCCATGATCGTCTGGTCTCATCCGAGATTCTGGATCTTTCGAATCCCGCCGCACAGCGTCTGAACGCCGGAAAGCAGGGTTTCGGCCCCGCGATGGCGCAAGACGATATCAATGCGCTGATCGTGCGCCATGCCGCGGACGGCGCGCAGGTGGTACGGCTCAAGGGGGGCGATCCCACGGTGTTCGGCCGTCTCGACGAGGAGATCGACGCGGTCACCGCCGCCGGCATCCGCTGGCATGTGGTGCCTGGCATCACCGCCGCCTCGGCGTCGGTCGCCGCGATCGGGCAGAGTCTGACCAAACGCGCGCGCAACGCGGCCGTCCGGTTTCTGACCGGCCATGACATGGAGGGCTTTGCCGATCATGACTGGCACGCGCTCGCGCGGCCCGGTGAGGTCGCCGCGATCTACATGGGCAAGAAATCCGCACGGTTCATCCAGGGCAGGCTGATCATGCATGGCGCGGATCGCGCGACGCCCGTGACGGTGATCGAAAACGCCTCTTTGCCAGATCAGCGCGTACTGTCCACGACGCTCGACCGCCTGCCCGCCGATCTTGGCGCAGCCGACCTGACCGGGCCGGCGCTGACCTTTCTCGGACTCGCGCCCCGCGCCGCGGAAGCCGCCCTTGACCAATCCAGACAGGAGCTTGCCTGACATGCCGCGAGAGTTCACCCCAAAGGTCATCACCGCCAATGCGTTGCTCGAAGGCGACGTCGTCTACCTGCGCGGCAGCGATGAATGGTCGCGCAGCCTCACCGAGGCCGAAATCCTGACCGACGAGGCCGATGCCCAGTACCGGCTTTTGCAGGCGCAGGCCCGATCCGGCGAGGTCGTGGGCGCGTATCTTGCAGATGTGCGGCCTGGCCCCGACGGGCCCGCGCCCGCGCATTTCCGCGAGGATTTCCGCCGCAAGGGGCCGTCCAACCGCTTTCACGGCAAACAGGCCGACGGCCTGGAAAAAGCCTGACCCACGCGACACCCGCAGGAGCGATCCATGTATCACCACAACGACTTCGATACGGCATTCATTGCCGAGCGCAACCGCCAGTTCCGCGCGCAGGTCGAGCGCCGCATCGCGGGTCACCTCACCGAAGACGAGTTCAAGCCGCTGCGCCTGATGAACGGTCTCTATCTGCAACTGCACGCCTACATGCTGCGCGTGGCGGTGCCCTACGGCTCGCTCGACCCGGCGAAGATGCGGCAGCTGGCCTATCTGGCGGAGCGGTGGGACAAGGGTTACGGCCATTTCACAACTCGCACGAACATCCAGTATAACTGGCCGAAATTGCGGGATATTCCGGATATGCTCGACGCCCTCGCAGAGGTCGGCATGCATGCCATCCAGACCTCCGGCAACACGATCCGCAACATCACGTCGGATCATTTCGCGGGTGCGGCCGCCGACGAGATCGAGGATCCGCGCCCGGTGGCCGAGCTGATCCGGCAATGGTCCACCGACCATCCGGAGTTTCAGTTCCTGCCGCGCAAGTTCAAGATCGCCGTGATCGCATCCGAGGCCGACCGTGCAGTGATGAAAAGCCATGACATCGGCGTCAAGATCGTCGAGAAGGACGGCGTGCGCGGCTACGAGATATGGATCGGCGGCGGCATGGGGCGCACGCCGATGGTGGCCAAGAGGCTCAGCGACTTCGTGCCGCGTGCCGATCTGCTGCCCTATCTCGAAGCGATCCTCGCCACGTATAATCGCCTCGGGCGGCGCGACAACAAGTACAAGGCGCGCGTCAAGATCACCGTGCACGAGACCGGGCTCGACGAGATCCGCGATCTGGTGGAGGCCGAGTTTCCAAATCGGCGCGCGGCCTTCTCGGGCGTGGATCAGGACTGGCTCGACCGCATCGATGCGGCCTTCGTCACACCCTCACTGACATCGCGGGAGCCGGCGCCGTATCAGACCGCGCGCGCCGCGGATCCGGGTCTGGCTGCATGGGCCGACACAAACGTGACGCCGCACAAGCACGCCGATCACGGCATCGTCACGATCAGCCTCAAGGCGCATGGCGCCACACCCGGCGACGCATCGGCCGACCAGATGCGCGTGGTGGCCGATCTGGCCGAAACCTACGGGCACGGCGACATTCGCGTGACCCATGCGCAGAACCTCGTTCTGCCGCATGTCGCGCTGGCCGATATCCGGGCGGTTCATGCAGCCTTGCGTGAGGCGGGGTTGGCAACCGGCAATATTGGCCTTGCCTCGGACATCATCGCCTGCCCCGGCATGGATTACTGCGCGCTGGCGACCGCGCGCTCGATCCCGGTGGCCCAAGGCATCGCCAACCGCTTGGAAGAGCTGAAGATCGAGCATGATGTCGGGCATCTGCAGATCAAGATCTCGGGCTGCATCAATGCCTGCGGGCATCACCATGTCGGCCATATCGGCATTCTCGGCCTCGACCGTGCCGGCGTGGAGAACTACCAGATCACGCTTGGCGGCGACGCCTCGGAAAACACTGCGATAGGCTCGCGGACGGGTCCGGGCTTTGCCTATGACGAGATCGTGCCGGCGATAGAGCGCCTGATCCTCGCCTATCTCGATCTGCGCGAGGGGCCGGACGAGACGTTCCTGCAGGCCTATACCCGTCTCGGGATGGGCCCGTTCAAATCCGCGCTCTACGACGAGAAGGCACGTGCCCATGCCGCAGAATGATCTGCCCGACCGGGTGCAGGTGCTGAACGACAGATATCGCCATCACTCGGCGATCTCGGTGCTGGAACATGCCCTGCGCGATCCCAAGGCTGGCGCGCTTGCGCTGGTGTCAAGCTTCGGGGCCGAATCCGTGGTGCTGTTGCACATGGTGTCGGTCACGCGGCGCGCCACGCCGGTGATCTTCATCGATACCGAGATGCTGTTTGCAGAGACGCTGGTCTACCAGCAGGAACTGGCCGAACGGCTGGCCCTCGGCGATGTGCGGATCATCCGGGCGGCGCGCGAGGATCTGGGCGCGCAGGACCCTGACGGCACATTGCAGCAACGGGATTCCGATGCCTGCTGTGCCTTGCGCAAGGCGGTGCCGCTGCAGCGCGCGCTTGCCGGGTTCGATGGCTGGATCACCGGGCGCAAGCGGTATCAGACGGGGCTGCGGACCACGCTGGACTTCTTCGAGGTCGAGGAAGGCACGGACCGGATCAAGGTCAATCCCCTTGCGCACTGGACGCGAGAGGACCTGCAGACCTACATGGAAGAGAACCGTCTGCCCCGGCATCCGCTGGTCGCCAAGGGGTATCCGTCGATCGGATGCATCCCCTGCACCACCCCGGTCGCTCCGGGCGAAGAGTCGCGATCGGGCCGCTGGCGCGGGCAGGACAAGACCGAATGTGGCATCCACTTCGTCAATGGCCAAGTGGTTCGAAAAGGAGTTTTCGTATGACCGTCATCGTCACCGACACGGGCTTTGCGCCGGAGGACTGGACAGCCCCCATCACACCGCTGGACGCGGCGCGTGCCAGCGCCACAGCGCTCGACCTGCCCAACGACACCGATCCGGCCACGCTGACCGGACGTCTGGACGGGATAGAGATGATCCGCGTCGATTTTCCCGCTGTCGCCGATGGCCGGGGCTTCACCATCGCGCGGCAATTGCGGCTGATGGGCTATGCCGGACGACTGCGCGCGGCCGGCCATGTGATTGCCGATCAATACGCGATGGCGCGGCGGTCCGGGTTTGACGAGGTGGAGATTTCGGACGATCTCGCACGCCGTCAGCCCGAGGAACAGTGGGTGTTCCGCGCGACCTGGCAGGCGCATGACTATCAGGCGCGGTTGCGCGGCTGATTACCGCCTTCACCTGACTTCGATCAACGACTATGAAAGGGTGTCGGTCCAGAACGACCGGCGACGCAAAGTATGGACGAGATGACACACGTGACCCAAGCAACCGCGAAGACGCCCCGCAATATTGCCGTGCCCGATGCGCAGACCGTGACACAGGTGACACACTACACCGACCGCCTGTTTTCGTTTCGCGTGACGCGCCCGGCCTCGCTGCGCTTTCGGTCCGGCGAATTCGTGATGATCGGCCTGATGTCCGAGGATGCCAAGACCGGCAAGGAAAAGCCGCTGCTGCGCGCCTATTCAATCGCCTCGCCCTCATGGGATGACGAACTGGAATTCTATTCGATCAAGGTGCAGGACGGCGCGCTGACCTCGCGGCTGCAACATATCGAGCCCGGCGATCAGATCATCCTGCGCCCCAAACCCGTGGGCACGCTTGTGCATGACGCGCTGCTGCCCGGCAAACGGCTGTGGCTGTTCGCGACCGGCACGGGCATTGCTCCGTTCGCGTCGCTGCTGCGCGATCCGCAGACCTTCGAGGATTACGACGAGGTCATCCTGACGCATACCTGCCGCGAAAGAGGCGAGCTGGACTATGGTCGCGATCTGGTCGACAGCATCCGCAGTGACGAGATGCTTGCCGAACTGATGGGCGAAGGCTTTCACGAAAAGCTGCGCTATTACCCCACCACCACGCGCGAGCAGAGCCCGAAAATGGGGCGTATCACCGATCTGATGCGCTCCGGCGAGGTATATGCCGATCTCGACGTGGCCCCCCTCGCGCCCGAGAACGACCGCGCGATGGTCTGTGGCAACCTGGCCTTCAACCTCGAGATCAAGGAGTTGCTCGAAGGCTACGGGTTGCGCGAAGGCGCCAATTCGGAGCCCAGGGAATATGTCGTGGAAAAGGCCTTTCTCGACTGAACACCAATCCGAACCAACAAAAAAGCCCGCACAAGTTTGAACTTGTGCGGGCTTTTTGTGTTTCGGTGCTGAGGATCAGTAGCCCAGTGCGCGCCTGACCGATCCAAGCGAGTTCTCCAGCATGTCTTCGTTGTCCTCGGCACGCTCCAGGCTTTCGATCAGCAATTCCTGCGTCGTCTGGCCGAGGTCGGACTCTTCAAGCAGGGTACGCGCCTCGTCCATATCGAAACCGTCCACGGTCAGGGCCTCTGGCGGCTCGTTATTACTCTCAGACGAGGCCTCGGGAATGCCTTCGACGGTGTCCGACGACCCATCGTCGCCTTGTGCCGTATCCTCAGAGCCGTTCGCGCCATCGTCGCCTGTGGTCTCGTCACGCGACGACCCGGTGGCCGCTTCGAACGCCTCGCGTGCCTCTGCGGCCGCTTCTTCCTCGCTGCCACCGGCCGCTTCCTGCGCGCGCTCTATGGAACTGCGGGCGGCTTCCTCGGCCTCGGCCGCGGCCTCTTCACCCATTTCACGCATGCGGTTGACGGCATCCTCCGCAGCCTCCTCGGCATCGCCACCGGATTCTTCAGCCGAGTCGATAATGTCTTCGGCCATTTCCTCGGCGTCGGACGAAGTATCGTTTGCGGCGTCAGCTGCCTCGTCCGCAGCGTCTTCTGCGGACTCGCCGACGTCGCTGGCAGTGTCCTCGATCGCCTCGCCCGTTTCGGTCGCGGTGTCTTCTGCCGAGTCCGCAAAGCTGCTTGAATCGTCGGACGTCTCGCTTTGCTCGTCTTCAGTCCCCTCTGACTCGCTCTCTGAACCGTCATCTTCCGCGGAACCGTCATCTGCCGTGCCACCGGCCTCGTCGCCAGTACCATCCCCCATTTCGGGGTCATCAAGGACCTGCGTTGTCCCACCGAAATCGTCGATCAACTCGTCAACCGACTTACCGGTAAAGAGCATGTAGCCACCACCCAGCACGATCACGGCCAGCACGATCCAAATCAGGTTTTTCATAACCGTCTCCAACATTAGAACGGGCCGACGCGCCTATCGCTGAGACCCTTATATCCTACCTGTGCCAAATGGTTCCGTGAAAGGAAACCCGCAAGAGACAAATTGCCTGCGTTTCGGCCCGAGTCAGCCGATTTAAC
>JAWLFT010000116.1:0-6426 GCA_041685435.1 Roseovarius sp.
CACCAGACCGTAGCCGCGGGTGAATTGCGGCGGCTCGGATTTCGAGCCGGTGAACTGGTTCACGGTCTCGCATTCCGTCACCGTGATCTCGCCGATCTCGATGGAAAAACCCAGTTCTGGGATCTCCAGCTCCACCGGCACGCTGCCGATCCGCAACTCGCCGACAAAGGCGTGGTTGCGCGCGTAGCCACGCTGCGTGGAATAGGCCAGCGACAGCAGGAAGCCCTCGTCGCCGCGCGCGAGCGCCTGCAGGCGCAGCGCCCGGTCCGCCGGCAGCTCCAGCGGCTCGCGGGTCATGTCGAGGGGGGTGTCGCCTGCCGGTGCATTGCGTTCGATCAGATCTTCATTGTTGAGGTACTCGGCGACATGCGGCACCGGTTCATCGCGCGGCTCCATCTCCGCGGCCATATCGGGGGCCATCTCGGGGGCCGGTGCCGGATCGCCCTCGGCGGCCAGCTTGAAATCCAGAAGACGATGCGTATAATCGAAGGTCGGCCCCAAAAGCTGCCCGCCCGGCAGATCCTTGAAGGTGGCCGAGATGCGCCGGTCGCAGGCCATTCGGGATGTCTCGATCGCCTCTGAAGTGCCGAACCGGGGCAGCGTGGTGCGATAGGCGCGAATGAGGAAGATCGCCTCGATCAAATCGCCGCGCGCCTGCTTTATGGCCAGCGCCGCGAGATCTGGATCGTAAAGCGATCCCTCGGCCATGACCCGGTTGACGGCAAGGCTGAGTTGCTCGCGGATCTGCGCAAGCGACAGCTCGGCGACCGCCGGGTCGCCGCGCCGTTCCTCGGCCAGCCAGGCATGCGCGTTCTCGATGGCGCGCGCGCCGCCCTTGACCGCTACATACATCAGGCCGCCTCCACTCGGGTGGTGCGAGGCAGCCCCGCGAGCCGATCACCGCTGGTCAGAATGAAATCCAGACCGAGGGGAAACTGCGCCCTGTTGCATCGGAACGCCTCCGTTTCCGGAAGCGACAGATACGCTTGCGTTTCGATACCGGGGCCGCGCAGGGTGGCCCCTTGAGACACAAGGTCGGTCATCTCCACGATCAGCGTCGCGGAACGGTCGGGATACTCAGCGGTGCCGACCGGATAGTCCGAAAGCGGTATCAGCGCGTCCCATGCGCCCAGGGCAAAACTGCACCGCGCAGCGTCACGGAGCGGCGCGCCGGTATGAAAGGTGATCCACGCGCGCACCGCGTCGTTGTTGACCGCTCCGGCCAAGTAAAGCGGTGTTTCCGCATCGCAAAGCGTCAACAGCACCGCACCCGCCGCAGCCGATAGCGGCGGGGGTGGCATGAGGCCCGTCGCGGTCTCGATGGTGCCGGGCCGGGCCATGGCCCGCATGATCGCGCGAAACGCCTGTGCCGCCTCAACGGCCGGATCTGCAAAGCCTGGACGCAAACTGGTATGGGATGTCATGCCTCGCCCCGCATCATCGTGAAGAAGTCCACCTTTGTCGCGGCGGCCTTGGCTGCGCGGGTTGTCCGGCGGGTCCCGGCCTCGGCGGACAAGACCGCCAGGACCCGCCTGCGCAGGTCCTCGGCCGCATCGGTCTGCATCGACGCGTCCACCATCGCTGCGGCTTCGGCATCCTCGCGGCGGCGTCCCTTCAGATAGGCATGCCCAACCTCGCCGGTGGCCAGCGTAACCGCGCAGCGGGTCACGGTCATCTCGCCCAGATTGAACGGCGCGCCAGTGGCCCCGGCGCGCCCGCGCACCATGACGCTGCCATATTCCGGCGCGCGCAGCCACTCGAACACGGGGCGCGTGATTGCGCCGTCCAGAAGCTCCCCGACCCGGCCGGCGGGCGCGCGCGCCATCAGCCCCATCCATGCGCGGCGATCCGTATCGAAATCCGCCGAATCTTTCATGTCGACATATCGTGCGCTTCCTATACAACTATACTACTTATGTCAGAAATGACCGGGATTTGCGAGAAGGGATTTGTGAAACTTGGGTAACAAGACCCCCCTTTGGGTGGCGATCAGCCGTACCCTGCGCGAGGATATAGGCCAGGGTCGCTATGTCCCCGGCGACAAGCTGCCGACGGAAGCGCAGTTGGCGACGCGCTTCGGCGTCAACCGGCACACGGTGCGGCACGCGCTCTCGGCACTCGTCGAGGACGGTGTCGTGCGCACGCGGCGCGGCGCGGGGGCGTTCGTGGCGGCACGCCCCACGGACTATCCGCTTGGCAAGCGGGTGCGGTTCCACGAGAACCTGTCGCGGGCGGGGCGCAGCCCCGGCCGGAAAGTGCTGGCGCTGGAGCTCCGTGCCGCCGCCGACACCGAGGCGCAGATGCTCGACCTCACCGAAGGCGACCAGGTGCTTGCCTGTCACGGGCTGTCCCTGGCCGATGGCCTGCCGATCGCGCTGAGCGAAAGCGTTTTTCCGATCACCCGGCTGCCGGGGATCGAACGCGCGTTGCGCGAAAACCCCAGCGTGACAGCGGCGCTACGGCAAAGCGGGGTCGGGGATTACACCAGGGCCAAAACGCGCCTGACTGCCGAAGTCGCAAGCGCCGCGCAGGCGTTACACCTGGAGATCCACGAGGGCGGACCCTTGTTGCGCAGCACGAGCCTGAATGTCGGACCGGACGGGATACCCGTCGAGTACGGGCATACGTGGTTCGCCGGCGACCGCGTTACCCTGACCTTGACGGATCTCTGAAGCTGCCCCACTTCGGCCTCTGCGTTGTCACATGGACAAGCCACACGACACGCATCTGATTGGCGTTTTTACGTCGACCAGTTTTCGGTACAGATGAGGCGGTCCGCGTGGCCGCCTTTCATGCTCAGTCGCCATGTTTTTCCAGGAATGCAGGTGCCGAGAGACCGCGGAAATCCGCAAGTCCCGCGCGCAGGCGGGCATGATCCCAGTCCCACCAGCCAAGCGCCATCATCCGCTCTGCCAGATCCGCGCCGAGCCGCGCGCGCAACGGCCGGGCGGGCATTCCCGCGACGATCATGTAGGGGGCCACGTCCCGCGTCACCACCGCCCCCGCCGCAACGACCGCACCATGTCCCACGGTGACCTCGGGCTTCACCTGGGCATTGTGACCGATCCAGGTGTCATGCCCGATCCGCGCCAGCCGCGCGCGCCGCTGCGCGAACCACTGCGCGTCATCCTCCGCATCTTCCCAGTACGACGCCGACCGGTAGACGAAGTGATGCATGCTTGCGCGATCCAGGGGGTGATCCGTGGCGCCCACCCGCACGAAGCTGGCGATATTGGCGAATTTGCCGATCCGGGCATTGGCCAGGTCGCAGGTCCGGTCGCAATAGGAATAATTCCCCACCGTCACATGCGCGAGACGGCTGCCGCTGCCCACCTCGGTAAAGGCCCCGAAGATGCAATCGGTGATCTCGCATTCGGGATGGATGACCGCACGGTCGGCTTGTAATCGCGTCATGCCTCGCTCCTTGAAGGGATTAATGCCTCCGTCGGGGCTTACTTGGCGCCAGAAGAAACCAAAGCTCCCGCAGTCTTCTCGGTCCAAGTACCTCGGTCCGCCGTCTCACCGCCCGCTGTCATCCGGTGCGATGAGCCGCCGCCGCAACCACCCTGAAACGGTGTCCATGACCATGACCATGAGAAGGATCAGGATGATGTAGTAGCTGACCTCTTCCCAGTCCTTCTGCGTGATCATCGCTTGGGTGAGCAAAAGCCCGATACCGCCACCGGTGATCGCGCCGATGATGGTGGCGCTGCGGGTGTTGGATTCGAGGTAATAGAGCAGCTGGCTCAGCAGGATCGGCGTGATCTGCGGAATGACCCCGAAACGGTAGCGTTGCAGGGGTTTGGCCCCTGTGGACTGCACGCCCTCGATCTCGCGCTTGTCCACGTTTTCCAGCGCTTCGGAAAACAGCTTGCCGAAGGTGCCGGTGTCGGTCAGCAGGATGGCCAGCGTTCCGGTCAACGGCCCGGGCCCGAAGGCGCGCGCCAGAATGATCGTCCAGATCAGCGCATCCACCCCGCGGACGAAATCGAAGATGCGCCGCACAACCGCGCGCACCGCCATCACCGGCGAGAAGTTTCGCGCGGCGGCGAAGGCCAGCGGCAGCGCCACCAGCCCCGCCCCCATGGTGCCCAGAAAGGCCATGAGGATGGTCTCGAAGATCGCCCACATGACATCCTTGTGCTGCCACATCTTGTTGTTCCAGATGTCATGCGTGATGGCCGCGATGTTGCTCTTGCCCTCGACCACGCGATCGCCCGACAGCGCGAGACCGGCGAGCTCGAAAAAGCTCTTGCCGTAGAACGGGCTGTCGAGCGTGAACCAGAACAACTCCCAGCCGAAGTGATAGCGCATGACCTCGGTGCGCGCCTTGGTGAGCGTCACGCGCCCGGCCTCGGTGGTGATGTCGACACGCGTGTTGGTGGCGCTGATCCAGTCGGGCACATCCGCCGTCGGCAGATCGAGCTGAACGCCCTCGCGGCGCGACGCCTCTGCCGTGATCAGGCCGTAACCGGGCACGTCGTAGCGCATCGTGTTGCCGTCGATCAGCACTTGCTGCCCGCCCTTGAGCGTCACGAGGGCGCGATCTTCGCCCTCGACCGAGACCCAATCGGGACTGCGCCCCTCGGGCCAGGTGCCCTTGCGCTCGCCCTCGACCGCGATGGTCAGGTCGCCCGTCCTGTTGTCGCGCGTAACATGCGTCTTGTAGCTGTAGCTGTCGGCGACGAGGATGCGCGCATTGTCGAGCCGCGCGCGCTCGGCCAGCCCGGGGATGTCGAAAGCGAAGAAGATGTACACGAAATAGGCCAGGATCACGGCCGGCACGGCCAGTGCCATACGCTTCTTGCGCGTGAAGTACCCAAGGGCATCGAAGCGGCCGGGATCCGTTGCGGTGATCATGGTCATCGTCTCAGCCCTCGCCGATCAGTTTGTTGCGGTAACGCCCCGACATCTGGTCGAAGAACACGATCGTGCCGAAAAGCAGCAGAAATATCGCGGCAACCTCGTCATACCGGCCCTGACCCCAGCTGAACGCGTTCTTGAGATCATAGCCGATCCCGCCGGACCCCACGAAGCCGAGGATCGCCGAGGCGCGGATGTTGATCTCGAATCGCAGGAGCGCATAGCTGAGGTAATTGGGCGCCACCTGCGGGATCACGCCCAGCCACATGCGCTGCGCCCAGCTCGCCCCGACCGAGTGCAGCCCCTCGATGGGCTTGAGGCTGGCATTCTCGTTGACTTCCGAAAACAGCTTGCCGAGCGCGCCGACGGTATGCAGCGCGATGGCGATCATCGCCGGCACCGGACCACCGCCCAGGATGAAGATCAGGATCAGCGCGATCACGATTTCCGGCACGGCGCGCAGGATATCCATCAGCCGCCGGAACATCCCGATGAGCCGCGGCCATCTTGCCAGTCCGCGCGTGGCCAGAAGCGAAATCAGCACGCCGAAGATCGCCCCCAGAAGTGTCGCGGCCGCCGCGATATTCACCGTCTCGATCAGCGAGGGCAGGAATTTCCACATCAGACCGGGCAGATTCGTGATCTTCTCGCCCGCTTCCGTGAGAACCTCGCCGGGAAACTGGAAGATATTGCCGATGCCGTCCCAGAAACCGCCCGCGTTGCGCTCGTCGGCCACGCGAAACCCCGACACCATCAGCGCGATGAACACGATAAGCATCACCGCGCCGTAAAGCCGCTTGCGCCGCGTCATCTCCATATAGGCGGATTGCACGCTGTCTACGCGGCGCGCGCCCATTTGTCCGGTCGTCAGATCGCTCATCTCCGTCCCCCGTCACGTAAGACCGGGCCCGCGCGTGTGCAGGCCCGGTCATTGGACAAGCCGCGTAGGCTTACATCTTGGATTTGCGCGCCTCGATGATCGAGGTGTAGGCGTCATGGTCGATCGGCTGGAACCCGAGAGCCTCGCCGGCCATGAAGTTATAGGCGCAATCGGCGTCCATGTAGGGCAGCGACGCGGTCAGCGTGGCGATATCGACCTTGACCCGCTCGGGCAGAGCTGTGCGTAGCACGATCGGGCCTTCGGGAATGGGCTTCGATTTCCAGATCTCGACCATCTGGTTCATGTCCACCAGACCCGCATCAGAGGCCTTGCGCAGCGCGCCCGAGTTGTAACCGTCTTCCCACGCGCCCATGCCGTCGGCCCAGGTCACGCCGGCATCGACGTCGCCATTGGCCACCGCGACGATGGTCTGCTCGTGACCACCGACGAATTTCACCTCGCCGAAATAGTCGCCCGATTCCATGCTGGCACCGATATCCGCGGGAATCTCGATCGACGGGATCAGGTAGCCGGAGGTGGAGTTCGGATCGCCGAAGGCGAAGACCTTGCCCTGCATGTCCTCAAGCGAGGTGATGCCGCTATCCTTGCGCGCGAAGCCGATGGAGTAATAGCCGAAGGACTTGTCCACGTTGGTCTTGACCATGATCGGCTCGACGGCGTCG